>JBGAIY010000693.1:0-2519 GCA_044225205.1 Myxococcaceae bacterium | reverse complement strand
GTATGGTGATGAGCTTCAACCGATAACGTCGCATGGCCGCCTTTTATTGGTCGCAAAGTAGGCCCCGGCCGCCGACGTCAGCTTGATCTGCGTCAAGCGCTGTTCGGGTTCGGGTGGGCCGTGCCTTGCAGCTGCAGTCGGCATGACACTTCACCTCATTGTGCTGTTGTTTCACGTCGTGGGAGCCACGGTTTGGGTCGGCGGGCACCTCGTCTTGGCGCTGACCGTGTTGCCCCGCGCTTTCGCTTCACGCAGCATCGAAGAGCTGCGCGCCTTCGAGACGGGGTACGAACGCGTCGGCATACCGGCGCTGCTGACCCAAGTCGTCACCGGGGTTTGGCTCGCGACCGATCTGCTGCCGGTGGCGGAGTGGGCCAACCTCCATTCGCCCGTGGCGCGCGCCGTACTCGCGAAACTCGGGCTCCTCGCGCTGACGGTGTTGCTCGCGGCCGACGCGAGGCTTCGCCTCATACCGTCACTGACGCCCAAGCGGTTGGGGGCGCTCGCCCTGCACATCGTGCCGGTCACCGTCGTCTCGGTGCTCTTCGTGGTGGTGGGGGTGCTGTTTCGGGTCGGCGGCTGGTAGCCCGGGTGGGCGCGGCCAGGTCACCGCGGCCAACACGACCACCAGCGCGACGGTGGCCAGCGCAAAGCCTCGGCGGTGCAGCGGGTGGGCGTGCTTGAGCTCCATGAATTCTCGGGCGACCAAGAGCGCTTTGAGACCCGCGATGATGAGCGCGACCGTCGGTTGGCCCGAGGCGACCGAGGCCGCCGACAGACCCACGAGCAAAGACCACGTCACCAGGCGCACCGTCAGACCCTCGAGTAGAAAAGCGCGAACAGAAAGAACCACGCCAGGTCGCAGAGGTGCCAAAACAGCGCGACGGCGGCCACCGTTTCGACGTCGGCGACCCGGCGGCGCAGTGCGAGCCAGGCGAACCCCAACAACCCCAAGCCCACGACCACGTGAATGAAGTGAAAGCCGGTCGAGAGCACGTACGCGTCCCAAAAGTCGGAGGCGCCCAGGGCGTGCCCTTGCCGCAAGTGCAAGACGGCGTCGCGAACTTTGAGCGCGACGAACCCAGTGCCGAGCGCCAGGGCCACGGCGATGAAGCGGCGCGCCGCTTGGGGGCGCCGCTCCCGCAGAGCGTGCACGGCTTCGGCGGCGCACAACCCGCTCGTCACGAGCGCCAGCGTCAGGCCGAAGGCGAGGGGCCGCGACAGCGCCGCTTGGCCCAACGCGAACGCCGCCGGCTGCCCAGCGCGAAAGGCGGCGATCATGGTGAAGACGATGGCGAAGGTCAGGCACTCGAGGCCGACGATGAGCCACATGAGGGTGCCGCCAGGAGGGTTCGCGAGTGCGCGCCTGTTCGCGGTCATCGGCGCAGGCCCTTCGCGACGACCGAGGCCAAGGCGGCCACGAGCTCGTGGGGTTGGTTCACGACCGACGCGCGCTCGTGGCCGAACATCGAGGGCCGCCACGCTTTCGCGTTGGGGGCGACCGCGAGCGCGCGCGAGTTCGCGGTCATCGGCGCAGGCCCGTCGCGACGACCGAGGCCAAGGCGGTCACGAGTTCGTGGGGTTGGTTCATGACCGACGCGCGCCCGTGGCCGAACATCGAGGGCAGCCACGCCTTCGCGCTGGGGTCGACCGCGAGCGCGTGGGTCACGACTCCGCAGGCTTCGGCGTCGCGAACGGCGCGGTGTACGTCGGCGACGCCGTAGCGGCCTTCGTAGCGGTCGACGTCGCTGGGTTTGCCGTCGCTGATCAGCAAGAGCAGTTTTTGGCGCGCGCCGCGCGTGAGCAGCTCGGCGGTCGCGTGCCTCAACGCAGGCCCGATTCGCGTGAACCCGGCCGGCTCGAGGCTCATGACGCGCTCGGTACCGGCCTGCCACGACTCGTCGAACCCTTTGGCGACCGCGTATCGGCAGTCGCGACGCGACTGGCTGCAAAACGCGGCGACCGCCACGTCGTCGAACAGCCCGTCGAGCGCGTCGCCGACGGCGATGACGGCTTCTTTCTCGACGTCGAGCACCCGGCGGTTCGCGACCCAGGCGTCGGTCGACAGTGAGGTGTCGACGAGCAGCAACACCGCCGTGTCTCGAGAGTGACGGCGGCGCTGGGCGTAGAGCCGGTCTTCGCTGCAGTGCCCGGCGCGCAACGAACCATACCGGGCGACCACCGCGTCGACGTCGACGTCGGGGCCGTGCCGTTGTCTCAGCCGCCAGGCCCGTTCGGCGTCGAGCTGCTCGAAAATGGCCCGAAGCTTGGTCGTCGTGGCGGCCAGGCGAGCCCTCACGTCGCGCAATGCGGCCCGCGCGTCGCCTCGGGCGCCGATGGCTACGACGCGGCTGGTGAGCCGACACCATTTTCGTCTGTAGGCCCGCTGGCTCTCGTCCCATTCGTCGTAGGTTCGTTCGACGGTGCGGGTGTCTTCGTCGGCGAGCTCGCCGACCGTGCCCGAGAGCAAGACGTCGGCCTGGTACACGCTGCGGGCCCGCTGGTGGCTTCGCATGACC
>JBGAIY010000692.1:0-2529 GCA_044225205.1 Myxococcaceae bacterium | reverse complement strand
GCTCTACTTCGCGTTTCAAATGGTCTCCCGCGTCGGGCCCTCGGCGCCACTGCCCGAACGCCCCGAGAGCCGGCGAACCGTTCAACCCGAATGAGCCTGCGCTGAAAACCGCCAGCACCGGTGCACCGTGCGGCGAAAGTCTTCGGGTATCGACCTCGGGGTCAGCTCTTCTTCGGCCACCAAACGCTCGTCGAGCTCGAAGCCCAAGTAGTTGGTCGAAAAATACAGCGTGCCCGACGGGGCCAGTTTCGAACACGCGGTTTGCACGAGCCAGCGGTGGTCGCGCTGTACTTCGAAACGCCGGTCCATCTTCTTCGAGGTCGAAAACGACGGAGGGTCGAGCACGATCAGGTCGAAGACCTCCCTCGTGCCCTCGAGCCAGGCCAACACGTCGGCCCGAATGACGCGGTGGGCCCGGTCGCGCGGAGCCACCGAGAAGCCGTTCAGCGCGAAATTGCGTTCAGCCCAGTCGCAGTAGGTGTTCGACAAGTCGACCGTGGTCGTCTCGGTGGCGCCGCCGGCCCGCGCATGCACGCTGAACGAACCGGTGTACGCGAAGAGGTTCAACACCCGGCGGCCCTGGGCTTCTTTTTGAACCCGCGCCCGCGTCGTTCGGTGGTCGAGAAAGAGCCCCGTGTCGAGGTAGTCAGACAAGTTGCACTCGAACTTGAGCCCGTGCTCCTCGACCACCACGACCTTCGACGCCGACGACACGCGGCCGTACTGGTTTTCACCGTACGCCTTCGGCTCGTGCGTCTTCATGAACACCGCGTCGGCCGGCACCCCCAGCGCGCTCACGATGCTGCGGCGCACTTCGGCCCGCATCGGCTCGAGGCCTTCGCGCGCCTTGCGCCGCGACGGGTACTCCATCACGTGAACGCACCCCGCGTACCAGTCGACCGCCACCGGCCATTCGGGCATGTCGAGGTCGTACAGCCGGTACGCCGTCAGCCCCTGGCGCTTCGCCCACGAGTGACGGTGCTTCGCGTTCTTCTTGAGACGATTTTCGAAGTCAGACATCAGCCAATGGCTTTGACGAGGCAGAAGTCTTTTTTGCCCTTTTGGAGCAACACGTACCGGCCGTTGATGAGCTGGCCCGCGGTGACCAACGCCTTCACGTCGGTGACCTTCTCTTTGTTCACCGCGACGCCGTTGCCCTCCATCAACTTTCGGGCCTCGCCTTTCGACGAGATCAGCTTCGTGCGCTCGGTGAGCAACTCGATCAACGGTACGCCGCTCGAGAACGCGTCGCGCGGCAGCTCGGCCACCGGCACGCCGGCCCCGACGAACACCGAGACGAATTGCGCCTCGTCGAGCGCGCGCAGCTGGTCGATGGTGCCCTTGCCGAAGAGCACGTCGGTTGCCGCGAGGGCGACCTGCACGCCTTCTTTGCCGTGCACCCGTTCGGTCACGTCGTGCGCCAACTTCTTCTGCAGCCCTCGCGCGTGCGGAGCGGCCGCGTGTTCGGCCTCGAGCCCCTCGATGGTGGCCCGGTCGAGCACCGTGAAAATGCGAATGTAGTTCTTCACGTCGTCGTCGCTGGCGTTGAGCCAGAACTGAAAGAATTCGTACGGCGAGGTGCGCTTCGGGTCGAGCCAGATGTTGCCTTTTTCGGTCTTGCCGAACTTCGTGCCGTCGCCCTTGGTGATGAGCGGCGTCGTCAGCGCGAAGGCCGTACCCTGCGCTTTGCGGCGAATGAGCTCGGTACCGGTGACGATGTTGCCCCACTGGTCAGACCCGCCCATTTGCAACTTGACGCCCTTGTTCTTCCACAACCAGTAGAAGTCGAACCCCTGAATCAACTGGTACGAAAATTCGGTGAACGACATGCCCTCGCGGTCTTCACCCGAGATGCGCTTTTTCACCGAGTCTTTCGCCATCATGTAGTTGACGGTGAGGTGCTTGCCCGTATCGCGCAAGAACTCGAGAAACCCGATGCCGCGAAACCAGTCGTGGTTGTTGACGATTTCGGCCGCGCCCTCGCCCGCGCTGGCCGAGAAGTCCAAGAAGCGCTCGAGCTGCGCCCGCTGACACGCCAGGTTGTGGTGAAGCGCCTCTTCTGACAGCAGATTTCGCTCTTCTGACTTGCCCGACGGGTCGCCCACCATGCCCGTCGCGCCGCCCACCAAGGCGATGGGCGTGTGACCCGCGCGCTGAAAGTGCACCAGCGTCATCACCTGCACCAGGTTGCCGACCCCCAGCGAGTCGGCCGTCGGGTCGAAGCCGATGTAGCCCTTCACCCGCTCGCCGCTCGCCAACAGCTCGGCGGTGCCGGGCATCGAGTCGTGCAACAGTCGCCGCCAGGTCAGCTCTTCAATGAAATTCGTAGGCATTTCGCCCTCGTGGCTACGGTGAACTCGGCCACATTGCAATGCCTTCGCGCCAAGGCCCCCACCCGAGGGCCCTCAGCCCCAGACGAGCTGCTCGCACGAAAACTCGGTTCCCTTTGGAAAGTGCAGCTCGAATTCGGTCGCCAACACCTCCAGCAGCTCGGCCGGGCGTTGCACGACGTGGGTTTTCGCGCTGCCG
>JBGAIY010000691.1:0-2529 GCA_044225205.1 Myxococcaceae bacterium | reverse complement strand
AAAACGTGAAGGTCGAACGAAGGGCCGTCGGGCGGCGGTGAAAGCCACGACCAAAGCCAAGGTGGTCGACGACGTCGACGGCGCGGTCGCCAAATCGAGGCCAGCCCCGAAGCTGGCCCCCGACCTCGACGCCCGGGGTGACGCCAAGGGCGACTTGGTTCGCAAGTTCGAGGGGCGTGAAGTGCTTCAGGCCATGCTGACCAGCTCGGGCTCGCTGGCCGACGCCGAAGACGTGGCCGAAGTGTTCAAGCAGGCCGCGCAAGTCGAAGCACCCGCTTCGGTCGTCATTCAAGCCCTGTGGGAGGACGAGCCGCGCTTCGAGTCTCCGGCGCAGGCCCGCCGAATGTTCGGCAATTTGCTGGGGTTGTACGACCTGGTCGTTTCGGGCGCGAAAGTCGACCTGCGACCCGACGCGCCTCCGGTGCGCACGAAGCGCGCGAAAGCCGAAGCGCCCAAGCCGTTCGACGACGTGCCCGACGAGGGTTTCGTCGAGGCGGCGTGGCGCTTCTTCGACGACCACCCCAAAGACCGAGAGCGGCACCAACACGCATTCGAGAACCGCCAAGACGCGCTGCTGAGCTGGGTCGACGACGCCGGGCTGTCAGACGAAGGGTTCGCCCTGACGACGATGTTGCTCAGCGACGTCTTCGCCATGCTCGAGCTGGGCGGCTTGCACATTGGCCTGGTGAAGACCGCCACCATACCCAAAGAGGTCGACGACGAGCTGTTGCCGCCGGCCCTGGCCGACTGGGTCGACGAGGGCGTCTTCGAGGCCGAGCAAGACGAAGCGGCCCCACTGGCACCCAGCGAAGCCGCTCGCATTCGAAACCTCGTCTCACGCGGGGCCGCGGCGCTGTGGGCCGTGAGCCGCTGAGCTTATTTGTTGTTGCAGCCCGCGCTGAGCATGCCGCTGCCGCCGAGGGCCGACCGAACATCGGCAGAGCTCAGCCGCTTGAGGTTCGCAACATTCAACGAAAGCTTGGTTGAGGGCTTCATGGGTTTCTCCGGGTTGGGGCGTTTGACTGGAGCATCTCCAAAGCAGAAACCGAGCCACCACCAGCCAGCCCCTGCTTGCCCACAACCCGTCTATTTTCTTTGGTGGGCGCGTGTGTGACGCCGAAAGCCTCGACCTCAAATGCGCTTTTTGTGACCTTCGGGATGCAAAAAGCAAGGGCAAGCCGGCAGGCACCTGGCCGCGTGGAACGCGGGCTAAAAACCGACGAACGGCGAGGGCGACCGAATAGTATCGCGCCATGACCGAGTCGTTCATCGGCCGCACGTTGGGTGACTTTTTGGTGCGGTCGCGGCTCGGCGCCGGTGGGGCGGGCGAAGTCTACATTGCCGAGCAACTCACCCTTGGTCGCGAAGCAGTCATCAAAGTACTGACTCGTCGCGACGAAATTTCGCAGGAAGCAAACGACCGGTTTTTACGTGAAGCGCGGCTGGCGAGTCGACTCGACCACCCCTTCGCGGCCCACGTGTATGCCTTCGGCATCGAGACCGACGGCACCTTGTGGATCGCGATGGAATTGGTTCGTGGCCGACCACTCGACCAGCTCGTCGAAGCACAAGGCGTGGTGCCACTCGCTCGGTTCGTGCCGTTTTTTGAGCGCCTCTGCGAAGTGCTCAATGCGGCCCACGACCAAGGCATCGTTCATCGCGACATCAAGCCAGCGAACGTCATGGTGTTGCAGCGCGCGGGCCGATGGCTCCCCAAACTGCTCGACTTGGGCATCGCTCGGCTCTCGACGAACAATGACCCGCAGAGTCGAGTCGAACTCGCCGACGAACGAGAAATGCCTCAGCTCACGGAGCTGCCACTGGGCACCACGTTGGGTCAAAGCTTCGCGACGCGGCTCACGAGATCGGAGTCGCTCCAACTGACCAGCGTCGGGAGTGTCGTTGGCACGCCACACTACATGGCGCCCGAGCAATGGCTCGACGCCTCGACCGCGGGAACCCGGGCCGACGTCTACAGCCTGGCGATCTTGGCCTACCAGTGCCTCACGGGCCGCTTGCCCTTCGACGGCAAGAGCTTGCGCGCCGTTGCGAAGGCCCACCTCACCCAGCCGCTCCCCTCACCGGGCGACAGCATGCCCGCGCCGCTGTTCGCCGTTCTTCAAAAGGGCGCGGCCAAGGCCGAGGCCGAACGCTTTGACACACCGCTCGCTTTCGCGGCGGCACTCCGAGCGGCCTCCGGGCTCGAACTGGAGCCTCCGGCCCTGCCCCAACTCGAGACAGGCCTGCGCGACACCGTGCTCAGCGAAGCACCGCAGCCGCTGGCCGAGGCGGTGCTCGTCTTCGACGCGGCGAAGACCGCGCGAATGGCGGTCGAGGCAACGCGGTCGGTCGAAGCGGTACTCGCGCGGTACCTGGGAGTCTTGGCGCTCGCAACGCGAGTCAGAATCGGTGCTGGAGGCGGCGAAGACAGCGTCGAGGTCACGCAGCTGCTTTCGCAGCTTCGGGCGACCGGCCTGACGCCGCTCGAGTGGCTTCGGCTGACCCGAGCCTTGGTGAAGCCCTTCGCTG
>JBGAIY010000106.1:0-19979 GCA_044225205.1 Myxococcaceae bacterium | reverse complement strand
CTGCCTGCGGTGGTGGCCTGCTTCCGGGCTCTCCGGCGATTACCCGCGCGGGGCTTTCACCCGCTGGTGTTGTGCAGCGTGACTCCGCCTTCTCGGTCGGTCGCCCTTCCGTTGGCTTTGAGTCGTCACGACGCACCATGGGCGGCGGGCCTAGCACGCAAACGACGCAGATCAAACCAGCCGGTCACAAGCCGTAGAGCCGGCGGTGTCTCGCGTACGCCAGCACCGAGCGAGGCACCCATTCGTTCGGCACGTGGCCCGCTTCGAACTGGGCCCGTATCGCGGTCGACGAGACCTCGGCCAACGGCGGCCCCACCGCCCGCGGCGACGGGTAGCCCGCGCGGTGCAGAACCACCACCTCGACCAACTGCTCGATGCGGGGCCACGCTTTCCACTTCGGCAGGTCGGCCAAAATGTCGGAGCCGATCACGAATTGAAATTGCGTGCCGTGGTACTTCGGCAACAAGTACTCGAGAAGCTCAATGGTTCTGCCGTCTTTGCCGACTTCGCTTTCGGCCCGGCTCACTTTGAACCAAGGGCCGAGGTCGGCCGCCATGGCTTCACACATGGCCACCCGGTCATCGAATGGCGCCAAGGCCTTGCCAAAGGGGTGGTGAAAGCTGGGCACGAGCCAGACCTCGTCGCTGCCGACCGCCGCGCGCAGGTAGAGCGCGGCCATCAAGTGGCCGATGTGCGGCGGGTTGAACGAGCCTCCGAGCAACGCGACCTTCATCACTTCACCGTCAACTTGGTCTTGGCGCTCAGGTCGACCTGCTGTTGGTTGATGACCACTTCGCCGTCGAGCGTGAACGCCGAGAACGTCAACTTGTCACCCAGTTCGAGCAGGCCGACGGTGGGCTTGGGGCCACTGAGCTTGCCGGGCGTGACGAAGAAGCGGGGGCCAATTTGCACCAGCTTGGGTTCGGCTTCATTGCCGTGAACCAACACCGCCGCGTTGATCATGTCTTCTTTGTCGAGGTCGTTCTTGTCGTGCACGACACAGCACAGGGTCGACCCCATCATGTCGACGGCCTTCTTGGGCACCGACGAACTCTGGTACGGCAACGAGCCCTTCTCGGGCGCGCGCACCACGCGGTCTTTGAGCCGGGTGAGTTCTTCAATGTAGCGGCCCAGTTCCCACATGGTGCCGAACGCGGCCGGGCGGTCGAGCTGGTCGAGCCCAATGAGAAAGCGGCGCACGTCTTCGAGAAAGTCGGCGTTCGAATAGTCGACCTGGGCTTTGATTTCTTCGCGCTTCCACTTCACCCAGTCGTCGAGGTCTTCGTATTTGCCGCCGGCGAACAGAAACCGCTTGGCGCCCTTGTCGGCAAGCAACTTGAGCGCCGAATCGAAGCGCACGAGGTCACCGTTGCTGTCGCTGAAGAGGCCGAACGCCGCCATGTCACGAGTAGATCAAAAATTTCTTGCGCGTGGGGAGGAAACGACGTCGCTCTTGGTCGAAACCGGTAACAAGAGTTGCCACCGAAGCGCCCTTTTCGATGCCGCGGCGCACCTGGTCTGTGCCACAGAGCAGGTCGAAAGCAGGCACGTCGTCGACGAATTCATACGCGTCGTCGCGCCACTTGAAGTGCTTGCCCCCCAGGCGATGGCAGGTCGAGAACACGGCCACCCCGGTCACCAGCGACGCAAACTTCGCCCGGTCGGTGACGTGAATGAAGGCCCCCTCGCACGACTCGCCTTTGAATTTGTCGAAGGTGGGGGTGAACGAGCACGGCCGAAAGACCACGCCCGGCAGCCCGAGCGAATTGAGCGCGTCGGCCACTTCGTGGCTGCGCAGCCACGGCGCCCCGAACTGCTCGAAGGGGCGACACGTGCCCCGCCCCTCTGACACGTTGGTGCCTTCACCCAAACACATGCCCGGGTACACCAGTGCGGTGTCGACCGTCGGCATGTTGGGGCTCGGCGGCACGAATGCGCGGCCGGTGTCGGCCCACCAATGCTGGCGACGAAGCCCCTCGCACCACCACCGTGAGGTCGGCACCGAAACCCTCTTGCGCGTTGAGCAACAGGGCGATTTCGCCCGCGGTCATGGCGTGCCGGGTGGGCAACGCGTAAAGCCCGACGAACGAACGGTACTTTTCACCGACGATGTTGCCTTCGAGCCGCTCGAGCCCGAGCGGGTTCGGCCGGTCGAGCACGAAGAACTTCACCCCGGCCGCGGCGGCCGCCTTCATCGCCAGGGCCATGGTGTAAATGTAGGTGTAGTACCGCGAGCCCACGTCTTGAATGTCGAAGACGAGCGCATCGAGCCCGACCAGCCACTGGGGCCTGGGCGAGAGCGACTCGAAGGTCGAACCGTAGAGGCTGTAGACCGGCACGCCGGTGCGGCGGTCGCGGGGCACGTCGCCCACGGCCACCATGTACTGCGCTTCGCCCCGAATGCCGTGTTCGGGCCCGAAGAGCGCGCGCAGCTGCACGCCTTTGGCTTCGTGCAGCAAGTCGACCAAGTGCCGAAACCGCGCGTCGACACTGGTCGGGTTGACGATGGCGCCCACGCGCAGCCCACGGAGGGCCCGAAACTTCGCGGCCACCCACACATCAATGCCGAAACGAATCACGCCCGGTTCAGTACCGCACTTCGGCGCGTCACTTCTTCTTTTTCTGCCCGAGCTCGAATTCGAACACCGGTTCGCGCTTGCGCTTTTCGAACTCGGCGTCGAGCAGCGCGACGTAGGCGTGGCCCAGCAAGGCCGAGTCGCCCACGGTGTCGGTCAGCACGTCGACGCCTTGCACGACGCCGTCGGGAGCGACCCGCACCCGCAACTTGATGTCGCCTCCCAGCTTCGGGTTCATTCGCTTCTTGTCGGCGAAGAAACCGTCGAGCGACGTCGCGACCTGCGAATAGATGGCGTCGACCGAGCCGTGCGGCACCTTCTTCGGCAGCTTGAAGTCGTTCTCGAGACGGGCCACTTCGGCTTTCGCTTCTTCGACGCCGTCGCCTTCGAGCTTCGAGGCCTGCCGGTAGCGCTCGAGCGCCTCGTACGGAGCGTTCGCCTTGAGGCGCAGCTTCGCCAGCAGGTTGTAGGTCGTCGCCCGTTTCGGGTCGCGAGAGCGGCCAACAGCTGCGCTTGAGCCCCCTCGGCGTCGTTCGCGGCGAGCTTGAGCTCGGCCAGGCGCAGCACCGGCGCCGGGTCGTCGCGGTCGAGGGTGGCCAGCATCGCCTGCAGGCGGGCTTCGTTCGGGGCATCGCCCGACGTGCGGTACTGGTCGAGCACCCGCTTGACGACGGCCACGTCGGGGGTGCCGAGTGTCAGCAACTTTTCATAGTCGGCCACCGCGCCCTTGAGGTCACCGGTCTCGAAGCGCAAGTCGGCCAACTGGCGTCGCACGTCGCGGTCGCGCGGTCGCAATTCGGCGACGCGGGCCGCGGCGTCGAGCGCGCCCGGGTCTTTCGCGGCCACCAACAGTGGCACCAACGCCGACAGCGTCGCCGGCTGGTCGGGCCACAGTGCAATCGCCCTCGCCAGTTCTTTTTGGGCTTCGGCCGTCTTGCCCAGGGCGAGCAAGGTGAGCCCCAAACCTGAATGCGCGAGCGGGTCGTCTTGAAGGGCCAGTGCTTCGTGGTACTTGCGCTCGGCGGTCGACCAATCTTTCGCCTGGCGGGCCAAGTCGCCCAGACCGGTCAGCGCCGGGGCAAACCCCGGGTCTTTCTTCAGCACCAGTTCGAATTCGCCTCGGGCGGGGTCGCGCATCTTCCACGAGACGTAGACGCGGCCCATGCCGTAGTGCACCCACGGGTTCTCCGGGTTCATGGTGGCGATGTTCTTGAGCTGGTTCCACGCGTCGTCTGACACCATCGAGCACCAGGCGACGTAGACCCGCGACATGACGTCGGTGGGCTGCGCCTTGGCGGCGTCTTGGTAGCCAATGCGCAACAGGTCGACCTCGCCGCGGTATTGGGCGCTTTCGATCTTTCGCAGCTCTTTCATCACCTCGGGCACCGCTGGCGTCGACTGGGCCCACGCGCTGAGTGAAAACAGCGCGACCCCACAGCACACCGCATTGATCAGCTTCATCAATTTGCCTCCTCGTGTGCGTCTATACCGCACAGACGCGCACGTCGAGGGGGGCTCGGTCAATGAGCTGACCGCTTCAACTCCCGCATTTTCTTAGACGGCCCGTCGATGCTCTCGCGAACTTGCTCGGCTTCTTTGGCTTTGCCTTCGCGTTCGAGCAAGGCGGCGAGGTTTCGCAAGGCCACCGGGCGGCTCGCGGGGGCCTTGGCGGCCAAGCTCCGCAAGGTCGCCTCTGCCGACGGGCCATCACCCGAACGCTCCTGGGCCAGCGCGAGCTGGAGCTTGGCACCGACGTCGGTTGGGTTTTTGGCGAGAAAGGCCTGGTACACCTTCACCGCGGCCCGGTAGTCGCCCTCGGTGCACAACACGGCGCCGAGGCGGGTCTGTGCCTCGGCGAAGTCGGGCCGGTAAAAGAGCGCCAGTTCGAGGGCCCGGCGGGCTTCTGGGCGGTGGCCGCGCTCATCTTCGACCAGGGCCCACAAGTAGTGGGCGCGCGCATTTTCGGGAGCCAGCGAACGGGCCACGTCGGCATGAAATTCAGCCAATTCAAGGCCCTGGCCCATTTTGAGCCTCAGGCGAACGGCCTCGAGGCGCGGCAGTTCCCACGTGGGGGTGTCGCGAATCAGCCCTTCGACGGCGCTGAGGGCGGCGGCGTCGTCGCCCCGGGCCTCGGCGTCGAGGGCCGCGCGAAGTCGCGCCGACCCGTCAGTCGCCAGCAAGACGGCCGTCAAAGCGAACGTTACATACACACCCTCGCGCCTATCACGCGAGCTGTGTATGCAGCATCTTCGTTTTTCCTCCTTTGCCGCGGAGCCGTTGTGGACGTCTCAGATCGCACCCTGTCGTCTTTGGGTTTTGACGACATTCGCCAAGCGTTGGCCGGCCGGTGTCGCACCGAGGTGGGCAAGGCCCGCGCGGTCGCTCGCCCCTTTCTTTCGACCCGCGCCGACGTCGAGGGGGCCTTTCGGTTGATCGCCGAAGCCCGGGCGCTCAAGGCCGAGCCGCTGTCGCTGCCCATCGCGGGCGTGGCCGACGTGCGCACCTCGGTCGAGCGCGCCGCGAAAGACGGCATGCTCGAGCCGCGAGAGCTGATCGCCGTGTGCCAGGCGCTCTTCGCCTTCGAGCGCGGCAATGAAGTGCTGAGCGAGCGGGCCGAAAAGTTTCCCGGGTTGGCGATGATCGGGCGCCACTTGCCGGTGCTCGACCGCCTCGCCACCCGCCTCGACCGCTCGTTCGAAACGAGCGGCGAAATTTCAGACCGAGCCAGCCCGGCGCTCAAAGACGCGAGAGAACACGCGCGCGGCTTGCATCGGCGCATTCGCGCGCGGCTCGACGAACTGCTCCGCGACGAGCGCTTCGGGTCGAACTTGCGCGAGTCGTATTATTCGGTGCGCAACGACCGGTACGTCGTGCCCGTCATGTCGAGCCACCAGCGCGAAGTCACCGGCATCGTGCACAACGCGTCGGGGTCGGGTCAAACGCTCTTTGTCGAACCCCAAGAAATGATCGGCTTGGGCAACGAGCTGGCCATCGCCCAGTCGATCGTGCTCGAAGAAGAGCGAAAAGTGTTGATCGAGCTGTCGGGGCTCGTCGGCCGCGAGGCCCACAAGATCATCGAAGGCGTCAAAGCCTGCGGCGAACTCGACGAGCTCGAGGCCTGCGCGCTGTTGGCCAACGACCTGAACGCCAACGCCCCGGCCCTCGAACCAGCCGACGGGGTGCTGCATTTGAAGGCCCTGCGCCACCCACGCCTCGTGCTCAAGAGTGGCACCGACGTCATCGCCAACGACGTCGAATTGACGGGCACCGCGCGGTCACTGGTCGTCTCGGGCCCGAACGCCGGCGGCAAGACCGTCACCCTCACCGGCACGGGCCTGTGCGCGTTGATGGTGCGGTCGGGGTTGCCCATACCGGTCGACGAAGGGTCGACGGTGCCGCTGTTCAACCAAGTGCACTCGGCCATTGGCGACCAACAAGACCTGCAGGCCGGCTTGTCGACCTTCAGCGCCCACGTCACCTTGCTCAAAGACATCACCACGCGGGCGAAGCGAGGCGCCCTCGTGCTCATCGACGAAATCGCCGCCGACACCGACCCGCGCGAAGGCGCCGCGATTGCCACCGCCGTGCTCGAAGACCTGCTCGAGCGCGGCGCCATCGTGCTCGTCACCACGCATTTGGAGGAGCTCAAGGCCCTGGCACACCTCGACCCGCGCTTCGTGAACGCGCGCGTCGGCTTCGACTCCAAGAAAATGGCGCCGACCTACCGGCTGCAAATGGGGTTCGCCGGCGCGTCGTCGGCCATCGACATTGCCCGCAGGGTCGGCCTCGCCGAACGCATTTGCACCCGCGCCCACGACTTGGCCACCAACGCCGGCGGCGCGTTGTCGAAAGCCCTGGCGGCCAACGAAGAAGAGAGGCGCAAGCTGTTCGACCAACGCGACGCGGCCGAGCGCGACGCGCGGCGAGCGAACGAGCTCAAAGCGCAACTCGAACGCGAGCTGGAGTCGACCCAGAAGAAGCGAAAAGAAGAAGAGCTCAAGTTTCGCGAAGCGCTGCGCGCCGAACTCGAATTCGCCCGAAACCAGCTGCGTACCCTCATCGATAAGCTCGAGAACGAAAAGTCGGGGCTCAAGGCGGCCCAGCAGGCCGCGGCCGAACTGACCCAGCGAATCAACGAACAAACGGTGGCCGAGCGCTCGGTGCGCGTCGAACTGAAGCCCGAGGTGGCCGACGCGGCGCCACTCGAGCTCAAGCCAGGGGCGCGGGCGACGCACAAGGGCCTCGGCAACGAAGTCGAAATCATCGACGTTGCTGGTGATTTTGCCGTGGTCGCCATGGGCTCGTTGAAAATGCGCGTCGCGGTCAGCGAGCTGGGCGGCGCGCGCAAGGCGGCCGCGCCCTCTCGTTTCCCCGCCAGCCCCAAGCGCGACGACCAGATGAAGAAGGCCGACGCGGCCGGGGCGAAGCCGCTGACCTTGGCGAGCCCTACGCTCGACGTGCGGGGCCAACGCGCCGACGACGCGCTTCGCCAGGTCGAACAGTTTCTCGACCGCGTTTCACGCGCCGGTGACGACGCCGCCATCGTCATTCACGGGCATGGCACGGGTGCCTTGAAGGTGTCGGTTCGCGAGTACCTCGAGCGGTCTCCCTATGCGAAGTCGTTTCGCGCGGGAGACAACAGCGAGGGCGGCGACGGCGCCACCGTGGTGATTTTGGCGTGAGCCCCCTGCCCACCTCGCTGAAGGTCGGCTCGCTCGAGCTGAATTCGCCATTTCTCGTCGCCCCGATGGAATCGGTGTCAGATGCCGGCTACCGCCGCCTCGTCTGGCAACAAGGCGCCGCCCTCACGTGGACCGAGATGATTCGCGCGCGCGGCTTGGTGCGAAACAACAAGGCCACCATCGACCTCATCGACACCTTCGAGGCCGACGTGTTGACCGGCGTGCAGTTGATGGTCGCGAACGAAGGCGAACTGCAGGCCGCCCTGCACAAGCTCGACTCGCTCGCCGCCACCACCCACCCTCACTTTCAGAACATTCGCGCGGTCGACCTGAACTTCGGGTGCCCGTCGCCCGAAGTCATTCGCGTGGGCGCCGGCCCGGCGTTGCTCAAACGCAAAGCCAAAATGCGCGTCATTCTCGAGACCCTGGCGAAGTGGAAGCAGACCACGTCGCTTCGCATCGGCGCGGTGACGGCGAAAATTCGCTTGGGCATCAACCGGGTCGAGCAAGACCAAAAGGTGTACCTGCCGCTCGTCGACATCGCCAACGACACCGTCGACGCGCTCATCGTTCACGCCCGTCACGCGCGACAAGAAAGCACCGAACCCGCCAAATGGGAGGCGATCGCCGAAATCAAAGCGAGGGCCCGCATACCCGTCATTGGCAACGGCGACGTCGTCTCCCGTGAAGACGCGCAGCGGTTGTACGACGTGAGCGGCTGCGATGGGTTCATGGTGGCCCGCGGCGCCATTCGCTCGCCGTGGGTCTTTCGTGAACTGCGCGGGCTCGGCAGCGGCTCGCCATCGCTCGGAGAAATCGACGAGGCCGAAAAGACGTACCTCGAGCTGGCCGAACGGTACGGCACGAAAGACAAGTTTCGCGCCTGGCACGAAGAAAGCTTTCGGCGAATGCGGGCGCGCGCCCGCGGAGAACGACCTGGCGGCCCGGCCCTGCCGCCGAATGAGCACATGCGGTAGCCGGCTTCACTTTTTCGCGCCTCCGGTGTTCTAAATTGCTCCCGAATGCATTCGTCAAAAGCCTTTGTTTTCGCAGTTCTTTTCACCGCTTGCGGCGCACGAAACGACCCTGCGCTCCTCGTCGATTCTGGTGTCGCCGACTCAGGCGCGACGGGCCCCGACGCAGGGCCGACCGACCTTGACGCTGGCGTGGCTGACGGCGGCGCCGTCGCTTCAGACGCCGGCCGCCCCGACGCTGGCGTCGCCGGTGTCGACGCTGGCACACCCATCATCGTTGCTCCCGACGCGTGGTCGTGGGTGCCCGTTGAAGGTTCCAAATGCGCTTCGGGCACTCCGACCGGCATTGGGTTTCGGCACCGACCGAGCAGCCGTCGCGCCCTGATCTACCTTCAAGGCGGTGGTTCTTGCTCGCAGGCCGACAACTGCTGGGTCAACCCGACAGCGACCAACCTGAACGGCTACGGCGCGACCGACTTCGCGAAAGAACCCTTGCTGCAGCAGCTTTTCTACTTCGATGTGAGCAGTGGCACGCAAAACCCGTTCGCCGACGAGACGCTCGTTTTCGTGCCGTACTGCACGGGTGACGCGCATTCGGGCACCGCCGTGCGCGATCTGGGCCAGCCGACGTACTTCAACGGCGCGAACAACCTTCGTCTGGCGCTTGGGCGCCTCGCGGCGACCTTGCCCGGCCTCGAACGGGTGACGCTCGTGGGTACCAGCGCTGGAGGCGCCGGCACCACCATCAACTACGAGCGCGTCAAAGCCGCCTTCAACACACGGGTCGACGTGATCAACGATTCCCAAGCCAACATCGACGACCCGAAAGACCTCGGTCTGTTCGACGTGTGGGGCGCCGACCTGCCGTCGGGGTGTTCGGGGTGCGACAGCCGGAGCACGCTCCACGCCTACAACCGCTCGCTCGACCCCAATTCGCGTTACGCCTACCTGTCGTTTCGGTGGGACTCCACCTACGCCCCCGGCGTCGACCTCTCTGCCACCAGCTGGGTGACCTCGACCTTGGCCGGCGACGACAAAGCGCGCTGGTTCATCGTTGACAACCCCTCCTCGACCCCGATTCACGTCGTCAGCACCAAGAACCGTGCAGACCTCAAGTCAGCCGTGCTCGGTTTTGCCCGGGCCATGACGAGTGACGGAGCCTGGACCAACCAGACCTTCACCCCGTGAAAGACCTCGTTCGACTGTGGTGTGCGAGTTTCTTGGGGCTTTGGGCGTGTCAAAGCCCCGTGGCCGTTCATGATGCCGGCCAAGGTCAAGCTGACGCCGGGTTCGCCGATGCTGGGTTCGCCGATGCTGGCTTCACCGACGCTGGGCTCACCGATGCTGGGCTCACCGACGCTGGGCTCACCGACGCTGGGCTCGTCGACGCTGGCGTGGGCGAAGGCGGCGATGCGGGCCGTCTCGACGCGGGCGCTTTGGGCGTTCGCGTGGTGGGTGGTGGCTTTGAGCGAAACGGCCAACCCTGGCGCGCCCGAGGCGTGAGTTTGGTGGGCCTCGTGGGGGCTCCGGCCAGTCTCTCCAAGCTCGGCCCGTATTGGCAGGCCGCGCAGACCCGGCTCAGTTCACCCACCACCCGCCGTGCGCTCTTCTCTGCGTTCAAGGCGTGGGGGGTCGACACCTTGCGCTTTCAGGTTTCACAAGACGGGCTCGACTCGAACGGAGCGGTCTTTGACAGCGGGTACGCGCCCTTCGTCAAAACCGTCGTCGACGACGCGTTGGCTGAAGGCTTCGTGGTGATTGTGAGCATGCGATCAGAAATGCCGACCTTCGAGAATGCCTGCACCGCCGAACAAACCGCCGCGGGCAAACCCATCGACCTCCCGTGCTCGGTCACTGACCGAGCGTGGGCGTCGCTCGTCACGGCTGGCGTCACCAGCCACCCCGACGTGATGGTGGAGGTCTTCAATGAGCCGCTTTCGGGCAACACCCCGAACTCCGCCGAAAACTGGGCCGTGTGGAAACAGGCCCACCAACCGCGCATCGACTCCCTGCGGGCCGCTGGCGTCGCCTCGGTGCTCGTGGCCGACGGCGTTCGTTCGGGCAAGTTCGCGCCTCCTTCGCCGGCCGCCGAACTCGACGACCCTCTCTCGCAGCTCGCGTACGGCATTCACCCGTACCCGCTCTTGGGCCCCACGCTCAGCTACGTGAAGCCAGCCGACTGGGAGGAGGCTTTCGGGAGGTCGTGCACGTCGAACCCTGCGTCATCACGGAGTGGAACTCGAGCAGCGCGCAAGACGAGTGCTTTGACAGTGGAGGCGTGTCGACTCCGGTCATCGTTCAGCAGTTGCTCGCGTTCGCGGCGGCTCGAGACCTGGGCAACGTGTTGTGGCCGGGCGACGCCGTCGGGGGCCTCATCCGCTCCCTTTCAGACAGCGGCGCGACGCTCACCGCTTTCGGAGACCCCGCGACGTTTTCTTGCTCGGCGCCAGGCCCGATTCGGGGGCCCGGCGAAATGATGCGCGCATACTACCTGACGGGGTCAACCGACATTCGCTGACCTACGCGGCTTCGCCTTCTTCTTCAGGCGGAGCCTCCATGTGTTCGGGCGCCGAAATGCCCAAAATGCCGAACGCGCTGGCGAGCGTTTGCTTGAGCGCGGCCACCAGCGCCAACCGCCCCTGCGTCTTCTCTTTGTCGTCGCTGATGATCGGGTCGGTCTTGTACCGGGTGTAATAGCTGTGAAAGTCGGCGATGAGCTCTTGGCAGAAGTAGAGCACGTGGTGCGGCTCGAGCTTCTCGGCGGCGCTGGCGACGACGTCACCCAGTTGGCTCATCTTCTTGAGCATGGCCTTTTCTTCGGGCAGCACCAGCCGCGCCAGCTGCGCGTCGGTGAGCGCCGACGGCCCGACGAACGAGACGCCCTTCTCGGCCGCCTTCTTGAGAATCGACGCGCACCGCGCGTGGCCGTACTGAAAATAGAAGACCGGGTTGTCTTTCGACTGCTTCGTCACCATGTCGAGGTCGAAGTCGAACTGTGCGTCTCGCGTCTTCATCAAGAAAATGAACCGGCACACGTCGGCGCCGGCCTCGTCGATCAGCTCGTCGAGTTCGAACACCGTGCCCTTTCGCTTCGACACTTTCACTTCTTCGCCGTTGCGGGTGATTCGCACGATCTGCACGAGCAAGAATTTCAGTTTCTTGGCGTCGGCCCCCAGCAGCGTCATGCCCGACTCGATGCGCGGCACGTGCCCCGCGTGGTCGGCCCCGAAGACGTCGACGATCACGTCGTAGCCCCGGTCGAATTTCTCTTTGTGGTACGCGAGGTCGGCCGTCAGGTAGACCGGTGTGCCGTCGTGCCGCAGAATGATTCGGTCTTCGTCGTCTTTGAGTGGCTGCTTGCCCTTCTCATCGACCCAGGTGGCCGTCATCAAGAAGGTGCCGCCGAGCTGTCGGTCGGTGAAGTGCGCCGCCTTCGAGTCTTCGTTGATGACCTTCTCTTTGGAGTCTCTCCGCCGACCCTTGGCGGCTTCGTAGGTGACACCCCGCGCCTTGTAGACGTCGACGATGCCCCGAACCTTGCCGCTCTGGTGCAGCGACGCTTCTGAGAAAAATACGTCGTGCGAAATGTTGGCCTTGGCCAACGTGGCCCGAATCGACTTCAGGTTCTCGCTGATGGCGAAGGCCATGGCCACGGGCAGCCACTCGGTCTCGGGGGCCTGGAGGTACTTGTCACCGACCTGGCTTTTCCACGCCTTGGCGATCTCGACGACGTAGGCCGCGGGGTACTCGCCTTCGACCAAGGTGACGGTCTGGCCGAACAGCTCCAAGTACCGTTTGTAAACGGTTCGCCCGAGCGTCTCGACCTGCTTGCCGTAGTCGTTGATGTAGAACTCTCGAGTGACCTCGTGGCCCGCGGCGTCTTGCAGCCGAGCCACCGCGTCGCCCAAGAACGACCCTCGAGCGTGACCGATGTGCACCGGCCCCGTCGGGTTGGCCGACACGAATTCGACGAGCACCTTCTTGCCGCTCGACTTGGGCGGCTGCCGGCCGAAGTGGTCTCCGGCCTTGAGCACGTCGCGCGCAACCGATTGAAACACTTGATCTTTGAGTCGAAAATTCAAGAACCCCGGCTTCGCCAATTCAACCTTGGTGACAATGCCTTTCGGGTCGACCAACCCGCCGATGATGGCGTTGGCCAACTCTTCGGGCTTCTTGCCGGTCGCCTTGGTCATGGTCATGGCGACGTTGCACGACCAGTCACCGTGTTCAGGGTTCTTCGGCACCTCGACGTTGTACGAATTGATGCTCTCGAAAGTCAGCGCCCCGCTCGCCTTGAGGGCCGCCAGCGTGTCTTCGATGATGGTTCGAACCAGTGCTCGCATGGCGTTCACGTACCTGGAAACGCGCACAGAATGAACACGGTTGTGCGCAATTTGCAGTGACGTCGAAGCCGGCGGCGAACTGACCGAGCGGTCAACCGAGCTTCACGGGCGTGACCAACGGCAAGGGCGAGGCGCCGCTGGCCGCGGGCTGCTTGAGCGGTATCGGCTGAACCACCTGCGCCAGCTTGAGTGGCAGGGCCACGGCCTTCACGGCGTGAGGCACCATGGGGGTCTCGAGGCCCTTGAGCACGACGGGGTCTTTGGCGCTCGCAATGACGCCCGGGCCGGCGCGCAGCAACGTCTCGCTCGAAGCGAGCACTTCGCCGCTGTTGGCGACGCCGCACAGACGAGCCGCCACATTGACCGTGCCTCCAATGGCGGTGAAGTCGGCCCGTTGCTTGGCGCCAATGGCACCGACGACGGCGAGGCCGGTGTTCACCCCCACGCCCACCTCGAGTGGCACGCCGTTGACTCGAATTTTCGACGCGCGCTCGACCAGCTCGAGGGCGGCTTTGAGCGCGTTGCGGGCGTCGGCGTCGGTCGGCTCGGGCGCGCCCCACATGGCCATGACGCAGTCGCCAATGAACTTGTCGACGACGCCGTGGTGTTTCTCGATGGCGTCGACCGCCTCGCCAAAGAAACTGTTGAGAAACCGAACGATTTCTTCTGCCGGCATCTGCGTCGACAGCGTGGTGAAGCCGCGAATGTCGGCAAACAGCACGGTCACCTCGGCGGCGACGCCGTCCATCTTCAGGGCGAGGCGACCTGACAACACTTCTTCGACGGCGGCCGGAGACAGAAACCTCGACAAGCTGACGCGGTTTTCGACTTCTTGTTTGACCCGGGCGACCAGGGCGGCGTTGTCGAGCAGTATGGCTGCCTGCGCGGCGATCGAGTCGAGCAGCGACAGGTCTTCTTCGGCGAACGCGGCACTTTGCGAAGTCGACTCGACGTACAAGATGCCCAAGGTGCCGTTTCGAGTGGCGATGCGCACGGCCATGACCGAGCGAACGCCGCGAACCATGACGCTCTCCGAGCGCCCAAAGCGTTCGTCGACCAACGCGTTGTGGGTGAGAATGCCGTGTTCTGAGGCGAGGGCCTGGTCGATCACCGCGCGAGGCACTTCGATGTTCTTGCCGGGGGCCCGCGCTTTCGCCGAAAACTGCCCGGTGTTGAGCCAAATGGCCGCGCCATCGGCGTTCATCAATTCGAAGATGACGCTCAAAATGCGGTCGACCATTTCTTCAATTGAACGCTCGAGCGAGACCCGTTTGTGAAATTCTTGGGCGACGCGGTACCGCGCGTTTTCTTTGCGCAAGGTGCTGATCGTGATCGCGTCGGTGCTGGCGATGGTGGTCTTGGCGTCGAGGCCGGTCGTCACTTCGACGCTGGGGCTGTCGTCACGTTCGACGAACGACGCCCGTGGAGGCAAGCCGGGCCCCGCGCCATTGGGCGTCACGTGGTCGAACGCGTCGGGTTCTTGGTAGTACGAACGCCGAATCATCGCGTTGACCGCGCCCGGAGTCGCCACGTACACCGTGACCGCCCGCGCCCCGACGATCTGCCTCAACTCGGGCTCGAGCGTCGCCGACAAAGGCACCGCCGCGATCACCTGCAGCTCGCCGCGCTCTTGCTCCCAGCGCACGGGGCACATGCGCAGCCGTTCGGCCGAGCGCACGCCCACCCGGTCGAGCAACTCGTCGTTCACCTTCAGTGGGCGCAGCTTCTCAGCCTTGACGAACTGGGTCGAATACAGCTCGGCGAAGACGCGCAGAAATTCGCTCTCGCGAACCAAGTTGAGCCGCAGCAGCGCGTCGGCCAACGAGCCACCGTTTTGCACCTGGTGCGCTCTGGCCCGGTCGAGCGCCACACCGTCAACCACCCCACTCGCGCGCAGGGGGTTCGCAATGACAGCATCACCATCGGCAGGCGCAGTCACGGCCCAGGAGCATATGTCACCCGCGCGCCACGGCACTGACCAATGCCAGGTGCGACATTGCCCTCATTTGCCTACAGCCGGCCGCGCACCGGCTTTGCTTCAACGGCTCGTGGTCACGGAGCAGCTCGGTCAAAGTGCAGGCGAACCGCCTGAGACGGCACTGAATCTCCGAGCTGATTCGGCAAGCGCCAAAACTGGCCGCCGGTGGTGATGACCACCAATTCGTAGTCGCCGAAAGGCGGGTTGCCATAGGTGGCCGTGTGCTGCACGCCCGCCCGGTCGACGGTGATTTCTTGCGCCGTCGGCACGGGGAAGACCTGAATCGTTTCAACCGCCAGGTCGGTGCCGAGGCGACCGCTCAACGCACTCAAGAACGGAGCGGGATTGAACGTCAGCGGCACGACCACGTTCGTGCCGGCGGGCGCCTGGCCGGGCCGCGGGTGCCACCGCAACAGCACCGACAATGACAGCGACGGCGTCACCCCGTCGGCCCCCAGGTCGGGTTGACCGTCTCGGTTTGCGTCGACCAACGACACGTGAAACCCGCTCTTGTTGACGTCGAACCGGCCGACCGAGTCGGCCACCAGGGTCAACGGCGTCATCGCCGAGGTCAGGTCGAGCGAAACATCGCCGGTCGCTCCTTGCAGGTGAAAAGCCGGGGGTTCCCACCGAACGAGGGTTCGCACTTCGTAGTCGACGGTCAAGCCGCGCCCGGGCTGCACGTTCACCTGCAAGCCGTCGCCGACCCGGTCACCGGCGGTCGCCTGAGAAAGAACGTCGACGTTCGGGTCGAAATTGCCATTCACGTCGAGCAGGCCGAACAACTGCCAAGGGTTCGGCCTCACCTCGCCAAAAACATAGTGCGGGTTTTGGCCAAGCCGCTGCGCGCTCACCGCGGTGATGAACTGGGGTACCGCCGGCTGAACGTCGGCGGGGCGGTACAGAAACAGCCACGCCGCGCCGCCCACGCCCGGGGGCGGCAGCACTTGCCCCTCGACGGTGGCGATCTTGGTGAGCGGTGGGTTTTCACTCGGCACGCCGCAGGCGGCGAGCACCAGCAGCGCACCAGCGAGCCTCACCCCAACCTCAGCAGTTCGCGAGCTTGCTGCGGCGTGGCCAATTCACGGCCCTTCGCTTTCGCCAATTTCGCGGCGGCGGCGACGAGCTCGAAGTTGCCTTTCGCGAGCACGCCTTTCGACAGGTAGATGTTGTCTTCGAGGCCGACTCGGGCGTGGCCCCCCCGTTCGGCCGACAATTCGACGAACGGCAATTGGTGGCGCCCCATGGCGGCGCAGGTCCACGTGCTGCCGGGAGGAATGTAGGAGCGCATGAAGTCGAGCGCTTCTTTGCTGGCAGCCAGCGCGCCGCCAACGCCCAGCACGAAGTCGAAGTGCGCCGGCAGCGTAATGAAGCCTTCTTTTTCGAGCGCGCGCGCCTCGTCGATCATGCCGACGTCGAAGCACTCGATCTCGGGCTTGAGCCCGAGGGCTTTGATGCGCGCGGCGATGTCGCGAATGAGTGGTCGCGGGTTCCAAAACACGTCGGGGCCGAAGTTGACGGTGCCGGTCGACAAGGTGGCCATGTCGGGTCGGTCGCTGCCGGTCAATTTGAGCGGCCCGCAGCGCTCTTCGCCGGTCATGCCCACCGCGCCACCGGTCGACACCTGCACGAGAATGTCGCTCTGCTCGCGAATGGCGCGAATGGCGGCCCGAAACAATTCGGTGTCTTGGCTGGGTTTGCCGTCGGGTGTGCGCACGTGAATGTGCACCATGGCGGCGCCGGCCTCGCGGCACTTCGCGGCGTCGGCGGCCATTTCTTGCGGGGTGATCGGCAAGTACGGCGTTTGTTCTCGAGTGACCTCGGCGCCGACCATGGCCGCGGTCAAGACCATGGGCGCGTTCATGCCTTGCCTCGCTGTTTGTTTTTCGGCGTCACGCAGGTGCCACTCGCACGGCAGACGACGATGGGCGGGTTCAACACCTCGGCCGCCGACTCGTTGATCTGCGGAGCGGCGCGAATCACTTTGCGGGCCTCGAACTTCATTTTGCGGCTGGTATTGCCGGTTTCGACCAGCTCTCCGACCGCCTCGATGTAGTCGCCGGCGTACACCGGGGCGAGAAACTCCACCGAGTCGTACGCGCGAAAGAGCCCTTCGTCTCCGTCGAGCCGAATGAGCAGTTCGGTCGCGACGTCGCCAAAGAGCCCCAGCATTCGGGCCCCGTCGACCAGGTTGCCACCGTAGTGGGCGTCGTGCATCGACATGCGCAGCCGCAACGTCACGGTCAGCGGCGCGCTCATTGGGGGCCGCCTTTCCACGCGCCGTGGGCTTCTTTGCCGAGCCGCTCGAGCGTGCGGTGCACGATGAAGTTCGCGACGTCACTCGGCTTGGTGCCAGGGCCGAAGCCGGCGTCGAACCCCAACTCGAGCGCGAGCTTGTGGTCGACCCGTGGGCCGCCCAGCAGCAGCACCATTTTGCCGTGAATGCCGGCCTCTTTGGCGGCTTCGATGAATTGCCGCGAGTTGTCTTTGTGCACGTCGCGCTGGGTCACGACCTGGCTCACCAAAATCGCGTCGGCGTTCTTTTCTTTCGCTCGGCGAATGAGCTCGGCGTTGGGCACCTGCGAGCCCAAGTTGAACGCCTCGAACCAAGGGTAGCGCTCGAGGCCATAGTCGCCCGAAAACCCCTTCATGTTCAAAATGGCGTCGATGCCGACGGTGTGGGTGTCGGTGCCGGTACACGCCCCAAAGACCACGACCCGCCGGCCAAGGCTCTTTTCGATGAAGGCGTTGAGGTCGTCGAAGCCCATTTTCTTGATGACGATTTCGGGCGTATCGATTTCTGAATAGTCGATCACGACGGGCGAGCGCGCGTACACCACGAAGAACGTGTAGTTCTCGGCGGCGCGCTCGAACGCGACGACCTTCACGTCGGTCAAGCCGAGCTTTTGGCAATACAGCGCGGCGGCTTCTTTCGCTTTTTCTGAAGCGGGCACGGGCAACGTGAACGACACCTGAATGATGCCGTCGTCGCGGCGGTCACCGTACGCGCGCAAGAGCTGTTTTTCGCGATTCGTCATGTACCCTTCCCGTACGAAATGGAGTCGAGAATGCGCCGCAGCAAAGGCCCGAACCTTGGCCCTTCGGTCTTGCGGGCACTGAAGGTCAAGAGCCACTTGGTACGGCCGTCGCAGCCGACCCAGGTCGTGGTCACGACGCGGTTCTCTTCGGTCTTGTCTTCTTCTTTTTCGCCAATGAAATCATTGGTGATCTTTTTGGCGGCGGGCTTGGCGCCAATGCTCGCGTACTCGAACCCGTCTCCGCCAACGGCGGCGACCATGGCCTCGACGCAGGCCTTGGCCGGGCGCGCCTTCTCGAGCTCGCCCGAATAGAACGACACGGCGGCTTTTTGGTCGGCCGACGTCCACGTCTTGGTGCCGTCTTCGCTCTGTTCCATCACCCACTGGGGCGCCTTGAGCTTCATCGACCCCACGGTGGTCGCGCTGAGCGTGTCGGAACTCGCGAGCACGACAAGCGCGGTGGCCGCACCGAACAGGGTCATGACGCACGGCCCTCCATCAAGTCGAGAAACGGGTTGAAATAGTCGGGCGCTTTTTCGAATACGCCGTCGAGCCCCTTGCCGCCGGTCTCGCTGCGCTTCACGTCACCGAAACGGCCCCGGCCGATCGCCGCGACCATGCCGTCACCCCGGCACTCTTCGAGCAGTTCGAGCGCTTTGCCGAAAACGAAGCGGGCTCGGGTGGCGATTTTGCCGTCTTCACGAACCACGAATTCGTCGTCGATGCCCCGCGCGGCGCGGTGCAAGTACGCCGCCGACTTCAGGGCGACGTAGCGGTCGGCCAGCAGGGGCGTGTGCATGGCTTCGGTCATCATGCCCAGCAACTGAATGCCCTGTTTCGTCCATATGGCGACGAGGTCGGCCATCACGTCGTAGGCGTGGCTGAAGAAAATGTCGGTCTCTTTGTGCTTCGTGGGAGGCATGTACTTGAGCGGCGCATCGGGGAAGCAGCGACGCACGAGCATGGCCTGCGACAATTCGAGCAAGAGCGTTTCGGGCTTGTGGGGGTCGATTTCGTACGAATGGCCCAGGCCCAACTGCCAGTCTTGCAACCCGGCCCGTTTCGCGAAGCATTCGTTGATGAACTGCGAAGCGATGACGGTGTGCGCGGCGTCGAACGCGTCGGCGGTGGTGATGTAGTTGTCTTCACCCGTGTTGATGATGATGCCCGCCATGGCGCAAATGCGGCGCGAAAAGTACTGGTCAATGAAGGTGCGCCGCATGTTGATGTCGCGAAACAAGATGCCGTACATCGCGTCGTTGAGCAGCATGTCGAGCCGCTCCCACGCCGCGGCGAACGCGATTTCAGACATCGCCAAGCCCGACGAATAGTTCGTCAGCTGAATGTACCTTTTGAGCCGCCGCGACTCTTCGTCGAGCGCCTCCCGCATGATGCGAAAGTTCTCTTGGGTCGCGTAGGTGCCGCCGTACCCTTCGGTGGTCGCGCCGTGCGGCACGTAGTCGAGCAGCGACTGGGCGGTCGACCGAATCACGGCGATCACGTCGGCTCCGGCTTGGGCGGCCGCGCGCGCTTGGTCGACGTCGTCGAAAATGTTGCCGGTCGCGACGATGACGTACTTGTGCGGAGCCTCCGCCATGGGAAATTCGCGACGCAGCGCTTCGCGTTTGGCGACCCGCGCCTTGAGCTCGGCCACCGCCGAACGCGCTTCGGCTTTGACCTCGTCGCGCAGCGCCGCTTCTTCAGCGGGCGGCAGGGGCTTGAGCGCCTCGAGTGGTGCCGCCGTCAACCGCTCAACGGCGTCGAGGGGGCTGGTGGCCCCCATGCGCAACGCCCGGCCGTACCAATAGGCAGCGCCTTTGTTCAGCACCTTCGCTTCTTTGAGCCGGTCGACCATGAGGTTGACCAACGGCGCACCCATGTTGCCCACGCCGTCGACCCCGAACCACCGCAGCACCGTGCGCTCAACCGAAACGGTCGAGTTCTTGGCGATCAGGTCGAAAATGGGGTCGGTGATTTCGCGCGCGAGGGTACGAGCACGTGCAACTTGTTCATCGGTGACGAAAAGCCCAGCCATGGCGGCTGGTATACCGTTGCTTGCGCCTCCTGGCTCGCTTTCGCTGGGCGCCGCGGCGCGTCAAGCCAACGCGGGCAAAGGTGCGACTTCATTCATTCGGTATGGTCTGAAGGCATGGTCTTCTGGCTGTTTTCGCTGGTGATGGCGTCGAACCCCGTTGACGAGCCACCGTCAGGCTTCACCCAAGACGGGCTGTCGGTCGTGCTCGGTCGGCAACTGCCGGGAGGTACCGCCACGCCCGCCGACTCGACGGTCATCGACCTGTCGACCGGTGAGAGTCGCCGGTACGAGCTTTCGACGCAGTCGCTCGTGGGGTTTTGCGCCGAGGGCCAATGCTCAGACCAAGACCAAGC
>JBGAIY010000105.1:0-20784 GCA_044225205.1 Myxococcaceae bacterium | reverse complement strand
GAACATCACTGGGTTGGCGTTCTCAGGTTCGACACTGGCCATCGCGGGGTACGACGCGCTGACCTTCGTCGACTGTGGCCACCCACGAGCGCCCCGGGTGCTCTCGCGGCTCACCCGGCACGACGGCTTTCACGCGGTGCATGCGTTGGCCGAGGGGCGCTGGTTGGCCCAAGAACGACAACGGGCGTGGGTCATCGAAGGCGGCGAGCACCCTCGCGTGCTGCACGAGATTTCGTTCGAAACCGAAATTCATGACGTCGACGAGGGGGTACCCGTACGCATCGACGGCACCAGCGCGTGGTTCGCGTTCGGCCCGCGAATCGGCTGGTGGAACTGGGCGACCGGTGAATCACGGGTTTTGGAGCTGGTCGATGACGAAGACGAAGAACTCTCGCCCGGGTCGCTCCGCTTCATCGAAGTGGGTGAAGACGAAGTCACCTTGATCGCTGAAAGCGGCGCCTTTCGAGGCGAACTGCCACCGGCGGTGTCTGCGGCCGACGTGCCGGCGGCGGTCGTCGACGGGTTGGTGAAGCTGCTTCGCCAACGGCTCGACCTCGTCGACGACGAGCACACCGTCGGTGCCATTGGCATCGGGGTCGATGAGAAGCACATCGAGGTGAAGGTCTTACCCGTGGTGAGCCTCGCGGCTTTGGCACACTGCAAACCGCTCAATCGAGGCCGGGTGAGTTTTAGCGAAGTCTTCGAGCGGGCGACGGTCGCCAAAGCGCGCGCGTGGCTGACCGGAGGAAGTCGGCAGGCGTGTCTGTTGGCGGCGGTCGGCGCCGTGCTCGAGAAGACGCGTGAGTTCTCGTTTGCGGCCGCGGCACACGTGTACGTCTTCTCACCGACCGAAGAGAAACTGACGGTCTGGGCGCAGTTGCGCGGCGTCGGCCCCTGGGCGCCACGTCGCGGCGCCACGAGCTATTCGCTGCGCAGACGCACGACGAGAGAGATCATTCTCGACCGACGAAACGACGACGATCGGCAGTCGCTGGTCGAACGCGCCCGCCGTGACAGAACCGTATTTCAAACGATTCTCGAAATGACGGCCGAGGGCCACCGGCCGGCCAGAAAACTGTTGGAGAAGTTGGTCGACCTCGAACCCGAAGCCGCCGCCACCGCCACCCTCTCCGCTGAGGCAGTACTGGCGCAGCTTTCAATGGACGATGAGTCGAATGACGACGACGAGTCCAGTGACGACGAGTCCAGTGACGACGACTCCAGCGACGACGAGTCCAGCGACGACGAGTCCAGCGACGACAACTCCAGCGACGACGAGTCCAGTGACGACGACTCCAGTGACGACGAGTCCACCGACGACGAGTCCAGTGACGACGAGTCCAGTGACGACGAGTCCAGTGACGACGACGACTCCAGCGACGACGACGCCAGCGACGACGACTCCAGCGACGACGACGACTCCAGCGACGACGACGACTCCAGCGACGACGAGACGCCAGCGACGACGACTCCAGTGACGACGACCCAGCAACGACGAGTCCAGCGACGACGAGTCGAGCGACGACGACGACTCCAGCGACGACGACGACCCAAGTGGTGACGAGTCAGACCAAGGACACGACGACTCCAGCGGCGACGACGACTCCAGCGACGACGATGACTCCAGCGACGACGACGACTCCAGCGACGACGACGACCCAGCGACGACGACGCCAAGGACGACGACTCCAGCGACGACGACGACTCCAGTTGACGACGACGACTCCAGCGACGACGTGGAGTCCCAGCGACGACAACTCCAGCTGACGACGACTCCAGCGGACGTTGACGACGACCAGCGACACGGAGACTCCACCGACGACGACTCCAGCGAATGACGACTCCAGCGACGACGACTCCAGCGACGACGACGACTCCAGTGACGACGACTCCAGCAGCGACGAGGAGCCCAGCGGTCTGCACCAGAGATTCGGCCTGTCCGAGAAAAAGGAAAGTGGCGGTGACGCTTCAATTGGCTGTTATGCCCTGACGCGCGCGTTGTGGAGCGTCCGAGGCCTCCCACGTCTGACCGCTCGCACGTCTCCGCGGCACTGTTGGCGCTGGGGCGTGAGACCGAGCCACTGCTGGCCTACTTGAAGCGCGAAATCGCGATCTACGCGAAGGCGTCTGACAATGGCCGCGAAGATGAACTCACCGAAGCGCTCAAACAACTCAGCGATCAATCACTGCGAGCCCTGCGCCCCGCCCTTGAAAAGGCTGTCGCCAAGATTGATGACGACTTCAGCGAGCTGCGCATGCCGCTGCTCGAAGTGCTGCTGCGAGCGGGCGCCGTCTCGCTGCCGAAGAGCTTCCACGAAGGCCTCGTCGAAGAGCGAGATCTCGAACAAGGCGGTTTCGGCCTCGACTTCGACGTGTCTGATGCGTCGGAGCAACTGACCCTCGCTCGGAAGTACGCCGCGGCCGCGATCATCGACAAGGCGTTCGAACTCTGCGACGGCGACGACGACGCCACACCTTTGTGGCCGGCAGAATTCGCACCCGAGCGTTCACACCGAGGCTGGTTCGCCATGATGTCGGTTTCACTGAATCTCTTCGACGAGCGGGGCGCGTGGGAGGTCGTCGGCAACATGTTGGAGAAACGGCTCCACCCCGGAGACGAATTGGCCATCGACCGCCGCTTCGCACTCGACTTCGCCCTCGTCTGGAGTGCTCGAGACGCCGAAGCGTCACAAGGCCTCGTCAGCGCGCTGCTCGACGCGCCAGAAGAACTGCTCCGACTGCCCAAGCCCGCTCGTCGGGGCGACGACACCGACGACACCGACGACATCGACGACTCCGACGACTCAGACGACTCCGACGAGAGTGAGAACATCGAAGCCCTTCGCGCTGGGCTTCGGCGGCGAAGTACCCTCGCGCAGGGTTGGGTCAAGCTCAAAGAGCGGCGGCTGCGCGAAGCTCGCGTGGCGCTCAACGCGCTGCTCGAAGACGAGCCCGACGGCCAAGTCTGGTTCTTCGAGGCGCGACTCGCTTGGCTGGAAACGGGAAAGCCCGAAGCGGCGATCGCGTTGGCGACGAAGCGACTGGGAGAGGTGTCGAAGAGTGACCGGGCGGGCCGCGGCCGGTTGTTGAACCTCATCGGCTGTGCGTACGACGAAATGAAGCAGTACGCCGAAGCGCTCCCGTACTTCGAGCGAGCGGTGAGCGAAGGCGAGGGTTCGGCGATGTACCTGGCCAACGTGGCGGAGATTCTCGAGAAGCTGGGCCGTCTGCCCGAAGCGCGAGCGGTGGCCGAACAGGCGAGGGCGTCGCGCGACCCGCAGGTGCTCGAAAACGAGGTCGTGAAGCGCCTGCTGTCTTGAAGATCAAACGAGGGCGGTCGCGCCACCTATTCGGCGTCGTCGTCTTCGAGGCCGAACCCGAGCTTCTTGATGCCGAGCTGGCGAAGCTTGTGTGACAGGGTGCGCACGGGCACATGCAAGCGGCGGGCGGCTTCGGTGCGGTTGCCCTTCGCTTTGCGCAAGGCATCGAGAATCACTTGCACTTCGAAGCGTTGCACGTCGAGGCGCAGGTCTCCGGTGCGTTCGAACTCGAGGGTGTCGCGGTGTGGAGTCTCGTCTTCGTCGAGCAGTTGGGCGGCGTGGGTTCGAATTCGCTGGGGCAAGTCACCGGGGCCAATGACGAGCCCGCGCGTGACGATGACGGCGCGTTCGACGGCATTGCGCAGCTCGCGAATGTTGCCCGGCCATGGGTATTGCAAGAACAACTGGGTGACCTCGGGGTCGACCCCGGTCACCTGGCGGCCATTCGCCGTGTTGGCGAGGGCCAAGAACCGTTCGGTCAGCGGCCCAATTTCTTCGGGCCGGGCCCGCAGCGGGGGCACTTCAATGGTCATGGCGTTGAGCCGATACAGGAGGTCTTCGCGAAACGTCTTGGCGGCGACCATGGCTTCGAGGTCGCGGTGGGTGGCGGCGATGACGCGAACGTCGAGTTTGATTTCTTGGGTGCCGCCGACGCGGCGAATTTCTTTGGTCTCGAGCACGCGCAGCAGCGCCGCTTGGGCCGCGAGGGTCAATTCGCCGACCTCGTCGAGAAACACGGTGCCGCCGTTGGCTTCTTCGAACACGCCTCGGGCCGACTGGGTGGCGCCGGTGAACGCGCCCCGTTCGTGACCGAACAGCACGCTCTCGATGAGGGTCGCGGGTATGGCGCTGCAGTTGATGGCGGCGAACCGGCCTTTCTGGCGCGGCCCGCGTTCGTGAATGGCCCTCGCCAAAATCTCTTTGCCGGTGCCGGTTTCGCCGACCACGAGCACGGGTATCACCGCGTCGGCCACGCGGCCCAAAGTGTCGAACACGGCGCGCATGGCCTCACTGACGACGACCGGCCCCAGGGGCAGGCGGTGTTCTTGTTCAGCGGCGACCTGCCAGGGCGCCTGGGCGGTCGCGGCGTGGAGCGCTCCGCGCGCGGCTTCGAGGAGCGTTTCGGCGGTGACTCCGTCTGAAGGCCAGAACGCGGCGCCGGCGAGAACGTCACGCGGCTCGCCGAGAAGGGCGCGCACCAACGTGGCGGCGCCAGCCGGGTCGATTTCGGGCAGCAGCAGCTCGAACACGTCGTCGGCGTATTCGGCGACGCGGTCGACCGAGCGCAAGCCGCCCCGCAGCTTCGTCGCCAAGGCTTTGGCGGTACCGGCACTGGCCTTGAGGAACACCACACCGAACGGGCGGCGAAACAACGTGGCGCGTTCGACTTCGTCGTCGAGCAGGGCCGCGAACTGGTCGTGGGTCTTGAACCCGTGACGACGCCGGCCCAGGGGTGAGACGAGGTGCACGGCGACGCTGACCGTGCCCGCCGAGGCCTCGTCACCGACCCGAACTTCGGCGTGTTGCACGACCTCGCCGTTGAGCTTGGTGCCGTTGGTCGAGCCCAAGTCGGTCACCATCACGCGGCCGTTGACGAACTCGAACCTGGCATGCCGGCGCGAGACGCTGTCGTCGACAATCGACACGTCGGCGCTCGGGTCGCGCCCGAGCACGACGCTCTGGCCTTCGTGGAGCCGCACCACGCGGCTGTGGTCGCCGTGCGAGACGACGAGGCACACCGCGCCTTGCCCCCACGCCTTGGTTCGACGGCGGGTCTCCAGCGTGGTGAGCGGGTTGGTGCGAAGCTGATCAGTCATGAGCGAGGCGTGTCGAACTGGGGCTAGGGCAACCGGTTGAGCGCGTCTTTGAGTCGTTGCACGTCGGGCGACGAGCGCTCGAACAACTTGAGCCCCCACTCGAACACGGTGCGCTCGGCATTGAGCTGATTGGTGTCTTGCAGCTGCGCGCCCAGGTCGAGCAGGCCGCTCAACCCATTCTCGGTCGAGGTGGCGGCGGCGACGCGGTAGGTCGACCCCGGCAGCACGTCGTCTCCGGGTAAAATGCGCAACCTTCGGCTGGCCTGCCCTTCGACGGCCTTGAGTTCGATGACCGCGGGCACGCCCTTCACGACGAGCGGCACCGGTGGGGGCGGCGCGGGGCGCTTGGGGGTCGACTGGGCTTTCTTCTGCTTCCACGCTTCGAGGGCGGCGCCGTCGAGCACCAAGAGTGAGCCGCGCTCGGGGGGCACGACGACGACGGCCACGGTCTCCTCCGCGCCGGCTTCGACCCGAAACCAGTCGAACGAGGTGAAGGGCGCGTCGGTGCGCAGTGAACTGAGGCGGTCGGGGTCGTCGAGCTTGACGCCGGCGAACGCGGTCAATGACCGGGTCACGGGCAGCAGCTGCGCGGTGCCGCCGGTGTCGTTGGGCTCGGTTTCGAGAAACTCGCCGCTCATGGGTTCGAGCCGCAGCGTGTACGACGCGAGGCTCTTCTCGCGCGAAGGCCGGTTGGGCTGGGTGGCGAACGGCTTCTCTTCGATTCGCAAGTACACCGAGCCGCCCGACAGCTGCAGCGCGTCGAGGCGTTCGTCACCGCCTTCGCCCACGTCGTCAACGAACACGCGGCGGCGCAGTTTCTCGCCCTCGGCCGACTTCTCGAGCTGCAGCACTTCGACGCTCAAGTTGAGGTCGGCCACGCCCTTGAGCGTGAGCCGGTACGCCCCCGCCGCGACGTCGGCGACGTACAGGTCTCGGTCGTTCTCGCCGAGCGCGGCCGCGCCGATCGACCCGGTGATGTCGGCGGCCAAGGGCACCCTCGTCGCCTGCGTCAACAGATCATTGGGCTCGACTTCGTGGGTCGAAGGGCCGGGGAGTGGGCGGTTGGTGCTGAAGTGCCACACGCCGAGCCCGCCGGCCGACAGGGCGGCGAGCACGAGCAGCGGGGTCACGGTTCGCTGCAAGCGCAGCCGCCGCTCGAAGCGGTCGAAGTCTTCGCGCGACAGCATCTTCGCCGCCAATTCGGTCGGCAGGGGCGTGAAGTCACCGGTGGTGACGCCGAGCGCGCGTCGAAGCTCACCGAGGGCGGCGCGCATGGCGTCGGCGTCTTGGTACCGTTCGTCGGGGTTCTTCGACAACGCCTTGCGCACGACGCTCTCGAACGCGGGGCTGACGGCGACGCTGGGGGCCACGTCGGCCATGCGGGGCACGGGCTCTTTCACGTGCAGCGAAACGATTTCAATGGGAGACGGGGCGTCGAACGGCGGCCGCCCGGTCACGAGTTCGAAGAGCATGGCGCCGAGCGAATAGAGGTCGCTGCGCGCGTCGATGGCGTCTCCCCGAATTTGTTCTGGCGACATGTAGGTGGGGGTGCCGACGAAGTCACCGGTCGTCGACTTGCGGGCCTCGCCCTCGAGCAACTTGGCGATGCCGAAATCGAGCAGCTTCACTTGGTCTTCGCCACGCCGCCGTTTCACCAACATGACGTTGGCGGGCTTGATGTCACGGTGAACGATGCCCACTTCGTGGGCTTCTTGGAGCGAACTGAGCACCTGCACCGCGACGCCGACGACGCTCGCTTCGCTCATGGTGCCGTTGGCTTTGAGGTGCCAGGCGAGGTCTTTGCCCGGCACGAACTCCATGGCCATGAACAGCGAACCGTCTTCGAGTTCGCCCGCGTCGAACACCTGCACGGTGTTGGGGTGCGAGAGCTTGGCGACGGTTCGCGATTCTTGGAGAAACCGTTCTTTGAGGCCGGCGTCGATGGCGGCGTCGGAGCGCATGAGCTTGAGCGCGGCGATTTTGCCCATGCGCACGTGTTCAACCTTGAACACCGCGCCCATGCCGCCTTCACCCAGCTTCTCGAGCAAGCGGTACCGGCCGTCGATGAGCCGGTCGGTCAGCGGGCCCGAAAACGTATCAGAATGCGAACCCAGGCCCCGCAGGTCGGCGCCGCAGGCGGGGCAGTAATTGGGTTCTCCGGTGAGGTCTTTGCCGCACGTCGGGCACTTGCTCAATGGGGCGTGGGGCTGGTCGGTGCCGGTGCCAGCGGCCGGCGAGCGCACATTCAACGTGGGTGAAGGAGGCCCCGCCATGAACGCAGCCGATGCTACTCGGGCCGGGGCGGAGTGCGAGTGATCAACCGCCTGAAGCGGGCCGCCGGGCCTCGAGCGTCGAACAGTCGCGTCGACCACAATGGCCTGATATTTCACGCCGGTTCGCCCAGATCGTCTGGCCACGCTGTGCGTTCAAGTGTTTCGATGACCTCCATGCGCCCACTCGTCGCTCTGTGCTGTCTGTTGACTGCTGCAGCGCCCAAAAGTGCCATGCCTCCTTCGACGCCGAAGCCGACCCCCAAGCGGTACGCGGCCCTGGTGCTGCTCGCGACCGAAGCGGTGCCGTACCGCATCAAGATCAACGACTTCGACACGAGGCCTTTGCTGTCGGTCAAAGCGCACGAGGGGCACGTCGTGGGGTTCACCGAGCCCATGGAGCGCTACCACCTCATTCACCCCTACTTTCTCAAGCGAGGGCCGAACCGCCTGTCGGCCGACTACCACCTCGACCTGTCGTACATGGTGCCCACCGACATGGGGCCCTGGCAGCTCAAGCTGCAAGTGGCGGCGGTGCGGCCCGAGCTGGGCGCCGAGGGCACCTACCCCTTCGCGAGGCTCGCCGAATTGGCTTCACCGCCCTTGCCGAAAACCAAGGAGTCGGCCCAGCCCAAGACCGCGTCGGTGCCCTTCGAGTGGGCCGACGCGTTGCCCGAATGGCGCTGGTCGCACGGGGTCGTGATTCGCGAGTCAGCAGAAGTGAAAAAGAGCCTCGGGGCGGAGTACCAAAAGCTGTGGTCGGCGCTCGACCACGGGTACCAGCCGAAAGGCGCCAAGGCCGACCCGGGCTTCGCCGCCCTCAAAGAACAGGCGAGAGCGTCGACCGCCGAGTTCATTCAAGCCAGTGAATGGTACGGCAAGAAGTACACGTTTCTCGACGTGTTGTTCGAGACCGCGCGGCGCCGGGCGCTGCCTGATCAACCGCAAGAACCGCAAGAGCTGCCCAAGAAGAGCCCCCAAGACCTGAAGCGAGAGCTCGAACGGGCGATCAGCCCCGTGCACGACGGCAACCCCCATTCAGAAAACGACCCCGTGGCGCTCAACCCCGACGGCAGCCGCCCGCCCCGGCTCGGCTTGGTGAAGTTGCCCGAACTCAAAGACCTGAAGCTCGTGGTGTTCGCGTCGGGCACGTTGGCGATGCTGACGACGGCCGACGGCAACGCCCCGTTCGGCTTTTACAGCAACTACCACGACGGCGCGTGGGGCGCGGGCGGCGACGTCAAGCTCGAGTTCAACGCCTGGTTTCGCAAGAACGACAAGAACGAGTGGGAACTCGACGCGCTCTACCCCATGACGAACGCGTCACTCGAATTGTGGAACGACCCGATGAAAGACTTGCTCGAACAACAACCGTACTGAGGTTGCCATGTCTGCCTTCTTCTTGGCGTGTGTCGCATTGCTTTCGGGCGCCGGCCCGGTGAACGCGGCGAAACGCGCGCCACCCGTGGCCCCCGACGCCGGCCCGCGCGACGCCGGCGTGGCCGCGCCTGACGGGTCGGTGCCGACCGAGTCAGGCGCCGACGGCGGGGTCGACTGGGCGGGCCAACGGTTCGTGTTGGTCGAAGTCGTCGACGACGAGGCCTTCACCGCGACGCTCAAGGTGAATGACTTCGACGTCACCGTCTTCGGAGGCGCGCACGCGAGCGGCTGGCACTTTCGCGACTTCGAGGGGTTGATGAAGCGGTACTACGTGGTGCACCCCTATTTCATGAAGCCGTGCGAGAACGACTTCACCGTGTCGTCGCAGTTCGAAAAGCCCGACCCGTCGACCTACGCCGATTCGCCGTACCGCATTTGGCGGCTGCAGACCCAAGTCGTCGAAACGAACACCACGCTGCAGCCGCCGGGCTACCACCCGGTGCGCGTGTTGCTGAAACCCGAGCCGCCCATTTTCAACGCCGAGTCGCCCGGCGACGTCAAGACCGTCAGCACCAGGGCTTTCACGCCGACGGTGCCGGTGCCACGGTGGCGGTGGGTGTCGGGCGTGAAAATCAAACCGGGGGCGGCGACCACCGAGTCGCTCTACGCCGCCTACCACCAGGTCTGGCGCACGCTGAAGGCGCTGCACGACGTGCCGACCGACGCCCCGGGGCCGAGCCCGACCGAGACGCTGGCCGAGTACAAAGCGTCGGCCGACGACTTCGTGCGCGCCAGCCAATGGCACGGCAAGCGCTTCACCTTCATTGACGAATTGGTCGACGCGGCGACGAAGTTGGCCCTGCCCGGGCAACGGCCGCCCAGCACGGGGGGCCCGCCGCCCAAGTACCCCAAGGGCGTGCTCGACGCCCCGACCCACAACCCCGACGACCCGGTGTTGCCGGGCGCGCCTCCGCGGCTGCGGCTCAAAGAACTGCCCGCCCTGGGCGCGACGACGCTCAACGTCTTCGCCAACGGCACGCTCGCGTCGCTCACGACGACCGACGGCCGGCCGTTGCTCGAGTTCGTCAGCAACTACCACGACGGCCCGTGGGGCCAGGCGAACTCGACGAAGTTCGAAGCGCACCTGTGGTTTCGTCAAGACGCGCAGGGTGCCTGGCAGCTCGACGCGGTGCTGCCGGGGCCGCGCGCGCTGTCAGACTCGCTGGGCACGGTGCTCGAGCAGCTGCCGTACTGACCGGCCGCTCAGCGCGAAGCGGCGGCGTTCTTCTGGGCTTCGGCTTGTATCGCGTTCAAGTCAATGGGCTTGGCACCCATGGCGTGAAAGCCGCCGTCGACGCGAATTTGCTCACCGGTGGTGAGCATCATCCAGTCAGACATGAGCACGCAGGCGGTGCGAGCGACCGCCTCAATCGACGCGTCAGAGCGGGCGTCCCAGCCCATGGGCGCTTGTTCACCCCAGGTGTTTTCGAGGTACTTGAAGCCGGGTATGCCCTTCGCGGCCATGGTGGCAATGGGCCCGGCGGCGAGAGAGTTGACGCGAATTTTCTTCGGCCCCAAATCGCGGGCGAGGTAACGAACGGTCGCTTCGAGGCCGGCCTTGCACACGCCCATCCAGTCGTAGAGGGGCCAGGCTTGGGTCGAATTGTCGAAGTCGAGCGTGACAATGCTGCCCCCCCGGTCGAACAACGGGGCGAGCGACACCGACAGCTCTTTCATCGAAAACACCGAGACGCGAAACGCCTGCTGAACCGACTCCCACGGGGTGGTTGAAAACCGGCCGCCCAACGCGTCTTCGGGAGCAAAGGCGATGGCGTGCAACACGCCGTCGAGCCGGCCCCAGCGCTTCTTCACCTCGTCGTGCAGCGCGGGGAAATGGGCCGGGTTCGTGACGTCGAGTTCGAGCACCTCGGGCACGGGGTTCAACTTTTTGGCGGTGCGCTGGGTCAACGACATGGGGCGGCCGAAGCTGGTCAGCAACACTTCGGCACCCTGTTGCTGAGCCAACTCCGCCACGCTGAATGCGATCGACTGGGGCGTCAACACGCCAGTGATGAGCAGCTTCTTGCCTTGGAGGAGCATGACTGCGGCATGTAGCGCAAGCCGCCCACGATTGTCGTCAGTGAATGTCGGTTTGGTACTCGACGAGGGGAAACGTCGTTTCACCCGCCAACACTTCGCGGGCGAACACGTCGAAACCAGGCACTTTTTTGAAGACCGCCGCGTACCCCGACTGTTCGACGACACTCTTCAGCAACAGCGTGCCCAGGCGCAGTTCGGGCGCGTCGTCGTCGTCTTCGTTGGGGTTCATCAACTCGTGGAGCAGCGACTTTTTCTTGTCGAACAGCCGCAACGACACGGTTTCGTTCGCGGCGATGTGCGCCTTTTCTTTGGCCACTTCGACGGCGGTGTCGAAGCCACCCAACCGGTCGACCAAGCCATTGTTCACCGCCTGCGCGCCGAGCCAGGTGCGACCTTGGGCTTGGGGCTCCATTTCGTCGAACGTCTTGCCCCGGCCTTTGGCCGCCAATTCGACGAAGCGGTTGTACGAGGCGTGCAAGTCGTCGTCGAACTTCTTCGCTTCGCTCTCGGTCATGGCCCGCGCGCCGATGAGCGCGTCGGCGTGGTCGCCCACCTTGAAGGTCTCGTTGTTGAGGCCCATTTTGTCCCACAGGCCTCCGAGGTTGGGCACCACCGAGAAGATGCCGATGCTGCCGGTGTACGTGCTGGGTTGAGCGACGATGGCGCTGGCGTTCATCGACACCCAGTAGCCACCGCTGGCGGCGACGTCAGACATCGACACGACGACGGGTTTCTTCTTCTGCGCTTTTTCAATTTCGCGCCGCACGTAGTCGCAGCCCAGGCCCGCGCCGCCCGGAGAGTCGACGCGAAACACAATGGCTTCGACCTTCTCGTCGTCGACCGCGTCGCGGAGCGCTTTGATGATGGGGTCGGACCCTTGCGAATCGCCTCCGCCGAAGGGGCTCTGGCCGCCGCCTTTGCCCGACACGATGAGGCCGACCGAATAAATGAGCGCGAAGGTGTGCTGGCCTTTGGGCAACCCGGCGTCGGTCGGGTCGAGTTCTTTGTACTTCGAGGGAGACAACCACTTGATCTTGTCGCCGTCTTTGACGCCGACTTTCGCGCGCACCTCGGCTTCGACTTCGTCCCAGTACAGGGTCTTGTCGATGAGCTTGTGCTCGAGCGCCCATTCGGCTTTCGCGCCGCCTTGGGTGATGAGCCCCTTGACCTGCGCTTCGTCGAGCTTGCGCGACGCCGACACCGCCTTGACGAACGCGGCGAACACGCCCTGCAGCTCGTCGTTGAGCATTTCTTTGACCGGCTCGGTGAAGGCCTTGAGGCCGAACTGCTGGCCCGACGCCGACTTGTACTTGCCGAAGCGAAAGTACTGCACTTCGATGCCCAGCTTTTCGAGCAACCCCGGGTAGTGGGCGAGGTCCATCGCGAGGCCGTCGAACTCGAAGCGCGAATCGGGCGGCATGATGATCTCGTCGGCTCCCAACGCCAGCGCGTACTCTTTTTCGGCCATGAATTCTGAATAGGCGATGACGAACTTGCCGCTCTTCTTGAAGTCGACGACCGCGTCGCGCAGCTCTTCGATTTTGGCCCAGCCCACCTGCATGGGTTCGAGAACGATGACGACGCCCTTCACCCGCTTGTCGGCCGCCGCCTTCTTCAAGTTCATGACGTGCTGGTGCACCGTCACCGCCTTCGAACCGAACAGTTCGTCGAACCCGCTCGTGCGCACGAATTCGGGCACCGGGCCGCGCAGCGTCATTTTGAGCACGGCGCCGTCGTCGACCGACACCGACTTGCCAAGAGCGGCCAACACGACGATGCCCAACACCGCCAGGCCGACGAACAGCGCGCACCCGACCAAGAACAAGGCCGGCCCCCGGCCCTGCTTTTTCGAGGGCGAGGCGGGCACGGGCGCGGGCGGCGGCGAATTCGGGTCGATCATGGCCCAGGCTCCGTAACCGCGAGGTGACGCTGGAGCAAGGGCCGTGTGGCCGAACGGGCGGCGCAGAACCTGCGACCTTTCCTCCCAAAGTTCACCTGAGCTGATCTGTGTTTCGCTGGCGAGACCTCAGTCAACGGCGCGGGTTTGGCCGCGAAACCAGCTCAGTTCGGGTGAACTTGGGGTTAGTGCGCGGCGTCGCCTTCGTCGCCCCAGCGGCCTCGCACCGCCGGGGGTGACGCGCGGGGAGTGCCGATGAAGAAGAGCCCGTCGAAGCCTTCGTCGGTGGGCTGGCCGAGCCGCATGAGGCGCGGTCGGGGCACGAAGTCGTTGAAGAACATTTGCTGGGCCGGGCCGGGGGCGACGCGCCACGTGCCGCACCGCAAGTGCCCCTGCTCGAAGAGTTGGCAGGTCCACCGGGTGCCGGGCTTGAAGGCGACGTCGTACGACGACACCTCGGCGCCGACGGTGGTGAGCCGGTGGCCCAGGGTGTCGAGCGTGGGGTTCCACGCGACGCCGAACACGCGGCGGGCGAGCGTGTTGGGCACGAACGCAATGATGAGCCGGTCGGGTTCACGCCGGTGGTGCTCGAGCACGCGGGCCGACATGAACGCCGAGCGCGCGTTGCCCGGCGTGCCGACGTCGAGCGCCAACACCGACACCGGTTGACCCGCCGCGCGCATGGCCCGCAGCGCCTCGAGCAAGTCGAACATCGCCGCGCTGCTTCGGCCGTCTTGGTATTCGCGGTGCCAAAAGGGGCCCTGCAACAAGGCGTCTTTCGCGGCGGCGTCTCCGGTCGAGTCGAGAAACGCGTTGAGCCGGGCCTGTTCGACCGCGGCAATGGCGAGCGCGACGGTCACCGACAGCCCTCGCTTCAACGCGGCGCAGGTCACGAGGCCCAGCGCCTTGGGCCCGACGTTGGTGCCTTCGAGGTCGCCCAGCAAGACGATGTGGCCTTGGGCGAAGTCGCCGCGGTCGTTCAGCGACACGCCGCAGGTGTCGGCGTCGCTCGTCGGGTCTGACGGGGCGACGGCCGGTGCCGCGGCCACGGCGGGGTCGCCCAGCGGCGCCTCGTTCGCCGCGACTTCGTTGCCCAACACCTCGACGGCGACGCCCAAGTCTAATTCTTCGGCGACCCGCTGTTCGATGGCGTAGTCGCGCGGGCCCTCCGGCCGCCGGGTGATGGGGTCGATGTTGGTGGTGCCGTCGAGCTTCATGCCGGCGATGAAGTCGGTCGTGTCGGCGCCGGTCTCCCATTCGGTGGCGGCCTCGCGGCGCACTTCGAGCGCGGTCGCGCCGGGAGACAGCGGTATGTACTCCACCGACCACCGAACGAAGTCGGTGGCGATGCGGCCGGGCTGGGCCCCGTAGACGTGTTTGGTGGGCAGCGGGTCGAGCCGTTCGGCCGAAACGGCGGCGCTGCGCAACAGCTGCCGGTCTGAGGCGGCGACCAGGTCGGCGAAGTCTTGCGAAGCCGCACGCATGAGCGAGCTTTCGCGTTCGGCGCGTTGTTCTTTGGCCTGCGCCTGTTCGAGGTCTTTCGAGTTCGCGGCGCCGACCGGGTCGTCGGGGCCGAGCAAAAGCCTCGCGTCTTGCCCGACGCCCGTCGCTTTGATGCGCGAGCGCCACACATGGGGCATCGCGGTCGGCCGCAGCTGAACTCCGATTTTCAAGAACCAGCCGTTCACGTGTTCGGCGAGTTCTTTTTCGCCGAGCGGGTACACGCGCCGTTGATCATTGAGGTTCGGCCGGTGCGCGCAGCCGGCGGCCACCGCCGCCACGAGCACCACCACGCCCAGCCGCGTCGAAGTCGAGGCGCTCACCGCTGCTCCGCGCGAGAAAAGAGGCATTTCGGCCGCTGGTGGTAGCGGTGTTTGAAGGGCACGTACGTCATGCACGACGAATCACCGTCGGTTTCTTCGCAGACTTCTTCGCAGGTCGCGTAGGTCTTCTCATGTTGGTGCTTGAGCGCCGCTCCGGTGCGGGTGTCGACGATGCGGTTGTACGCAACGGTCTCTTCGGGCCCGTCTTCTCCGACCGAATGCAGGCTGGTGATGACCCCTTTGACGACGCCTTTGGCCCACATGCCACGGCCTTCGGCTTGTGCGTCGCGCTGGGCGGCGAGCACTTCGGGCGCGGCGTGCCCGCCTTCGACGGCGTAGGCCAGGGCGTACCCTTGCTTCACCATGTGCACGGCGAGGTCGGGGCAGTTGATCAACAGGCGCTTGTACCCGTCTTCGTGGCCGTCGGTCGTGCAGACCCACTCGCGCGTCGCGGCGACCGAGCTCGCGTCTTTCGCCAACGTGTACAGCTCGTCGGCCGACCAGCGCCCCCACCGGTGCACCGGGCCGTACGCTTCGAGCGTGTTGTACCCTTGCAGGCGCGTGCCCCGCCCCTTGAAGGGCCCCGAATTGATTTTGAAGCTGTCGCCGTCGGTCCACCGAATGTCGGTTTTCTCGCCGTTCAAGACGACGGCCCCCACCGCGTCATGCTTGTCGGGGTTGGGGGGCTTGGGCGGCTTCTCGCGTTTGGGCGCCGCGGCCGAGGCGCTGAGCGAACACAAAACGACCACCACCCACGGTTTCACGGCGCGCCACCAGTGCATGCACCGCACGCTATGCACGGCAACGCCATTTGTGAATGATGCAACCCACGATGCATTTGCAAGCACCCCACTGCCCAGCCTGCGGCGCCCCCATTGACGTACCCGTCGGCGCCGAGCGCGTGACGTGCGGGTACTGCGCCGCCACGCTGGTCGTCGCCGCACAACGGGTCACCACCCACCACCCACCTCCAGCAACGGTCAACGAACAGGCTCCCGAAACGTATCGTGAACCCGAAGCTTCTCTGCTGAATTGGCAGACTTCGCGGTTCGAACTCTCGCTCATCGAGCAGCTCGTCGAGGGCGCGGTACCTGAAATTTTCGCGGGTTTCGAGGTGGGTGACGAGCGGTTCGCTTTCGTCAGCGCCCGGGTCGTCGACCGCCAGGGCCACCCCGTGTCGTGGCCGCTCGACGACGCGTTCGCGGCGCTCAAGACCTCGCTCGAAAACGACCAAGACCCGGGCCTCGCCGCCAACCTCGCGCTCGAGGCGCTGTGCGCCCGCCCGTTCGACCACCGCTTCGAATGCGCCATGGCCCTCTTCGACCCCAAGCGCATGCGCGTGACCCCGTACGCGGTCGGGGCGGCGAACGCCATCACCTGGGCGTCGAGCGAAGAGGGGCGCGGCGTGACCCTCGCGAACCACCACGGCGCGCTCGAGCGCAAGTCGCTCCGCGAGCGCGGGAGCCAGTTCGAAAACGGCAGCCCGGTGCTGCTCGGCGCCGACGACGTGGTCGTCTTCGCGAGCCCGGGCTTCTTGGGCCGCGGCGCCCGGCATTCGACCAACGCCGCCCACGCACTGCACCAGACGCTCAACGAACACCTCGGCGAAGCGCCCCTGCGCGTCGTCACGCTCGCCAAAAATGCCTTTTGGGCCGACCGACACGCGCACGCCCGGTCGGCGGCCGAAGCCCCGGTGGGCCACGTGAAAATCGTCGCCGTGCGGCCCGTGCCACCCGCGCTGCAAACGTCGCTCCCCGAGGGCCTGTCGACCCGGGCGTTCACGACCCGTCAGTTCGAGGTCGCCGCGTTGGTGCAGCCGACCGATCAGCTCGAGTTGCGCCCGCTCCACGACGACCGCGAGGTGGTGCTTTGGGCGGCGGGGCCCGGCGTGACCGAAGCCGTGCTCGCCACCGTGCGCGACGCGGTGCTCGCCGTGCTCGACCGCCGCGACCACGGAGACAACGAGAACCCTCGAGAAGCCGGCCGCCGCGCCGTCGAGGCGGTACGTGAGACCCACGGCCCCACCGTGGCCGATTCGATGCGCCTCGCCGTCATTCAATTGTTCGAGAAGTACCGGCGCGTGAAATATTCTCGCTTCGGGTGGCAACAGCCGCTCGCGCTCGGCCCCCGAGGCGGGCGCCAGACCGACAGCCTCCAGCAGTTCGACCAAGGCGGTGAGGCGACCGTGTCGCCAGGCGCGCGGCTCTTCTTCGCCGGCGCGCTCCGGTACGACCTCGATGTGGCCACGGCCGACCAGCTCGCCGAGCTCTGGCCCGGGGGCAAAGCGTCGCGCCTGATTCAGGCACTCCACGCCCATTGGAAGACGAAGCGCACGCCGGCCGCCCTCGAGTCACTCGCCCGCGCCGCCCGCTCTGATGAGGGCGAGGCCGAACTCGCTGGCATGGCACTCGTGACCGGCATCGACTCCTGACACGATGCTGTCAGGAGCCCCCACGTACGGTCGCGGGCATGACCTCTTCTTTCACGTTGACGCCCCGTGGCCCTTTTTCACTTTCTGCCATTCGCGACTTTTCATGCGGGCTCATGGTCGCCTCGCGGGCGTGCTCCGCTTCGCCGAACGAAGTGCGACTCGCGTTTCCACTCGATTCGACCCACCAACCCGTCGGCGCGCTGCTTCGCGCCGATTCGACCGGGGTGAAGGCGACCGTCTTCGGCACGACCGAGCGCGCGGTCGTCGAGCGTCAGTTGGCGCGCATTCTGTCGCTCGACCACGACGGGCAGGCGTACGCCGAGGTGCTCGAGGCCCACGAGCCCTTGCGAAAAGCAGCGGCCCAGGCCCCTGGGTTTCGGCCTCCGGTCTTTTATTCGCCGTACGCGGCCGCGGGGTGGCTGGTCTTGGGGCAACGGGTGCGGCGCGCCCAAGCCACGAAGTGGCTTGAGGCCCTCGCCCATGCCGCGTCTGACGTCGTCGACGTTGGTGGCGTCGCCGTCGCATCGTTTCCCAAGCCTCAGACGTTTTTAGAGCGACCGGGCTTCGCTGGCATACCGGAGGAGAAGTGGAGGCGATTGCAGGCCGTGGCCCGCGCCGCCCTCGACGGGCAATTGAACGTCGAGCGGCTGCGCGCCAAGCCGTACGCCGAGGCGTGGGCAGCCCTCCAACGCATTCGCGGCGTCGGCGCGTGGACCGCCGACGGCATTCTCTTTCGCGGCGCCGGGTTGCGCGACGCGTTCATCACGAGTGAACCTCAGCTTCACCATGCCGTGCAGCTGGCGTACGGCCTCGACCACGTACCCGACGATGACGAGCTCGAGCAGGTGGGCTCGACGTGGCGGCCGTACCGCACCTGGGTCTCGGTGCTGCTGACCATGCAGTATTATCGCGCGACCGATGGGGTCGCACCCACGGTTCGACGGCGCGGTGGTGACCATGGGCACCTTTGGAGGGAGGGTCTCCGCCGCACCTGAGGAACCGACCACTCGGCCCAGACGTCTTACCGGTGAGTGATGAATCTCGACCGCTCGAAGCGTTGACTTTGACTGTGCTGCGAGGGTCAGCGCACAATTGCCCACCGCCGCACCCCACCCCATGGCCGCCGGAGAACAACGACGTCTCAGTGCAGTGCGCTCGCGCATCGGCCGCGTTCAACGACGCCTCAACCTCGAACTGTGGGTCAAGACCCTGCCCGTTCCAGTGTGGGTCGGCGCCACCGTGTGGGCCGTCGTACACCTGTTTCTGCCGTGGCCTGCCTGGCCCGTCGTCGCCACCGTCGCGATCGCGGTCATCGCCACCACCACCGCCCTCACCCAGCCCAAGCGGGTCTCGACTTCACAAGCCGCCGTCATCGCCGACCGCGAAGTCAACGCCGGTGGTCTGCTGCTCACCAGACTCGAAGTGCCCGTCGGCCCCTGGGAACTCGGCCTCAACCAGCAACTCAAATCGCTCCGCGCTCCGCCGCTGCGGGTGGCTCGGCCCCTGGCGTGGGCACTGGCCGGCGTTGGCTTCGGCCTAGCCATTGGCGCCCTGCCCCAAGCCCCCACGCCCACCCCCCGCGTCAGCACCGTCGCCGCCACCCACGTCGACCGGCTCGAAGACAAAATCGAAGCGCTCGCCGCCGAGAGCCCCACGCCCGAGAGCCTCGCCACCGAGCTCGCCCGCCTGCAAAACGAAGTCGCCCAAGGAACCTTCGACGACACCGACTGGGAAGCCGCCGACTCGCTCGACCACACGCTCGACCAAAAGGCCGAACTGGCGGCCGCCGCGCTCGCCAACGCCGAACGCGCCGCCGCCCAATTCGCCGAGGCACTCGCCCACGCCCAGGGCGAACACGCCGCCACCCAAGAGCGCGACGAACTCGAACGGGCCCTCATGCAGCTGAGCGACGGCCAGGCACTCCAGAATGCGCTCGAACAACAGGGCACCGACCCGGACCACGCCGGTCGCCCGAGCGAAGGCGACGGGCCCAACACCAACGACGCGACCGGCTCGCCCAAACCCAATGAGGGCTCCCAGCAGCCACCGAAAGCCTCGAAGACGTCAGCCAAGGCCTCGGCCGCCTCTGCGCAGGCCCTGCGCCAAGCCCTGCAACGCCGAAGAGAACGCCTCGCCCAGTCGCTCGGCCAACCGCATTCGGCCAGCGCCGGGCTTCAGAGCGGCCCCGGCCAACCCGGCCCACCGAGCGACGCGCCCGGCTCGGGCCACCCCGGCGGTTCTTCGCGAGACGATGAGGCGGGTAAACCCGGCGGCGGCGGCGGCGGCGCCTCGCGCCCGATTCAGTTCGGTGACGAAGCGCCCATCGCCCCCGAACGACTCGAATTCGCTCCGCTGCCCGAAGGGCACGGCGGTGACGAGCCCGGCACCCTCTACGGCCTGCAAGGGCTCGACCCTCGGCCCAACGGCCGCCGGCCGGTCTTGGGCGGCTCTGGTGAAGGCGCCCGCGGCGACCAAGGCACCGGCTTTCATTCGGGGCCGCTCCTGCCGCGCAACCGCGCCCTCGTCGAACGCTACTTTCATTCGAATTGAACTGGAGACCCAAGTGCCCGAGCTGCTCACCCCGTCTGACGTTCAAGCCGCCGGCGAGACCATTGCCATGCTCAAAGCCGGGCTGAGCAGCGTCATGCTCGACCAACCGACCGTCGTCGACCGCGTCACGACCGCGGTTCTCGCGCAGGGGCACGTGCTGCTCCAAGGCCTGCCTGGGCTCGGCAAGACCGAGCTGTGCAAGGGCCTCGCCCGCCTGCTCGACTTGCCCTTCAAACGCATTCAGTTCACCCCCGACTTGTTGCCGGGCGACATCACCGGCACCTACGTCATTGACTCAGAGCACCGCCAGTTTCAGTTTCGCCCCGGCCCCTTGTTCGCGTCGGTCGTGCTGGCCGACGAAATCAACCGCAGCTCGCCCAAGACCCAATCGGCCTTGCTCGAAGCCATGCAAGAGCGGGCCGTCACCGTGCTCGGCACCACCCACCCCCTGCCGGCGCCGTTCTTCGTGCTCGCCACCCAAAACCCCATTGAACTCGAGGGCACTTACCCGCTGCCCGAAGCCCAGCTCGACCGGTTTTTGTTTCGGGTCGAAGTGCCGTCGGTCAACGCCGCGACGCTCACGTCGATCATCACCCAGCGGGTGCGCGGCGAAGCGCCCGCGTTGAAGCCCGCGACCGACCGCGAGGGGCTCGAGCGGCTCTTCGAACGCGTCTCGCGCGTGCACCTGCCCCACCCGGTGGCCGACTACATTGGCCGCCTCGTCGAGTCGACGCACGCCCAGGCTTCGGGCGCGCCCGACTCGGTCAAACGCTACGTGCGCTTCGGCGCGTCACCCCGCGCCGCGCTGGCTTTCGCCTCGTCGGCCCGCGCGTGGGCACTGTGCCGCAGCAAACCCAACGTCGGTTTCGACGAAGTCAAAGACGTCGCCAGCGCGGTGCTGAGCCACCGCCTGGTGTTGTCGTACGAAGCCGGCCTCGAGCGCGTCAAAGCCGAACAGGTCGTCGACGAATTGCTCGTCAGCGTGCCCGAGGTGCAGCGTGGCTAACCCGGTGACGGTGGTGCTGACCGCCGCGCTCGCCTTCGCCCCCGCGACCCGCGAATACCGGGCCGGGGTCTACCAATTCGACCAGCCCCAGCTCGAGCCGGTGACCTCCGGGCTCACGTCGGTCACCGTACACACCCGCACGGCGTCGCCCCGGTACGGCGCTTTTCCCGTGAGGGTGTCGTTCGACAAC
>JBGAIY010000690.1:0-2566 GCA_044225205.1 Myxococcaceae bacterium | reverse complement strand
TGGGGCCGTGGTCGTGCTCTTTGACGTCGAGCAGAAACGCCGACACCAAGTTGATGAGCAACCCCAACACCGCCACGGGGAAAGCGTCTGCAAAATCAACCACTTCGGGCCGAATGAAGCGTTCGACCCCTTCGACCAGCATGGTGATGGCGACGGCCACCAGCCCGCCGGCGCTGGTGAAGCCAGCGAGCGCGTACACCTTGCCGGTGCCAAACGCGAAGCGCGCTTCGCCGGCCCGGGTGCGGGCGTACCAGTAGGCAATGGCGGTCAGCCCGAGTGCTCCGACGTGGGTCGCCATGTGCCACCCGTCGGCGGTGAGCGCGAGCGACTTCGTCCAGTAGCCGACGACGAGCTCGACGACCATCATCACCGCGGTCAACCCGACGACGATTTGGGTGCGGGCCTCGGTGCGGGTGGTGACCTTGGGCGGTGCGTGCACGGCGCACTCGGGCGACGCCAATTGCGCCGCGCCGGCCGTCGACGTTTCAGGCGCAGGCATCACACAGCCCCCTCAGTTGAATTTCGACGCGGTGTTTCGGGCTGGACAGCACTTTGGGCACGCCTTTGCCGGCTTTTACCTTCAACGTGACTTCGGGCAAACACGACACCGACCCGCAGCCGCTGCAGGTGAAATGAGGGTGTTTGGCGTCGTCTCCGCGGGCCCGAGAGCGCTTGAGCTCGAATCTCCAGACGTGGTCGCCCAAGTCGGTGCGCTGCACGAGGCCGACTTCGGTCAAGTCGACGAGGTTTCGGTAGACGGTCGTGCGGTCCATGCCTTCGGGGGCGAGGGCGTCGACGAGCTCGCCGTGCGAGACGGGTGTCAACGTGGTCGACAACCGGCGCAAGACGGCCATGCGAGGCGCCGTGCTGCGCAAGCCCGCTTGGCGAATGGTGGTTCGCAGCGACTCGAGGGTGGGCGTGACGTCAGTTGCCATTGCAGTTGCAACAGTAACCGAAAACGTCACTCGGCGGCCATGAACGGGTAGTCGATTCGGGTGGGTGGCACCAGGGTCTCTTTGATCGTGCGAGGCGAGACCCAGCGAATGAGGTTGAGCAGCGACCCTGCCTTGTCGTTGGTACCCGAGCCCCGGCTGCCACCGAAGGGCTGTTGGCCCACGACCGCGCCGGTGGGCTTGTCGTTGATGTAGAAGTTGCCTGCGGCGTGGCGAAGTTCGTGGGTCGCGGTGGCAATGGCCTTGCGGTCGCGCGCGAACACGGCTCCGGTCAGCGCGTACATGGCGGCCGCGTCGCACTCGCGCAAGGTCTCGACAAATTGGGCGTCGGGGTACACGTAGAGCGTCACCACCGGCGCGAAAATTTCTTCGACCATCAGCGGGTGGCGCGGGTTGTCGACCTGAAGGAGCGTGGGGCGCACGAACCACCCGCTGCTTCGGTCGGCTTGGCCACCGGCGACGACGTTGACTTGCGAGCCCTGGGCGAGCGCGAGGTACTTCGAGACGTTGGCGAACGAGCGCTCGTCGATGACGGCGCCCATGAAGTTGCGAAAATCGGTGACCTCGCCCATGCGCAGCTCTTCGATCATGGGCACGAGGCGGGCTTTCAATTGGGGCCACAGCGACGCCGGCACGTACACCCGGCTGCAGGCCGAACACTTTTGCCCTTGGTACTCGTACCCGCCCCGCCCAATGGCGACGGCGACGGCGTCGAGGTCGTCGGCCGCCGAGGGGTGCACGAAAATGAAGTCTTTGCCCCCGGTTTCACCGACGATGCGGGGGTACTGCTTGTACTGGCCGACCCGCTCGCCCACGGTGCGCCAGAGCGAGTTGAAGGTGTTCGTCGAACCGGTGAAGTGCACGCCACCCAAGTCGCGTGAAGCCATCACGGGGTTGCCCACCGTGGGGCCGTCACCAGGCAAGAAGTTGATGACGCCGTCGGGCAAGCCGGCTTCGCGCAAGAGCCGCATGACGTGCCAATTGCTGAGCGCCGACGTGTTCGACGGCTTGAGCAAGACGGTGTTGCCCATGAGCGCGGGGGCGGTGGCGAGGTTCAGCGCAATGGCCGTGAAATTGAACGGAGCGATGGCGAAGACGAACCCGTCGAGCGGCCGGTAGTCGGTCTGGTTCCAAACACCGGGGGCGCTCTGGGGTTGCTGGTCATAGAGCTGCTGAGCGAAGGCGACGTTGAAGCGCAAGAAGTCGGCCGCCTCGCAAATGGAGTCGATTTCGGCCTGGTAGGCGGTCTTCGACTGCCCGAGCATGGTCGCGGCGTTCATGGTCGCGCGGTACTTGGTGGTCAACAACTCGGCGGCACGCAAAAAAATGGCGGCCCGTTCATGAAAGGGCGTTGCGCCCCACGACGCGCGGGTGCTCATGGCCGAGGCAATGGCTTGTTCGACTTCGGCCGGCCCCGCGCTGTGCACCGTGGCCAGCACCTGCGAATGCCGGTGGGGCGCACGCACTTCGAAGGTACGACCGGTGCGTACCTCTTTCCCGCCGATGCCGACGGGTATGTCGGCGCGCTCGCCGCCCAGCTGGGCCAAAGCACTTTTGAGCTGGGCACGCTCGGGGCTGTTCGGCGCGTACGAGAGCACGGGCTCGTTCAGGGG
>JBGAIY010000104.1:0-20153 GCA_044225205.1 Myxococcaceae bacterium | reverse complement strand
CGTTCACCGCGAGCGACGTGAAGATGTGCTTGGTGCCCTCAGCCACGGCGTCAGTGCACCGGCGTACCGGGGTCGGTTACTTCGACCGGCCCGAATTTCGCTTCGTACTTCGCCAGGTTGTCTTGCATGGCCATCATCAGCCGTTTCATGTGCTTCGGGCTGGTGATGATGCGCGAGAGCACCTTGGCGCGCGGCTGTTGCGGCTGAACGTAAATGAAGTCGAGCGTGAATTCGGTCTCGGCGTGATTTACCAGCGCCATGTTCGCGTACTGCCCATTGGCAATGGCGTCGTCGAGCTGAATTTGCAGCTGCAGTTCTGGCGGCTTGTCGTGGTCAGACATGGCGCATGCTGTATCACGTTGGCGTGACGCTGGTGTGTTTGTAACCTCTGGCCCCGTGAACGCGCGCGCCGAGCCCAGCCCCACGGCTTCGTTTGTGTTGGGGCCGAAAGGCGCGCGGTCGGCGGTGTTGTTGCTGCATGGCTTTACCGGCAGCCCATGGGAGCTTCGCTCGCTGGGTGAAGCGCTCGCCGCGCGGGGCGCGCACGTGTCGTGCCCTCGGTTGCCCGGTCACGGCGCCGAACCCGAGGCGATGCTCTGGGTGACGTGGCGGTCGTGGGTCGACGCGGCCGAGCGGGCGCTGCTCGAATTGAGTCGCTTCGAGCACGTGTCGGTCGCCGGGTTGTCAATGGGGGCGCTGCTGTCGATCATCATGGCCGCCCGGCACCCCCAGCGGGTGGCCCGGTTGGTGCTCATGGCGCCCGCGCTCCAACTCGCCGACCCGGCCAGTCGCGCGCTCCGGCTCGTGCGGCACCGCCCCCTCTCGCTCGTGCGCGACCGCTGGGTCGTGAAGAAGGGCACCGACCTCGACGACGAAGAAGCGCGCGCCCAGTCGCCCTTGTTGCCGCGCTACCCGGTCAGCCGCGTGCTCGACCTGTTCACGTTGCAAGACGTGGCGCGCCTGTCGGCGCCGGTCGTGACCTGCCCGACGTTGGTGCTGGGTGCCGTCAATGACCACGTCGTCGCGCCCAAGGGCGTCGAATGGGTTCACCGCCACATCGCCCATTCTGAACTGCGGTGGCTGCAGCGCGGGTTTCACATATTGCCGCGCGACAAAGACCGAGCCCGCGTCGCCACCGAGATCGCCGAATTTCTCGACCGCGACCTGACACTCCACTGAAACGAGCGCCCACGTTCTGCCCGGGTACCCGGGTTAGAACATGTAGTAGGCCGCGAAGTTCACGCGGTGGTTCGTGGCGGTGACGCCGTCGACGTAATGGTCGAGCAACACCGAATATTCGAGCCCGAACCGTACTTGCGGCAACACTTCGGCGAAGACCGACCCGAACACCGCGTCGAGCGACTGGCGGGTGCGCGCCGCGCTCGTGCCGAGCGACGCCGAGTTGTCTGACCAGCTGCGCGAATAAATGGCCGACACCCAGACCCGCCCGTCGGCGACCGGCAGGTAGTACTGCATGTTGACCATGAACGACGACCACTGCACCAGGTGCAAGGTGCCGCTCGAGTCGTAGGTCGCGATGCCGTTGTCGATGTCTTGCGCGTAGGTCGGCGCGGGCGACACGTTGTTCGGGTTCGGCAACGCGGGAAACCCGATGCCCCCGTTCAGGCCACCGTACAGGTCAGACGTGCCCTGCCCGTACACGCCTTCGGCAATGAAGGTGAGCGCATTGGGGTGGTGCTGGGCCGTGCCGCGTATCAACGGCACCACCAGGTCGAGTGCGACGCCGCCGCCCAAGGCCGCGCGCGACGAGGTCGGCGTGGCTGAAAATTCGGGCAGTCGAATCGAGCGCAGCGTGCCCGACAAGGTCAGGCTGGGCAGCACCTCGGCCGAAGCGGTGCCGCCCGCCGTTGAGAACCCCTGCCACTTCGGCAGCGACACCCGAAACGAGGCTTGCGCGTCGGGCAGCCCGGAGTCTCGCTGCGGCGAGCGCACCGCCGCCACGGCCGCGTCGAACCACGCCGACTCGGTGCGCCAGGCTTTCGACAGCCGCACCTGGGGCATGCGGCTGTACAGCTGCGAAGGCAGCCCCTGAATTTCAATGGCGTTTGGGTTGCCCGCGGGTTGCCCGCCGAAAATCGGCCAAAATTGACCCGCCAACAAGTCGACCCACGGCGTCTCGAGCCTGAAGAACAGGTGGCGCGCGCGAAAGGTCGGGCTCGCGACGAACGCCGATTCGCTGCCGAAAAACGGCTGGCCCGCGCCGACGGGCAGCTGGGTGCCGAAAAAGTCCATCTCGAATTGGGCCGAGGCGCGCACGTTGTAGAGTTCGGGGGCCTTCAACCGAAACCCGAAGCGCGAGTGCCGCGCGCTCATTTGAAAGCGGTCGTGCCCGCCTCCGTAGGTGCCGGGTCGGGCGACTTGGCCGTTGCCCATTTGCTCGGCGAAGCTCTCGGTCGTGTCGTAGATGGCGTTCGCTTGCACGAAGCCGTACAGCGTCAGCGCCAGGTTGCTCACGGCGAGCGTCGTGCCGTCGGGCGCGCGCAGCCCCAGCGAGTCACGCAGGTCGCGCACCGCGCTGTCATATTCGGCGTCGTTCAGCACGCCCTTCGCGTGCAACAGTTCGAGCGTCGACAGCTCGATGACCCACGGTTTGGCCGTTACCGGGCCAGGGGCCTGGGTCTGCGCCAACAGCATCAACATCAACCAGCCGCTCATGGCGCGGCCCCAAAGCAAAGGTCACAAGGCCTTGTCATGAAGAAACAACAGCATGGCCAAACGTCACGTGGCCGTCACACAAAAGTCTCAAACCGGTGACGGCTCGGCCCATCGCCATGATTTTCTTTGCAACTTTTTACCCCAACGGGCCCGCGGGGGAATTCGGGGCCCGGTCGAATGTTGGCGCCCCATGCCGAGTCTGACGCGTCGTCGGTTGTTGCAAGCCCTCGCGGCCACCACCGTCGGAGCGCCCGTCGCGGCCTACGCCGAACGTCGCCTCATCGATCACGAGTACTTCGAAATCAACCACCTCGAGGTGTGGCTGACGTCGCTCGACCCTGCCCACGACGGCACCGTGGTGGCGCAACTCTCCGACCTGCACATTGGCAGCGGGGTGCCCGACGGGCGGGTCATTCGCGCGGTGCGCGCGGTGAACGAAGCGAAGCCCGACCTGGTGGTGTTGACGGGTGATTTCGTCACCAACCGAAAAGACCCCATTTCTCGCGTGCCCGAATTGCTCGCCCCACTCGCGGCGCCCTCGTTCGCCGTGCTGGGCAACCACGACCACTGGTCGGGCGCCGACGCGATCAGCACGGGGCTCGGGCGCATCGGGGTGAGCGTGCTGCGAAATCAACACTCGCTCGTGCGGCACCGCGGGGTCGACTTCGCGGTCATCGGGGTCGACGACAGCACCACTCGAAACGACGACGTCGACGCCGCGTTTGGGGGCACCGACGCTGACACCTCGCGCCTCGTGCTGACCCACACGCCGTCATGCGCGCGCAAATTGCCGGCGTGGCAAGACGTGCTGTGCCTGTCGGGCCACACCCACGGCGGCCAGTGGAACGTGCCCGCCCACCCAGGGCGTCTTCAACCGAATTGGCCAACCGTGGTACCGCGGTCACTACGACGTCAGGGGCAACCAACTCTTCGTCAACCGCGGGCTCGGCTTCGGCCAGGGCACTCGCTTGCCGCGCATCAATTCAGACCCTGAATTGACGTTGCTCACGTTGCGCCGGCGAGAACCGTCAGGCGTTTGAGCGGGTCGGTCACCGAATGGTCCCGCCGCGCGCACCGACGCTGCGAGCGAGCGCCGTCAGGTGACGAACTCGGCCTCGTACGTCGCTTCGACGATGACCGCCCGAGGTCTTCACCGACGTGAGCGAGGCGCCGGGCTCGAGCGCTGTACCTCACCAGCCCTCCGAAGTCGGGCACTTCGGGCAGTGCCCGGCCCTGCGGCGAGGTGAAGCGAAACCGGGTGTCTCGGGTACCTCGCTGGCGACCGCCGACTGAAATGAAGACGCTCGTCGAACCTCCGTTGGTGATCGCCAGCTCGGCCCGCATGGGGGCGCCGCGCGTGTACGACGGCAGCAGGCGCAAAGCGCTCCTCACCTGTTGGCCGGGCGACACTCGGCGACGCAGGGCGACCCACAGTAGCGGCGCTCGCCGCGTCGAGCTCGAACTTCGCCGACCCTCCCGACGGCGCCCCAAAGTCGCTCCCATGGCCATTCGAAGCACCCGCCCCCGCAGCAAAACACCGCGGCAACGGTGCGACCGCCACGAAGCGCGTGTTGTCGTTGCTGGCCGAACACAATGGTCGCAGCCAGGTGCATGAGTGCCATCGAGCGTGGGGCGTGTAGGGCGTCAGGCGACACCGCGCGCTCTTTACGGAGGAGATGGAGTTGCGCCGCGACCAGCGGGCGACTGAACTGCGGAGCAGCGATGTGGCGACTGGCACCCTTCACGATGTGCGTCATGGCGTGTGCGCCTGACCCCGCGTCGCGCTCGTCGAATGACGCCCGGCTGCAGGTGCAAAGCGTGTTGGCCGCCACCGCCGACACCACGTCGACATCGGTCTTTCTGCTCGACCTTCGTTACTCGAACGGCTCGGGGGGCATTTGTTCGGCCACCTTGGTGAGCCCGCGCGTCTTGTTAACGGCGGGCCACTGCCTCGACCCCTCGCTCGAAGGCGCGGGGAGCATGACGGTGAAGGCCACCAACAAGGCCGACGATTCGAATTTGAAGTCGACCGACTTCATCGACGTGACGAAACAAGCGCGTCACCCGCAGTACGGAGGCGAGGGCGCGCACGACCTCGGCCTGTTGCTGTTGGCGTCGGTGCCGTCGGGGGTGACGCCGCGCTCGGTGCTCCGAGCGCCGCCTTCGCCGTGGGCCGGCCAGTCGCTGCGGCTCGTCGGCTACGGTCGCACCGCCGTGAGCGCCAACGACAGCGGTACCCGGCGGAGCGCCACCATCACCGTGAGTTCGGCCTCGGCCGACCTCGTCGAGTTCGGCTCGGCGGGCGCCTCCGGCATTTGCTTGGGCGACTCCGGCGGGCCTGGGTTGCTCACCGTGTCGGGCACCGAATACGTCGCTGGCGTGCATTCGTATGGCACCTCGAGCCAATGCGGCGTGGGGGCCGACGTGCGCGTCGACACGAACCTCTCGTTCATCGACGCCTTCGTCACGACGAACGACCCACCCCTGTGCACGAGTGACGGTCGCTGCGCGACTGGGTGCGTGCCCGCCGACCCCGACTGCCCCACGTGCGACGTGGCCGACGGCGTGTGTGACCCAGCGTGTTTGAACGACCCCGATTGCGTGACGCCGTCGTGCGCCGTCGCCGACAGCAAGTGCCCCGCCGATTGCCCGTCAGACCCCGACTGTTTGGGAGACGGCGACGTCTGCCACGCCGCCACCGACTGCGCGACCCGCGAATGCCTCGCTGACCCTCGCGGCTATTCGTTCTGTTCGCGCGCGTGCACCACGAGCAGCCAATGTCAGCGCGCCATGGTCTGTGTCGACTCGTTGTGTCGGGTGCCTTCGACCACGATCAGGTCGGGCGACGACACGCCGGTTCACGGCGGGTGCGACACCTCGGGCGGCTCGGTCAACGGGGCCTGGTGGCTGGTGGTGCTCGTGTTCAGCGAACGCTGGGCGAAGGCGAAGGCGCGGGCGGCGGGAGTTCGACCGCGATCAACACGGTCTGGTACCCGCCTTTGACGACGACTCGCTTCATTTGAGCCAGGGCATTGTCGAATCGCACGACTTGTCCGTCGGTCATGAGGCGAGAATTACCGAGCGTCGACCACCGTGTCACGCAACCTGTGAAAATCTGTAAATCAACAGGTCTTGTCAATTCGTTTACGAAATTGACGCCCGTGGCTGGCCCAGAATCAAAAGCAATTACAGGTACTTCGCCTTCACCTGGGGTGGTTCACGAGGGGGGCTCTGACCCCGTTGTTAACGGCAGGAGAGGGGTCGATGTTTCGGTCGGGCGTCTTCCACCCGGGGCTGACGGTTGTCGCCGGCGGCGCCAGCAACGCCTGGTCTCGGCTCAGCACCGAACCCGCGGCGATGGCGTTTTGCGCCGCGACCAACCCGCGCAAACACCGGGGGTGCGCGGCGTTGTGCTTCAGACAGCGCTCGAAGACTTCGCCCGCGGCAATGAAGTCTGCACGACCGGCGTCGGGCCCGTAGAGCAAGTCGACCGCATACCGAAGCTCGGCCGAGTCATCGCTGTCGAAGGGTGACCCCACGACGTCGACGTCAGAGAATTCGGGAGGTGCCGAGGGGGGTGACGGCTCGGTCGGGTTCGGCGGCGGGTTCTCTGTGGGCACGGCCCGGGCCGAAGGCGGAGGAGCCACCACGGCTGCCGGGGCTGAGGGCGTTGGCACCGGGGCGGGGGTGACCGTCGAGTCGGTGAGGCCGGCGGGCGCCACCGGGTGTTCGGGGGGCGGGTTCTCGAACGCGCCGTCGAGCTCACGCCACACGAGCAGCCCGGCGAACGACACCACCACCCCGCCAACAACGAGCCACGCCAGCCGCTTCATGAAATTCGGTGCTTCGACACTTCTTCGAACACCGAAATCACCGCGCCGATGTCTTGGTCGCCTTTGCCGGCGGCGCGCGCCCAATTGTAGGTGTCGCGCAGCGAGGCCGCGGTGGGCGTCGGCACGCGGTGCAAAGCCGCGTTGTCGAGAAAGAGCGACAAGTCTTTGTGCATGAGGTCGATGGCGAAATGCGTCGAAAAATCATGGGCCAACAGCGCCGTGCCTTTGAAGTCGTAATACGGCGAGCGAAAGCCCGAGGCCTGCACCACTTCGATGAACTTTCTGGGGTCGACGCCGGCTTTCGAAGTGAGCAACAAGCCTTCAGAAAACGCCTGCAGCATGGCGGCGATGAGCACGTTGCCGGCCAGCTTGACCTGGGTGCCCGCGCCGACCGGGCCGCAGTGAATGACCTTCTCGCCCACGGCCGCGAAAATCGGTCTCGCGCGCTCGAGCGTTGCTTCGCTCGCGCCGGTCATCAGCACGAGCGTGCCTTTTTCGGCGCCGCCCTTCGACCCCGTAACGGGCGCGTCGGCGAAGTCGACACCCTTGAGTGAAAATTCGGTTTCGAGCTGTTTGACGAGCGCGACCGACACCGTTGAAAAGTCGATGAAGAGTTGCCCCTTCTTGGCACCGGCCAGCAAGCCGTCTGGGCCCAACGCGACGCGCTCGAGCGCCGGCACGTCGGCCACGCAGGTGCAAAAGGCGTCGACCTTCGACGCCAATTCGGCCGGGGTGTGCGCCAGCGAAATGCCGTGCGAGCGCAGCGCTTCGGCGCGCGCGGGCGCCCGGTTCCACACGGTGACGGCGAAACCCTTCTTCTTCAGGTTCACCGCCATGCGGCTGCCCATCAAGCCGAGACCACAGAAACCGATGTGCGAGAAGCTCATGGCGGCGCGTATAGCCCGGCTCGGCGCCCCAGGTCAGCGACGGCGGTGAAAATGCGGTAGCCTCTTCGCCGCCATGCGCTTTCCAATGCCGTTTCGGCGTGAAAATTCGAGCGCCGCCCGCCGCGAACGAGAAAACCAGCTGCACAAAGCGCTGGTCGACGGTCTGCGCACCCTGGGCTCGCTGTTCACCCACGCCGCCGAGCTGGTCGAGAAGCGGCGCCTCGAGCGGCAGGGCTTCGAGCGGCAAGAGCACTTTCTCGAGCGAACGGTACCCCGCCGCACCCCGTCGAACGACCCCGCCAAAGGCAAGTGACACCAGTGTTCTACCGAGTCTTTCGTGCCATCGCCTCGCTGGTGTTGCGGCAGTTCTTTCGCCTCGAGGTGCCGGTCGACCCGACCCACGCGCTCGAGGCCCCGGGGCCCGTCATTTTCGTGGGCAACCACCCGAACGGGCTCATCGACCCCGGGCTCGTGTTCATTCTCGCCAGGCGCCGAGTGACGTTCTTGGCCAAAGCACCTTTGTTTTCGCTGCCGGTGCTGGGGCTCATTTTGCGCGGCCTCGACGCGTTGCCGGTGTACCGCAAGCAAGACGGCGCCAACACCACCGCGAACGACAGCACGCTCACCGCGTCGGTCGCCGCGCTCACCGCTGGCCGGGCCAGCACCATTTTCCCCGAAGGCAAGAGCCACTCCGAGCCGCACTTGAGCGCGCTCAAAACCGGGTGTGCCCGCATCGCGCTCGACGCCGTGCGAAAAGGGGCTCCGGTGAAAATTGTGCCGGTCGGCCTGACCTACTCCGAGAAGAACCGGTACAAGAGCCGGGTGCACGTCGAAGTCGGGCCCGCGCTCGACGCCGGCGCGTACCTCGAGAAGCCTGGAGAAGACCCGTTCGAGAGCGCCAAGCGGCTGACCCAGGCCATTGCCGACGCGTTGCAGGCGGTGACCCTGAACCTCGAACACTGGGAAGACTTGCCCATCATCGAAACCGCCGAGTCGCTCTACGCGCTCAAACAGGGCGACGACGCCGGCAGCGCCGAGCGGCACCGCGCGTTCGCCCGCGGCTTGGCGCTGTTGCGCGAAGAGCAGCCAGCGCGTTTCGAGTCGCTCAAACAGCAGGTCGCCTCGTTTCGCCGGCGACTCGATTTGGTTCAGGCGGCGCCGAAAGAGCTCACCTTTCGTTACCGGCCCGCGACCGTGGCGCGGTTCGTCGTGCGCAACGTGTTGTGGCTGTTGGGGTTGCCCATTTTCTTCGTCGGCATGGTGCTCTTCACCGTGCCGTATTGGGTGCCGGTGACGTTGACGAGCGTGTTCAAAAGCGAAGACGACGTCGAGTCGACCGTGAAGGTGCTGGCGTTGATGGTGCTCGCGCCGTTCTGGTGGGCGCTGCTCACCGTGCTCGCATGGGCGATGTTCGGTGGGCCGGCCGCGCTCGCGACCTTCGCGTTGACGCCGCCGCTCGCTTTTTTTACCCGTTGGTATTTCGAGCGCCGCTCGGCCGCGCTGCGCGACGCCCGCTTGTTCTTCACGTTCTGGAGCCGCACCCGTCTCAAGGCGGGGCTGCTCGGTGAAGGTGAACGGCTCGCGGCCGAAATCGACCAGGTCGCCGAAGAACTCAAGCCCCGGTTGGCCACCCCGGTCGCCGCGAGCACCGAGGGCTGAACGGGCGCGTCGGCCTCGGGCCTCGGTGGCGCCGGCGGTCAACGGCTGGAGCGAACGCTGTCGACCAGCGAGGCGGCGTCGGCGAGGTCGAGCTCACGGTCACAATACACCGCGAAGTGGAGGTACCCCTGGGGCCCGAGCGCGACCGCGTGGAGCGCGTCACACCTCGAGCCGGTGCCGTCGGCGGGGCGGGGCACTCGAAACCGAAGCCGGTGCAGCGTTGGGCTTCGCTTTTCACTCACGTCGTAGGCCGTCGGGGTGAGGAGTCGGGCCTTGAGTTCGCTCAGCGGGGTGCGGCGAGCCACGCCGTAGACCCAGACGGTCATCAACGGCCGCCAAAACACGTGGCTTTCGTCTTCGAAGCGCCGGCGAAACGGAGACGACAGGTCGAGCGACCAGTTCGCCTCGAGGTCGACCCGACCGGGCCCTTGCACGGTGATGCCCTTCGGCAACTTCGCCGCCGGCAGGTCGGGCTTCGAGTCGCGCGCTTCAACGAAGGCTCCACGGCGCCGGTTGAAGGTGAAGCGCTGGCCAGGCAACGCCCACAGAAACGGCACGATGGCCGGCGTGTGATTCGCGAGGTGGTTGAGGTGGTAGACGCCAAACGTGCGGCGATTTCGCAGGGCGGCCGGTGTTTCGTCGCCGGCCAAAAACAGCCACCCGCTGTCGGTTGCTTCGCACGGCGTCGTGCGCTCCATGACGCGCACTGGCTCACCGTCAACGGCGATGCGGTCAGACGCGACGGCTGCCCCGGCTTTTTCGGTGATGACTTGCTCGACGTCGTCAAACCGCAGCTTGAACGTCTTCACCGCGCACGCCTTACGGCGTGAAGACCTGTTCGAACGCGTTTTGCTTTTCGACGAGTTGGTCGATTTCGGCGTCGGTGAGGGGCGCTTGGCTGTTCTTGGCCGGGTCGGAGGCCACTTTTTCGAATTTCGTGAGCATCGACCGGGTGGCCCAAATCGACGTGCCGTCGGTCGTGCGAATGGCGTCGGGGGCGGCTTTGACTTCGCCGCCACTCAAGTGCTTGTCGTGGCTCGCGTCGGCCCGGGTAGCCGCGTCGCCGTACCGGTCGAGCCAGCGGTCGTAGTTGGTCACCGTCAGCCCGCCGCGCGAATTGCCGGCATCGCTGGCGGTGCGGTTGAGCAACGCCGCTTCGGCTTTGGTGACGAGCCCCTTCTTTTGCGCCTCTCTGATTTCTTGGGTCGCGAGCGTGCCGTTGCCGTTGAGGTCGGCGGCCCGAACCGCCCGTTTCATTTGGGTGACCACGCCGTTGATCGTTGTCATGTCGGGTTTATCGCCCCGTATGCGGGTCAAGTTGTCGGCCCGCGGTTTTCTCGGCGCGCGAGAACGGGTCTTCGCGGTGTTGGCACGTGTTGACGGGCCGCGGCCGACCCCCCGCGCTCATTTGATGACGCTCTTGGGCACCAGCCGCACGAGGTAGGGCCGAATCGCCGTGAGGCCATTGTCGGTGACGCTGGCGCGAACCGCGATGAGGCTCGGCTCGGGGGCGGTGGCCAACCAGGGGCCTGCCCACGGGAGGTCGGTGCTGTCGGCCGACGGCAACAACGCGCTTTCGGCGTGGTCTTGGTCGCCCAACGCGAGGTCGAGGCGCTGCCCGCCGACGAGCGACTCGACGGTGAAGCGCAAACCCTCGATGCTCTGTGGGCCGGGGTCGCTGTACTGCACCTCGAAATAGCGCGCGGTGGCGAAGACGCCGGTCAGGTAATAGTCGAGCTGGCTGGGGTCGGTGCTGCCGTGACCGGCCGAATCGGTGACGGCCATCGACCCGATGACGGGGGCCTCGCCTTCGACCCACGCACCCACCGAGACCGGCAGGTCGCGCCGCACAATGACGGTCGCATTGTCACTGCCGAGCTGTTCGACCGCAATGACGTGCTGCCCCGAGTCGAGCGCGAATCGAACGTGGCAGCCCCGGGCCGTGGTGCGCATGAGGCCGTTCACGACCGCGTCGGCGTCGATTTCGCTGACCACGCTGCCCGCGGCGCGAGAACCGAGCGGCGTTTTGATCGTCGGCACCGTCCACCGCAGGCGGCTGCACGGAGCTTCGACGAAGACGCTGGCCGGGTCGCTGGCGGGCCCGGTTCGCTCGTAGACGCGGCCGTCGCCGTAGAGGGCTTGCCCCGACCACACATTCGCCGTGCCGAGCACCGCGAACAGGCGGCCCTCGGCCAGCGTGACGTTGACGTCGAAGCCCTTGCGGTCGGTCGCGCCCGACGTGTCGGTGACCGTCGCGACGACGTGGCGAACCCCGAGCCCACCAAAGAAAATCTTGTCGCCCATGGCGGTGTCGCGCGGGTCTTCAGAGACCGCGGTCAGGGTCATGGGCCCCGGGGCACTCGCGTAGGCCAAGAGGTTCGCGTCATAGGTGTAGAACGGGCCCGTGCTGTTGAGGCCGACGGTCAGCGGCTGGTTTTGGGTGCGCTCGATCGTCGTCTGCGGCCACTGGTAGATGCGGGGGGCTCCGGGGCCGAGCGCGCGACGCACCGCGGCCGCCGCGTTGATGACCCGGCTCACGGTGCGATCGGGGCTCGGCGTCGCCGTTTGAATCATGATTCGCTCGACGTCGCCCGCGCCCAACGACGGGTTGGCCGCCCAGACCAGCGCGGCGATGCCGGCGACGAACGGGGTGCTCACGCTCGTGCCGGCGGTCAACGTGGCGACCTTCGCGCGACCGTCGACGACCTGGTCGGGGTCCACCGTCCACACGAAGAAGGGGCCGAAGAGCTCGACCGAACCCCGCGAACCCCACCCCGACTTGGGGTACCGCTCCAGTGAGCCGCTCTTGAGCCCGCCAATGCACATCACGTTGGTCAGCTCGCACGGCACGGTGATGGTCGGCTCGTAACAGAGCGCGTCGATGTCGAAGGGGCAGGTCTGACGGTCGGCGTCTTCACCGTCGTTGCCGGCGGCCGCCAAGAACATGACGCCCTTGGCTCGGAGCGCCGCGGTGAGCACTGTCCACACCGGGGTGATGACTGCGTCGGCGATGGTCGGCAAGCGAGTGGTGCCGCTCATTGAAATGATCAGCGGCTCGACCGTACCGATGGCGCCGCTGAGCGTCACCAGGCTCTTGAGCGTCTCGAAAAAGCGGGGCACCAGGTCTCCCACCGAGTTGACCTCGCCCCAAATTTGCCCGAGCGACAGCTTCACGACCGGGCCGCCGCTGCCCGCCGTGCCCATGCCGTTGTCAATGATGCTGGCCGCCGCGCTCGCGACCGCCGTGCCGTGCCACGGGCATTCGTGGTCTCCGCACGACGCGGGGTTCCCCACGTTCCACGAGCTGAGCATGGTGGTGTTGGCGGGCAGGTCGTCGTGCTTGCGAAAGCCGCCGTCGATGATCAGCAGCCGCACCCGCGGAGACAGCTTGTCGGCCGCGGCCAGAAAGCGCCACGCGTCGCCGACGCCGATGTCTTGGTCTCGCCCCGAGACCATGTAGGGCCAGTTGAACGCGTTCTGTTCGTACCGGCGCCCGTACGCCTGCTGCAACCCCGTCGTCGCGAATTCACCCTTGGCCGCTTCGTACGACGCCCCGTCGACGATGCTCTGCGGCACGATCAACGAGTTGAGCGTCACCGTGAACCCCGCTCGGGTCTCGTGCGCGGCCAGGGCGAGCAGGCGGAGCGTGGCCTCGTCGGTTGCTCGCAAGTCGTCACGCCGATTGGGGGCCAGCTTCGTCAAATCGGTGGTGAGCTGGGCCAGGTCGACGTCGTCGAGCTTTTCGACCCTGACGTGGTGGTACGCGGGCATGTCGCCCAGCCCCAGCTCGGCAAAGCGGGTCGTGCTTACGACCGTGCCCTGGTGCGCCGTCAAAAATGCATCGAGGCGGGCCTGGTCGTCGGTGATGACCAGCAGCTCACCGGCGACCACCTCGAGTTTCGCGCCGGCGCTGCCCACGAGCGCGGTGACCCGCCGGGTGGCCGTACCCGGCATCGTCGGTTGCACCGAGGGGTCGACCACCGCCGTCGAGGGTGGGAGCACCACCGAGGGCCCACCGTCGGGTGCCGGGCCTCCCGCGTCGGGTACCAGGCCTCCCGCGTCGGGTACCAGGCCTCCCGCGTCGGGTACCGGGCCGGCGTCGGCCTGGGCCGCCACCCCCGCGTCATTCGAGTTGAGCGCCGGCGACGGGCAAGCGCACAGCCAACAGCCAACAAGCGCGACGAACGTCGCACGGGCAAGAGAAGGGTTCATGGGGCCTCGGAGTGGGTTGAAAAACGGAGTCACACCCTTGAAACGAAAACCCCGGGTCAAACCCGCCAGCGCCTGGCCAACTCTTGAAGGAGCGCTCACTGCACGGCGTCGAGGCCGTGGAGCGCCCGCTTGCGCAAGGGGCTGTGCTCGGCATCGCTCCGCTCGAGCACAGCGAGTGCCTCGGCGAACAAGCGTCGCGCTTCGTCGTGGTCGGTGGTGGCCAGGGCGGTCGCCAGCTCGACCTGAAGCGACGGCACCAGCCGGGCATCGACCGCCTCTTGCACGAGCTGCGCGGTGCGCAACGCCTGCCGGGCCTGCTGCACCGCGGTGGCCGGGGTGCCGGCCCGCAGTGCCAGGCGCGACAGGCCGGCCCACGCGAGGGCCAGCGCCGGCGAATTCGAAGCACCGGCCGCCTCGACGACGGCGGTGAATTCGGCCTTGGCGACGTCGCCCTCGCCGCGGCGCTCCGCGGCCCGCGCCCAGGCGACCCGCGCGTCGAGCGCGGCGGTCGAAGCGGGTGGTGTTTTGGCCAAGTATTCGTCGCGGGCCAGCTTCAGCATCGCCGCGGCCTGTTCGCTCTGCCCGTTCTCGTCGTAGGCGCGCCCCAGGGTGGTGCGCAGCCCGCGGAGGTCGCCTTCTCGGTAGGGCTTGGCTTCGAAGAGCACGAGCGCCCGCTCAAGCCAGGGTATGGCGGAGGCGGCTTCGCCTTGCGCGAGCAGGGCCTCGCCTCGTGCTTCCCACGCGCGGGCGTGGGCGGTGTTGCGCTCGTACGTTTCGGGCACGTGCGAAAGCAGCTGGGCGAAGAGCTGCTCGGAGCGAGCGCGGTCGCCCCGCGAAGCCACCCAAGCGGCCAGTTTGGTGGCGGGTTCCCAGTACGTCGGGTCGTCTTCTCCGACCGTGGCGCGCGCGAGCGCCACGGCCTTTTGCAGCGAAGGTTCGACGGCCGCCAGGTCGCCCTGGCGCTGTTCGATGAGCGACAAGTTGCCCCAGAAAATGGCCATGGCCGAATCGTCTCGGTTGGCGCTGTGCTCAGACACCGCCAGTGCGCGCTCGTAGCGTGCCCTCGCCTCGGTCAACCGCCCGGCGTCGAGCAGCACGGTGCCGGAGTTGGCCAACGCCGCGACCAGCTCGTCGTGTTGGGGGGCGAGCGCCTCGTACAGCGCAATCGACCGGTCGTAGGCCGAAAGACGCGCCGCCGCGCCGCCGGGCTGGGCCCTCATCGCCTCGCCCACGGCGAGCCACCGCTGCGCTTGCAACAGGCTCTTCTCGAGGCCCGCTCGTTCGAGCCGCGCGCCCAGCTCGTCGAGGGTGCGCATCGCTTGGGCGTAGTCTTGCGCTTCGATGCTGCCCCACGCGTCAATGACCAAACCGTCGAGTACCACTGGGTGATTCGGCCCGTACGCCGCCAACGCCAGCTCGGCGCGTCGGCGCAAAAGGGTGGCCGAGCGCTCGTCTTCGCCCAAGTGGCCGTAGATTTCTCCCGCGAGCCCGAGCAGTTCGAGCTGGGTCTCGGGGTCGTTGGTGAACGTGGGCGCGATGCGGTCGACGTTCTCGTCGAGCAGCTCTTTGGCGGTCATGGTGCCGCGGGGCTTCGCTCGAGCGACCCGGGCGTCGCTGCCTTTGATCATTTCGACCAGAAAGGCCTTCGCGGCCTCGGCTCGACGCGCCGACAGCCGCGCCTGTTGGGCTTGCCACAGCGCGACGCTCAGGCCGGCGACCAGCGCCAGCAGCGAAGCGGTCGCCGCCGCGAAAAAGACGCGGTGTCGGGCCAACGACTTGGCGAGCCGGTACCCCAGGCTCGTCGGTCGCGCCTCGATCGGCTGCGACTCGAGGTGGCGCTGGAGGTCGAGCGCCAGGGCCTCGGCGCTCGCGTACCGCTGGGCGGGTACCCGCTCGAGGGCCTTGGCCACGATGGTGTCGAGGTCACCCCGCAGTGCTCGGGCCACTCGGCGGTCGGGCACCGCGGCGCTCGGAGCGCGAATCAGAGCGCCCAGAATGGCCTCCTCCATGGCGGCGAGGCTCGTGCGCTTGACGACGTACGGCAGCGCGCCCGTGAGCAGCTCGTACAGCAGCACGCCCAATGAATAGACGTCGCTCGTGGTGCCCAGGGGCTGCCCCGCGATTTGCTCGGGAGACGCGTATTGGGGGGTCAGCGCCCGCCCGCCCTGCTCGGTGAGGGTCGTCTCGGCGGCGGCCCCTTCTTCGTCGAGCAGCTTGGCCACGCCGAAGTCGAGCAACTTCACCGCGCCGCGCTCGTCGACGAGAACGTTGGTGGGCTTGAGGTCTCGGTGAATGACCAGTTGGGTGTGGGCGTGCTGCACCGCCGACAGCACTTGCAAGAAGAGCCGAACGCGGGCGCCGACGTCGAGCTGGTGGGTGTCGGCCCACTCGGTGATGGGTTGGCCCCGCACGTATTCGAGCGCCAACCACGGCTGGCCTTCGTCGATGCCGGCGTCGAGCACGCTGGCGATGTTCGGGTGCACCAGCGCCGAGAGAATTTGTTGCTCGCGCACGAAACGTTGGCCGATGACGCTCGACCGGGGGCCCGAGTACGGCAGCTTGAGCGCCACCTCGCGCGCGTGGGCGCCGTCGGCGCGGCTCGCGAGCCACACCGACGCCATGCCGCCGCGGCCCAGCTCACGGGTCAGCGCATAGGGCCCCACGGTTCGACCCGCCTGGTATTCGCCCGGCCCCAGGGTGGCCTTCGCCTCGAACGCGGGCAGGCTGCGCAAGAATTCGCCTTTCTCGAGCGCCACCCGTTCGGCCAACAACGCGCGCAGCGCGGGCCTCAGCCGTTCGACGCTCGGGTCGAGCGCGGCCAGCCAACCCTCGTGCTCGGCCGCCGTCAGTTCGAGGGCCTGGTCGAGCAACGGCAACACCACGGCCCAGTCACTTCGGTCGAGTTTCATGGCTCTTTTCTTTGACGCATTCGAGCGGCGAAAACCGCCATGCCTTTTTCAGCCTTGCAAGGCCGCGAACAGAAAGCTTCGGGCCTTTTCCCAGTCTCGTTCGACGGTGCGTTTGCCGAGCCCCAGGGCGTCGGCAATCTCGGTCATTTCGAGACCTCCGAAGTAGCGCAGCTCGACCACGCGAACCAACCGAGGGTCAATGGCGGCAAGCTCTTCGAGGGCCTCGTGAACGCGCAGCACTTCTGGAGTCGAGCCGTCGGCGATGTTGGCCGCGTCGGTATCGAGCGGGGTGACGACCTGGCCCCCGCCGCGGCGTTCGGCCAAGCCTTCTCGCACCAAATCGACGACGACCGAGCGCATGACGTGGCCCACGTACCCCAGAAAATGGGCCCGATCTTCGAGGCGGAGCGACTGGCGCTTGAGCAGCCGAACGAACGATTCGTGTACGAGGGCGGTCGTGTTGAGGCCGGAGGGCCCCCCTGACCGCAGCCGGGCATGCGCGGCCTGCCGCAGCTCGCCGTACAGCACCTCGTACAGTTGGGCGACCGCTCCCGTCGCACCCCGATTCGCCGCGAGAATCAGTTCGGTCACGTCGGGCATCGCGCGGGGTTCCCCAGGCGAGGGCTACTCCGGTCACGTCAGCCGAGCAAGGGCGAGTCGACGTGGCGCTCGTCGCTCCACGTGAGCCTTGACGGCACCGAGGCCGGAGGAGTTGATGGTGGCATGACGTCGTTCGCCGAGCGCCTCGAGGCCTGTGAGATCGTGACCTTCGACCGGTGCCCCCATGAGCTGCCGAGCGAGCCCGACCTGCAGTGGCTGCGCGACGAACTCCCGGCGGCGTTGGGTCGCAAGAACGTGAGCTACTACCCCGAAGGCGACCGGTTGGTCGGAGTTGGGCCCCAACTCGCCGAGCGCACCCGCGCCATTCTCAAAGCGCACTCGGCCCGAGTGCAGGCTTACCTGCGGCAAGCGTTGGGGTCTTTTTCTGACGGCTGGCGGGTGGGCACGTCGAGTTTTCGGCCGTTGCAAGAGCGGGGGCGCGACCTGAGCGCCCACGCGTCGAACGAGCTCATTCACGTCGACGCAGGTGCGTACGGTGCCACCCACGGCGACCGGGTGTTGCGCTTCTTCACGAACATTCACCCCCGCGAAGACCGCGTCTGGGTGACGAAGGGCGATTTTCGCGAACTGCTCGGGCGCTACGGGCAGCAGGCGGGCGTGGTCGGCGGTTCGTTGAACGAGGGGCCGCTCGACAAAGCGTTCAGCGGGCTGGTGAACGCGTTGGGCGCGCTCGCTCCGGCGGTGCGAATGGTCGACAGCTCGCCGTACGACCGGGCCATGCGGCGCTTTCACAACTTCATGAAAGACACGCCGAACTTTCAGCGCGACCCGGTCGGCCACCGTGAGCTCTCGTTCGCTCCGTACTCGTCGTGGGCGGTGCTCACCGACTCGGTCAGCCACGCGTGCACGTCGGGCCAGTTTGCCCTGGTCGACACGTTCGTCATACCGCTCGCCAACTGCCGCAACCGGGCCATGACGCCGTACCACGTGCTGCGCGAATTCAACGAGCGGGTGGCGGTGCCCGCGCCGTGATTCACCTGGTGCTCTGGTTGTCGCTGGGCGCCCAAGAGCCCGACGTGGCGGCCCTCGAACAGCGGGTCGAAGCGCTCGAAGCCCAAGTTCGCGCCCTGACCGCGGCCGACGCCGGGGTGGCCGAACCGTCGGCTTTTCTCGACGTGACCGAGCCCCCATTTGCCGCGAATGACTGGTCGTGGCTCAACGGCTCGAACCCCCAGCCGCCGTCGCTGTTGAAAATCGGCCCGGTCGTGCCGTCGTTCATGGTCGACGCCGCCTACGCGTGGCAATTTTCAAACCCGGTCGACCACACCATTTTCCCCACGACGACCGCCGCGCGACACAGCGAATTCAGCTTGAACCTCGCGTACCTGGGCTTCGAGCTCGTCGGCATCGACACTCCGTATGGAGGCCCCATTGGCCGCGTCGAAGTGCAATTCGGCAGCTACATCGCCACGATTCACGGCCAAGACACGACGCTCAACCGCGGCTTCTTTCTGTCGAACCCCACCTTGAGCTACGTGAAGCAAGCGGGCGCCGGTTGGCACTTTCACTGGCTCCACGGCGTGAACATCGAGCTGGGCATTTTCCCTTCGTACATTGCGCTCGAGAGCTACACGCCCCAAGAGAATTGGAACTACACGCACCCCTTCGTTTCTGACTTCACGCCGTATTATTTCGCCGGCCTTCGCACCCAGATTTACCCGAAGGCCGACCGCAAGCTCGAATTGTGGCTGGTCAACGGCTGGCAGTCGTTCGGGCGCTGGCACGACGCGTTGACGGGCGGCTACTTGTACACCGTTCGGCCGAACCGCTTCTGGGCGCTCACCCACACGCTCTACGTGGGGCAAGACCAGACGCGCGCGTCTGACCCCAACAACCAGTCGCTGCGGGTGTATTCAGACAACCACGCGCAGGTGTTGGTCTTCGACCACCTCGAGCGGCCGTGGCTGCAGCGGGTCGCGCTCGCCTGGGTCGCCGACGTCGGCTACGAATACCGCGGCCCGCGCGCGGGCACCGGTGGCTCGGTGCCCAACGGCCTCATCGCCGGCACGTCGCTGACGTTTCGTGTCGAATGGTCGCGCTGGCTCATGTCGACCCTGCGCGGCGACTTCTTTTACGACCAAAGCGCGGCGGTGATTTCGGCATTGCCGCTCGGCAGCCCGTACTCGTTGCCGGGCAACGGCAGCGCCATCAACCCGTGGGAATGGTACGGCGGCGGCGTGGCCGTGACGCTCGACGTTCGGCCCAGCCCCTGGCTGTTGTTGCGACTCGAGTATTCACACCGCGCCGCCAACCAGCCGTACTTTTCGGGGCCGGGTGGCATCACCGGGCCCAATGGCCTGCCGAGCCCCGCTGGCACTGCCGACGCGTTCACCCCTGACCTGCGCCGCAGCGACGACCGGGTCGTCGGCAACGTCACCCTTCGACTGTAGGTGGCCGGGTTTGGCTCGACGGTACGTCTGACGGGCATGAACCGCTCTTGTTTGAATTGGGTCGTGATGTTGGTCTTGGCCTCGGCTTGCGGCGAAACGCCCTGCGAGCGTGCCTGCTCGACCACCAAGCCGCAGCTGGTGCGCGACTTCGGCGTGCTCAGTGCCAACGTCGACTGTTCTGACCCCAAGTGGCGCCGGGCCGACACGTGTGAAAAGTGCCGGGCTGTTTTCGAGTCAGACTACGGCGTCGTGCCCACCCAGAGCTGCGCGTCGTTCGGCGGGGCCACCGCTTCGAAATGATTCTATTGGGCGGTCGCATGAACACCGATGCACCGGCTGCCCCGCTCGGTGGAAATCAAACCACTTGCTGAAGTGCGTGAAATCACTGGCGTTTTCACGAACTCGCAACCTGCGCCACGCGGCCGGCGAAAATTCTCAGACTCTGAGACAGACTCACTTCGCTCTTTTGAAGGGACGTACCCATGGCTTCACAGAATGCGGCGCTTTCGCGTACCCAGCTCGCGTCGGCGCTCAAAGAACTCGACACCTTGCTCGCCCAAGGCGCGGCCGAGCTGCAAAAGCGGCCTCAACAGTTTCAGTTGGTGAAGAACCTCGCGGCCGACCTCAAGAAGCTGAAGCCGGGCCAGGCGCCGTCGGCGAAGACGGTGGCGATGCTGCAGTCGTTTTTCGCTCAGCAGCTCGACGAAGAAATCAAAGACCAGTCGAAGTTGCTCAACGACGCACAGAAAGCGATGGGGCCGGTGCTGGCTCCGGTGTCGGCGGCCCACCGCGCGACGCTCGACGCGTTGACCATGGCGAAGAACAGCCTCGGGGCGTTGAGCGCGAGCGCAGCGCCGGGCTTGGTCGAGAGCGCGGGTACGCGGCTGACGAACCTCAACGCCGCCGCCGAGCGCGCCGTCGCGAATGCCGAAGCGGCCAAGGCGTTCGCCGCTCCGAAACCGAAGG
>JBGAIY010000689.1:0-2576 GCA_044225205.1 Myxococcaceae bacterium | reverse complement strand
GCCCGCGCCTGCGGCCCCGCCCACCGCGCCGGCGCCGCCGCCCGCGCCTGAACCCGCTTCGGGCCCGGGCCCAGGCGTCAATCAGCCTTCATCACCCCAATGAACGGCAGGTTGCGAAACTTTTCGCCGAAGTCGAGCCCGTAGCCCACGACGAACCGGTCTTCGATGACGAAGCCCTTGTAGTCAATTTGCACGCGGGTGCGAGCGCGCATGGGCTTTTCCAGCAGCGTGCAGACCTTGACCGACGCCGGGTGGCGCGCCGCCAAGTATTCGATCAAAAACTTCATCGTCAGCCCGGTGTCGATGATGTCTTCAATGATGAGCACGTTCTTGCCGGCGAGCGGCTTGGTCAGGTCGTAGGTGACGCGCACTTCGCCCGTCGATTCGACGCCGCCTTGGTACGACGACACCCCCATCAGCTCAATCGTGAGCGGGAGGTCGATGGCCTTGGCCAGGTCGGCGAGAAAGAAGACCGACCCCTTCATGATGCCAATGAGCGTCAGCTCTTTGCCTTGGTAGTCTTTCGTAATTTGCGCGCCGAGTTCGCGAACCTTCTCGTCGAGCGTCTTGGTGTCGATCATCACGTCGACTTCGCGGTCGTAAAAAGCCATGTGTTGGTGTCTCCGGTTACACGTACGCGTTGTTCATCACTTCGCCCATGCCGCCGCCGCCCGGCACGATGTACTGGCGGTCGTCGAGGCCACGCTCTTGGTCCCACAGTTGGCCGGGGGGCGTGTTGAACACTTCGGGCGGAGACAAGCCGCGGTCGAGCCGCAAGGCATACACCGCCACGTCGGGGTGGTCGGTCGTAATGCGGCGCACGTATTCGGGCGTGACAATGAGGTGCAGGCAAATGACCTTGCGCATCGTGCCCGGCACCTTCTTCTTGTACATGTCGATGGCGGTCGACAGCGACGAGCCCGTCGCCCCCATCGGGTCGGGGAACAGCACGATCGCTTCGTCGACGTCACCGCCGATTTTCGCCCCGCCAATGTTCGACCCGACGACGTGCTCGGCCGTGTCGAGCATGCGGCTCATGATGATGTGGTCTTGCCGCACCAGCTTCGGGTTCAAAATGACGTTGAGCAGGTCGTAGGTGACTTGCGACGGCAGCGTACCCGCCCGGGCAATGTTCACCGAAATGGCCCGCACGTCGGGGTCGAGAATTTCGCCTTGGTAAATGCCCCGCGGCGTGTGCTCGATCATGCGCGTCGGTATGGCCACCTGTTTGCGCGGAAACTCGTTGTTCACCGCCATGGTCACCAAGTCGGTGTACAGCGTACGCACCAACGCGTTGACCTGCGGCTGAATGGTGTCTTTCGCGCAGAGCGTCGTCAGCAACGACAGCAAATACGGGTTGCCCACCAAGTGCACCTTGGGCCCGTAAAAGTGTTTCTGCTCTGACAACGCAAACGGCACTTTTTCGTACAGGGAGTCGCGCATGGGCTTTTCGGTTACCTGAACAGGTCGAGGTTCTGGGGAGGCGTCGCTTCAACCGGTGACGGCACGTGGCATTTGCGGCACCGCGCTTCGTACGCGCCCGCCGCGCCCACCACCACCCGCTCGGCCGAGTCGCTCAGCCGCTGCGACCGGTTCGCCGGGTTGCCGCACACCACGCAAATCGCCAGCTCTTTGGTGATGTATTCGGCAATGGCCAACAGGTGCGGCATGGGTTCGAACGGCTTGCCTTGGTAGTCTTGGTCGAGCCCGGCGCACACCACGCGAAGCCCCTTGCGGGCGAGCGCTTCGCACACCGGCACCACGTCGGGCCCCAAGAACTGCACTTCGTCAATGCCCACCACTTCGGTGTCGGCCTTGAGCATTTGGAGAATTTCTTCAGCGCGCTGCACCGGCGTGGCGATGACCTTGATCTGCGAGTGGCTCACCACCGCCAAGTCGTCGTACCGGTTGTCGATGTGCGGCTTGAAGACCTGCACCTTCTGCTTGCCGTACATGGCGCGCTTGAGCCGCCGAATGAGTTCTTCGGTCTTGCCCGAGAACATCGAACCGCAAATGACTTCGACCCAGCCAATGTCTTTGGGAAATTGGTGCATCACGCGTCCAAGTCGAGGAGTTTCTCGAGCGTCTTGGCGTCAGCGTCGGGAAATTCGTAGTTCGCCATTTCTTCGAGCGACACCCAACGGTGGTCGTTGACCTTGGAGTGGCTCACGGGCTGGTTCGGGTCTTTCAGCCGGCAGTGAAACACCCGAAAGTCGACGTCGTAGGCGGGGTACTCGTGTTGGGTCGCCATGGCTTGGTCGGTCACCACCACGTCGAGTTCGAGCCGTTCTTTGAGTTCGCGCACCAGCGCCGTCGTCAGCGCCTCGCCTTCGTGCACCCTGCCCCCAGGAAACTCCCACAGCAGGGGGAGCGACGACGTCTTCGACCGCTGGGTGATGAGGTAGCGACCGGGCTCACGCTCCAACATGGCTCCGACAACGCGAATTTGGCGGCGAGACATAGGTAGATCGTGCTTCCTTTACATCGAGGTTGAAGCTGTCAGTTGAGAAGCACGACCCCCGTTCAAACCGTACGTGCGGATTTCCCGCATACGGCTTTCCGGTGAGGTTTCGGAT
>JBGAIY010000688.1:0-2585 GCA_044225205.1 Myxococcaceae bacterium | reverse complement strand
ACCGCGTAGCTTTGAAACACCATGCCCACGCCGCGCTTCTCGGGGGCGAGGTGCACGCCCGGGCCGTCGACGACGGTGTTTCCGAGCGAAATGACCCCAGAATTCGGGGTCTCGAGCCCGGCGATCATTCGCAGCGTCGTGGTCTTGCCGCACCCCGACGGGCCCAGCAGCGCCATGAGCCCTCCCGCTTCGAGCCGCAACGAAATGCCCTTCACGACGGGCGTCGCACCGTACGACTTGGTCAACGCTGAAAGCTCGACGGCCGAGGTCATGAGGTCACCTGTGGGGCTTTCGTCAACCGGGCCGTCGCGAGCGACGCCGCCACCACGAGCAACACGAACACGCAGGCGATGACCGCCGCCGACGCCGGGTCGGCGTAGCTCTGCAGCTCGAAAATGAGCGTGCCGAGCAGCTCACCGCCGGGAGGCACCAGCAACACCGACACCGTCAACTCGGTCATGCAGGTCAGAAACGTCAGCACAAAGGCAGAGACGAGCGGCCCCCAAAGTTGCGGCAGCGTGGCGTCGACGAACGCGCGCCAGGGCCCAGCGCCGCTGAGCCTGGCCGCTTCGGTGAGCGACGGGTCGAGCTGCGCCAAACCGTCGCCCGTGTTGCGAACGCCGTAAGCCAAGTGCTTCACGACGTACGCAATGAGCACGAGCCAGAGCGTGTTGCCCAGCGCCAAGACGAAGGCCACGCGCTCGAACGCGACGAAGCGAACGTCTCGCGAGAAGGTGACGACCAACGCGAGCGCGAAGACGGTGCCGGGCAGGGCGGCCACCGCGTCGCCCAGCGTGGTCAACCACCGTCGTCTGGTGAGCGCCATGCCGAGCCCCGCCAGAGTCACCGCCACGGCGGCCGCGCCCGAGAGCAGCGTGCTGCGCCCCGCGGCTTCGAGCGTGCGCGAATGGGTCAACACCGCCGCCCAGTGTTTCACGGTGAAGCCCGACAGTTGGCCCCAGTTCGACTGAACCGACGTCAAAAAGACCGCCAGCAACGGCAGCGCGACCAGCACGAACACCACCGCGGCGGCCACCACCGAAACCAGGCGCCGCCACGGGCCCAACGGCAACGGCCGGCGCGTGACGCCTTTGCCCAGCGCCAAGCGCACCTGGCCGCGCTTCGAGGCCCAGCTGCTGAGCAGCAAGACGAACGCGGCGAGCACCAACAATTCGACGCTGAGCGCGGCCGCGTGGTTGAGCCCGGCGGCGCCCATCAGCACGTCTGAATACATTCGGGTGGTGAGCGTGGGCGCGGGTGGGCTCGCGCCCACTCCGAGCAAATACGGCACGCCGAACGACGAGGCGGCGAACAAGAAGACCAACGCCGCCCCCGACAGCGCGGCGGGCAGCGCGAGGGGCAGCGCGACCGTCGTCAGCGTTCTGGCGACCGACGCGCCCGAGACGCGGGCCGCTTCTTCGAGTGACGAATCGAGCCGCTGCAGGGCCGCGCTCACTGGCAACACGACAATGGGGAGCCCCGCGCCGCCCACCACGAAGGCGATGCCCGCCCACCCGTAGATGTCGAACGTGCCGACCCCGAAGACCAGGTTGAGCAGGCCGGCCCGTGGGTTCGCCAGCGCGACCCAGCCCATGGCCCAAATGTACGGAGGAATCGCCGTGGGCAGCGTCAGCGCGGTCTTGAGCGCGGTTCGGCCCGACACGTCGGTGCGCTCGAGCAACAGCGCCAAGGGCACGCCGACGACGGTCGCGAACACCGAGGCGCCGAGCGACGTGACGAGCGTGCCCCGAAGCGCCCACAGGCCCTCGGGGCTGGTCAACGGCAACCACCAGCCCTCGGTGGCCGCCGTTCGGGTTTTCACCAACAACACGGCCAGCGGCACCAGCGCGAACGCCGCCAGCAGCGCAAACCAGGTCGCCGCGGCGAGCTTTGTTCTCATTGCGAAAACGCCTGGGTGAAGGCCTGTTTCACCCGGGCGCCGTCGGTCAGGCCGCGCTCGAGAAACGCTTCGTTCACCGGAGCGGCTCGGCTCATGAGCGCCTCGAGACCGACTTCGCCGTCGCCCGGGCCGGCAACGCGCGGGTCGACCGAGTGCATGGCCCCCACCGTGGCAATGACGGCCTGCCCCTTCGGTGAGAGCAGCACGTCGACGACGGCTTTCGACGCAGTGGGGTTGCGCGTGCTGGCGAGAATGCCAGCGTACCCGGGTATGACGACCGCTCCATCGCTCGGCCACGCGACTTCAATGGGGCTGCCTTTGGCTTTCGCGGTGATCGCGTTTTCGAGCAGCAACACGCCGACCGACGCTTCGCGGCCTTCGAGCTTCTGCAGCACCGACGCGTTGCCGCCGCCGACGTGCGCCCCGTTGGCCCGCAAGCGCTTGAAGAAACCGACGCCGTGCTGTTGCTCTTCTTGTACCGCCCAAGTGAAGGCCGTGCCCGAGGTGAGCGGGTCGCCGACCACGACTTCGTTTGCGAACTCGGGTGAGGTCAACGCTTCGAACGAAGTGGGCGCCGCCGTGCCCGAACGGTGCACGAGCACCATGGTCGACACCCGAATCGCCGCGAATTCGCCGTCGAGGTCGAACAGGCCCCGCGGCGTGCGCAACCCATTGGGAGACACGT
>JBGAIY010000687.1:0-2595 GCA_044225205.1 Myxococcaceae bacterium | reverse complement strand
CACATTTCGGTTCAATGCGCGCCGCTTCATGCTGGGCCTCGCGTGCGCGTGGCTGGCGGTGATGGCGCTGTTCTACGCGCGCGACGCGTTCACCCTCGCCTTTTGCCTGGGCTTCGCCACCCTCTTCGGCCTGGGCACGAAGTGGCTGCCGGCGGCTGCGGTGGGGGCGATGAACCTGTTTACTGCGACGTTCACCGCGCTCTACGCGGCCATGGACCTCAAAGACGACCTGTGGAACGGCGCGGTTCGCGTTCACAGCGACGCGCAGCTGCTGGCCAACCTCACCGTGGTGCCCGCGGTGGCGTGGGCGCTGGTGTGGTCGGCGGTGAGCGTGGTGATTCTGGTGCTGGGGGCGTGGTTCGCGGTCACGGCGCGCGCCGAGCGTCGTGACGGCCCGGTGCTGGCGACGAAGGCCGAGCGGGCCGTTGCCCCGAAGTTCAGTTGATTCTCAGCGCGTCGCCGCGGGCGAAAGCGCGCCCACGAAGTCGAGCCACGCCTGGGCGACCGCGCGGCGACCAGCGCCGTTGAGGTGCCCGCCGTCGTCGGTGAAATCACTGCGCAGTTTGGGCACCGAAGCCCCAGCGAATTCGTATTGCTCGAGCTGCCCGTCGGCCCGGCGCGACTCGACGAGCGCGAGGTCGAACAGCTCGTGCTTCGCTGACTGCGCGCGAAGCTTCTCGTTGAACGCGTGCCGCTTCGGGTTTTCTCGTTCGCCCCACGCGCCCCCCAGCAAGTGTTTGACCCAGCCTTTAAGCCCGCCTTGCACGAGCGTGAGCGGCGCGGTGACGGCGACGAAGGTGACCGCCGGGTACTTGGCGCGCAGCCGCGCGAGCATGGCGAGGTATTGATCTGCGAGCGTGGAAGCGTCGGTCGACGCGTTGAAGTCGACGTAACAGAGCTTCAGCATGGCGACGTCGACGTGGCCTTCGACCCGGTCGACCATGGCCTCGAAGTCGCGCAGTTTCGACTGGGGGTCTTCGTTGGTGCCGGCGAAGAAATGCACGAGCCCCGGCGCGGGGTTCGAGTCAGGCCGGGCGCGGTCGAGTTCGCGAATCGACACCCGAGCGCCGGCCAGTTCGCGCACGCCGTCGAGCATGTTGCCGCCGACCGACTGGTGACCGAACAGCACCCGCTTGGTGGCGACCTGGGCCACGGGGTCGACCGGTGGCGTCACGGCGCCAACCTGAGCGAGCACGAACGACGAGAACAGCGACACCCCACAGAACGCGAGTCGCATGGCATTGAAGCTCCTCGGGGGCAGTGTCTCACGTTCGAGGCCGCGAGCGGTGAGCGACGAAGTCGTTGAGGTCGCGCAACTGAAAGTACGGGTTCTGCGCGCGCTCGCGCCCGAGCGACGACGTCTTCACGTCACCATAGTCGTGACCGGGGTACAGCACGGTCTGTGCCGGCAGGTTCGACAAGACGTGGTGAAGCGAGTCGAACATTTGGCGTGGGTCGCCGCCCGGCAGGTCGCAGCGCCCGCACGCGTTCACGAAGACGGTGTCGCCCGAGACCAGCGCGTCGCCGCACAACAGGCACTGAGAGCCGACGGTGTGACCGGGGGTATGAATGCACTTCACGTTCAGGGGGCCGACCGCCACGACGTCACCGGGGCCGACCGGGCGAACGACGTCGCCAAAGGCTTGAATCGCCGGGGCGAAGTCGCGCTCGGCCCGCTGCGCATAGACGGGTACGTCGTGGTGGGAGAGCAACTCGGGCACGCCGTTGAGGTGGTCGCCGTGGTGGTGGGTGAGCATGACGGCGACGAGCTGTTTGTCGTCTTCATGCAAGGCGCCCACAATGGCGGGCACGTTCCACGCGGGGTCGATGACGCAGACCTCGCGCGCACCTTGGGCGCCGACCAGGTAGACGAAGTTCTTCATGGGGCCGAGAGCGAGCTGGCGAACGTAGAGCGACACTGGCTGACGCTACACCAACGAACTCGATGCGCCGAAGGTAGCGTCATTTCGCGCGTCTTATGCTTTCGTGGGGGGCCCATGGTGACGTCGCTCCCTTTGGTGTTGTCATTCGCGTTGGCCGCGAGCCCGGCGAAAGCCGAGAAGAACGCGCTCACGTTTTCTCCAACCGATGCAGAAGACGAACGGCCGCAGGTGACCGCCATTCGCTTGGCCACGGTGGGCAGTGATTACGTGCTGACCGTCGACTTCAACAAAGCCCCGTACGGCGACGAGTGCAAAAACCGCTGCGCGAACGCGACCGTGTTCGTCGACACCGACAACAACAAAGACACCGGCCTCAAGCTCAAAGAGGCCACCGAGGCCGGAGCCGACCTCGCCATTACCCTGCAAGGCACTCGGGCGTTCAGAGACGAGACCAGCGCGGCGACCCTCAAGGTGATGATCAAGCAGTTCACCGAAGAGGCGACGGCGCTCGACCAGGGTGAGGCACTCGCCGAATTCACGGTGACCCAAGACCCCGAACGGGTGACGCTGAGCGGCCATTCGGTCAAGGTGCTGATCGACGCGAATTTGGGCAACCAACCCAGCGGCCCCAAAATGAGGCTGGTCTACCACCCGCCCATGAACAAGGCGGCTGCGGCCGTGCTGCCGGGGTTGCTGGCCCGAGGCGCTGGGC
>JBGAIY010000103.1:19488-20692 GCA_044225205.1 Myxococcaceae bacterium | reverse complement strand
GCGCTCTTCACCGGCACGCTGGCCTTTCAGATCATGGCGGGAGACCCGAAAGTCGACCTCGCCCTCACCGCGTTCAGCGCGCTCGCCGTCGGGGCGACCTTGCGGGCCCGGCGCACCCCGCGAATGATGTGGGCGGCGTGGTTCTTCGCCGGCTGTGCGATGCTGTCGAAGGGCCCCATCGGCGTGCTCTTGCCGATGATGGCGGTCGGCCCTGAGCTGGTGCGTGACGCGTACGAGCCCCCGGCGTCACCGACGGGCCCCGCGTGGCTTCGGCTCGGGCGCCGGCTGTGGTCGATTCGGCCGTTGAGCGGAGTGCTGATCGTCGCGGCGCTCGTCGCTCCGTTCTACCTGTCGCTCGCGAAGAACGTCGGGCCCCAAGCCGTTCGCTACCTGTTGTGGACGCAGAATGTCGGTCGGCTCAACGGCACGAGCGGTTTTCGCAACGACGCGTCGTTCTTCTTCTACTGGCACACGGCGCTGTGGGCCTTCGCGCCGATTTCGCCCTTGGTCATCGCCGCGCTCATTCGCCGGTTGGCCCGACTGCTCAAAGACCGAGCCCTGCCCGCCGACCTCGGCCGCGTCGCGCTGTGGTGGTTCGTCTTGCCGCTGTTGGGCATTTCCAGCTCGACCTACAAACTGCCCCAGTATTTGTATTGGTCGACCCCCGCCATCGCCCTGTTGGCGGCCGATGAGCTCACCCGGCTCTCAGAAGTGGCGGCCCGGTGGTGGCTGCGTTCAGCGTGGGCCCTGGCCTTCGTCGTCGCCGTCGGTATTGGGCTGGCGCTCGCATTCACTTTTTCGGGCTCGTGGTGGTGGGTGGTGGCGGCGGTGCTGGTACCAGCCGCGGTTGCCTGGGGCACGCGGGGCGCGCCGCGGGTCGATCGGTTGGCCGCGGCCTTCGTGGCGGCCGGGTCGGTGGGGGCGGCGTTCTTTCACGGGCACCTCCAACGCTCGATGCTCGAATACCAACCGTATGAAGCCTTCGGCACGCTCGTTCGCCAGAAAGAGCCGACCGAGCGGGTCTTGCCGGTGGCGGGTGTCGCTCCGTCGTTTGCTCTGGCGTTCTACGCCCGCCGAGACCCGCGCTACATGAACCCCACCGAGCTGCTCGAGTTCATTCGAGAACACGGGCCCCGCCTGGTGGTTTTCGGCACCGAACTGCCCCGGGGCGAATTCGAAAAAGTCGGGCTCACCCTGCGGTCTG
>JBGAIY010000103.1:0-19442 GCA_044225205.1 Myxococcaceae bacterium | reverse complement strand
AGCGAGGTCGGTCATGTACCCGACCAGCCGCGCCCGGTGGTCGTTTCTCAACGCGGCCACTCGCGCGGCGACGCTCGAAGACGTCGACGTGATGCGCGTTACGCTGACCCAGGCGCCAGCCCCAGCGCCTTGATTTCGGCGTCGAGGCCCGCGTTGAAGCGGGCGACGCTGAAGTGCATGGCCTGCGCGCGCGCGGCGGCGGGGTCGAACGTCGGTTCCCACTGGGCGAACCGCTCGAGCGCGGCGACGAGCGATTCGACCGTTTGCTCTTCGAACATCACGCCGGTCGCTTCGTTCACGGTGTCGAGCACCCCGCCCCCGCGATACGCGACGACGGGGCGACCGGTGGCCATCGACTCGAGGGGCGTCAGCCCGAAGTCTTCGACCCCGGGGAAAACGAGCGCGCGCGCCTGACGGTACAGCTCGGGCAAGGCCTCGTCGTCGACCTGGCCCAGAACGCGAATGTTTTCGGGCAAATCGCGCAGCGTCGCCTCGGCCTGGCCGCTCCCGGCGATGACCAAGGGCCACCCCAGCTGGCGAAACGCGGCCACCGCGAGGTCGACCCGTTTGTACGGGGCGAGCGCGCCGAGCACGAGAAAGTACCCGCCCCGCCCCGTGCCCTGCAACGGGCCGCGGGTGAAACGTTCGAGCTCGACGGGCGGCGGCAACACTTCGGCGTGGCGGTGGTACCGCTCGGCAATTTGGGCCGCGACGTGGCGAGAATTGGCGACGAAGCGGTCGACCCCGGCCGAGGTCACGACGTCGAAGGCCCGGAGCGACGGCCGCAGCGCCCGCGCCGCCGCGCGAACCCACGGGCTGGCCTGGCCCGGCCCAAAGTAGTCGTCGAATCGGTCCCACATGTAGCGGAGCGGCGCGTGCACGTACGAGAGGTGCTTCGCCCCGCGAGGCACCCGAACGGCCTTCGCGACGCAATGGCTCGAAGAAATGACGAGGTCGACCGGCTCGAGTTCGAGCGAGCGAATGGCCGCGGGCAACAGCGGCAGCAGGAACCGGTGGCGCCGCCGGGCTCCGGGCAGCCGGTCGACAAACGACGAAACGACCCGGTGCGACGAAATGTCGGCGGGCATCGCCGGCCCGTCGCGAAACAGCGTGTAGATCACCGCTTCGGGAAAGCGGTTCGCCATGGCCGCGAGTACTTTTTCGCCGCCGCGCCAGGTGATCAGCCAGTCATGAACGAGCGCGACGCGCACCCCCCGCCGATACCATGCGCGCCACGAGCGGTGGTCGGTTTTCGCAGACGCGTGACGTGTCGGCTCACGGGCCTTGCTCGAAACACAGCAGCGCCAGGTACGACCCGCAATCGAGCGGCGCCGGTTCGACCCAGTCGGTGCCCGTCGCGTCGGCATTGCCAATGGTACCCTTCAACGGAAAGTCGTAGGCCTCCCAGTCGTTGCAGCGGTCGGCGCTGCGCGTGCCGTCGAGCAGCGAGCCTGACCAAAATCGGTTGCGCGCGCTGGGCGTCGCGTTGATGGGCGCGCGCGGGCCATTTCGAAGGTCGGCCCGACCCGCGAACACGAGCGTCGTTTGGTCGAGCCGGTACCACGGCCCGACGTCGGCAATGCGATCGATGGCGTTTTCGGTCGAGCTCGACAGCCAGGCACGCCAGGTGCCACCGAGCCCGCGCGCCACCGCTTCATCGGTACACTTGGCGTCGGCCACGTCGAGCGGCGACCGAGGGTCGTTGGCGTCACGTATTTTGCCCAGAGCACCGTTGGCGAAGTGAAAGAGGCGCTTTCGCGAAGCCGTCGATTCGGTCGGGCCTCGGGGCTCGCCACAGGCGAGCGCCAGACAGACCAGCAGCCCCCAACCCCTCTTTGAACGCATCGGCGACCTCCGGCCTGATGCACCATTTCACCAAGCCTTGGGGAGGGCCAGCGCGCTCGACAGTCGGCCGGTTGGGTGTAGTGTGCGCGACGTGGTCAAGGTCGTCATCGACTTGCGCATGGTTCGCGGCCCGCTGCACGGCATCGCTCGCTACGCGCTCGAGCTGTGTCGGCACCTGCCTCAGCTGGAGCCCGGCTGGCAATTCGTGGGGCTCACCGGGCCCGAAGGCATACCCGACGACCTGGCCGACCTGACTCCGCGAATACCGCTCATTCGGAGCGGCGCCGACTTCTTGTCGCCGCTCGAGCAACCGGCCCTGGCCGCGTCGCTCTGGTCGGCCCGACCCGACCTGTTTCACGCGACCTCGTTCTCGTTGCCGGCCCTCTGGCCCGGGCGCTTGGTCGCGACCATTCACGACGCGAACCACTTGGCGCTGCCCGAGACGGTCTCGGTGACGCACCAAGCCTATTACCGGCTCGTGGTGACACCTCGCGCCAAGCGCGCCAAAGCGCTCATCACCGTCTCGGCTTTTTCGCGAGGTGAAATCGCCAAGCACTTGGGGCTTCAACCCGAGCGGCTGCAGGTCATTTTCAACGGCGTCGACCCGACGTTTCACGTGCCGCCGCCGAGCGAGCTTGACGACTTTCGTTCACGCCGTGGGTTGCCGGCGAAGTACTTCGCGGCGGTTGGTTCGACCAAGGCCCATAAGAACTTGCGCCTGCTGACCACGGTGGCCGAAGCCTTGCCCGCCCCGCTCGTGCTGTTGGCCGGCCGCGGGGCTCGACGCGCGCTGGGCTTCTCAGAGGCGACCCTCGAGCTGGCTCCGCTGCCCGACGATGACCTCGTTCGCTTCTACGCGGCCGCCCACGCGGTGCTCTTTCCGTCACGGTACGAAGGGTTCGGGTTTCCTGCGCTCGAGGCCATGGCCTGTGGTGCCCCGGTCATCGCGGCCAACGCCGGCGCGCTCCCTGAAGTGCTGGGTGCGGCGGCGCTCTTGGTGCCTCCCGACAGCCCGTCGGCTTGGCTCGACGCGTACCAACGCCTCGTTCGTGACGAGGGCTTGCGCCACGAGCTCGCCGACCGCGGCCCCGCCCGAGCCCAGCGCTACTCGTGGGTTGATTGCGCACATCAGACCCTCAACGTCTACCGCCGGGCCCTCGACGCCACGTGATGCGAAGTGCAGCGGCACCTGCCTCAAGTAGGCTGATGGCCGTGCTGCGCATGCTCTCGCTTGCCTCGTTCGCACAGCTCGCCAGGCGAGCGCGGTTGGTCGCGGTGGTCGGCGCTGGCGTCTGGGCTGCGGCCGCGTGGGCTCAATTGCTGCCGCAGGTCGAAGTCGCCGGGGCGGGCGTTCGCAGTTCGGCGAGCATCGGGTACGAGACGAACCCCCCGCGCGCCACGGCGAGTGCGAACGGCTACGTCGCGGTGTGGGCCGACACGCGAACCGGGGAGGTCACCACAAGCATTGCGGCGGCTCGCATCAAGCCGTCAGGAGCCCCGGCGGGCCCAGCGACCGTCATCAGCGCGGGGTTTTCTCAAGGGCCCCCAGGCGTGGCCTGCATTTCGAATTCGTGCATCGTCATTTGGGAACAGGTCAACACGATTCGAACGGCCGTCTTCGATGCCGTGACGGGTGCGGTGGGGCCGTCGAGCCTCATGACCCCGATGAGCCCTGCAGAACGGCCGGCCATTGCCACCGACGGAATGACCGCCCTCGCCGCGTGGGACGACACCAGCAACACCTACGTGATGCGGCTCGATGGCCAAGGCGTGCCACTTGAAGCCCCTCAGCTCATTTCGTCGGGCTCGGTCCACGGCTATGCGACGGTTGGAGCGGTGGTTGGCGGGTACCTCGTTGGGTGGGTCGAAGACCGAGGGGCCGGGCTGCGTATGATGGAGCGGCGGGTTTCTTCGGCCGGCGTGCTCGGCACGGCGTACGACCTGGGCCTGGGCGGCAACCAATCGGCTCCGGCCGTCAGCTTCGACGGCACGGGCTCCGCGCTCTTCACCTGGCAGGGAAACGTCGACCTCTTGGCGGCACGGGTCAGTGCAAGCTCGGGAGTGCCCATCGACGTCACGCCGAAGACCATCGAGACCTTCAGCTCGCCCTATTTCGGTTCTCCATCGGTGGCGCACGACCCCGGCCAGTGGTGGGTGGTCTACCGAGATGAGGCCAACAACCTCCACGCGGTGGCGTTTTCGCCGACCGGCACGGTGGGCACCCCGACCATCATTCGCACCCCGCCGGTCTACCGCGGGCTCGCGCTGAATTCGGCTTCGGTCACCGACCCTGGTGGCGGTGGCCCCATGGTCATATGGACCGAGGGCCAAACCGGCATGGTGGCGCCGCACGCGAGCTTGCTCGTCACCACTCCCCTCGTGCAGCTCGCCACGCCCACGGCGCCGCCGATCGACTCGACGGCCCCCGCCCAACGCGAACCCTCGTCGGTGTGGGCCGCCGACCACTTCGTCGTCGGCTGGGCTGAGCAGAGCACGGCCCTTCGCCAGGTGTATGTTCGCGCGGTCGACCCGAAGGGGGTGCCTCTTGGCCCGGTCACGCTTGGCGACCCGATCGAGGGCTCGGTACCGAGGCTCCACGCCCAACCCGCGACCCAGAGCGTGGCACTCACGTGGGCCGAAGGTTTTTCCAACGCGCCGCTGTGGTTCTCGGTCGTCGACCGAACCGGTCAACCTGGGCAAAAGCAGCAGCTCTGCGGAGCAGGCAACTTCGAAGACGCGACCCGGTCGGCAACGTTGGGCGACGTGACGATTCTCGTGTGGGTGGTGTACCGGGGCGGTGAGCGAGAGCTGCGTGCCGCCCAGTGGTTTACCGACGGCGGCATTTCGACCAACGACGGGCAAATCTTGGTTACCCCGACGGGTGCGAAGTTGCCGGTCATTGCCGCGAGCCAGACCACCCACCTCGCCGCGTGGCAAGACGACAACGTGCCTGGCGCGATACTGTTTTCGCGCATCTCCACGAGCCTGCAGCTGGTCGACGTGCCGAGCAAACAGCAAGCCACCTACCTCTACGGCACGGGCACGCACGACCTCGCTTCTGACGGTACCCAGTTCTTGCTGGTCTGGGACGAGGCCGACTCGGCCGGAGACGTGGTGTACGCGCGTCGAATCGACTCCTCGGCGAACTTCATTGACGCCGCACCGCTGGTGGTCGCCACGGCGGCCGACAACCTCGGCTCGACCGCCGCCCGGGCCGAACCCAAGGCGCTGTTCGACGGCCGCCAGTTTCAGGTGACGTGGCGCAACGACGCACCCGATGGGGGCTCGGTGCTTCGGTGGCGCGGCGTCACGAGCGGAGGGGCCGTCGTGGCCGGCGGCACCTGGCCAAGCCAACAGACCCCGTTGGGCGGCTTTGCCACGACCGCGGCGACACCGGGTCGCTTCGCGTCGACATGGTCGGGCTTTGACGAATCGAGCTCCGCGTTGAGAGCCCAGTTTCGCGTTTTCGCTCAGGTCGATGAGGGTCAACCGTGCTGGGGCGACGCCGAATGCATCGGCGGGGTGTGCGCGACTGGAATCTGCTGCGCTGACGGAGGCTGCTCGGCCGGCGTCGATGCGGGAAGTTCGGGTGACGCCGGCACTGGGCTCGACGCGGGCGCTGGAGTTGACGCGGGCGCTGGAGTTGATGCGGGGGCCGGAGCTGACGCGGGGGCTGGAGCGGATGCGGGGGCTGGAGCGGATGCGGGAGCCGGAGTCGATGCTGGCGTCGCTGATGCGGGCGTTTCAGCGAGTGACGGTGGGTCAAGTCAGGCCGATGGGGGCGAGCCGTTGGTACCGGCCAAGGTCCTTCGAGTGGGGTGTTCGTGTGACACCACGACCGCCGGCTGGAGCATCGGGCTGCTTCTGGTCGCCGTGAGGGGTCGCCGCAAGGTGCCAGGTACTTTGTACTTGAGAAGAACTCGCAACAAATTGATTTAACTGACTTTATTTCATCGTTCAGCCACCGCCGACAGGGCTGCTGATGCGCTCGCACCCGAGAGGTGCCAGGTACTTTGTACGCGAGAAGTGCCTGGTACTTTGTACTCCGCAAAACACGCAACCGATTGAATTAACTAACTTTCATCGGTCAATCAGACTCAAGTGCCAGGTACTTTGTACGCGAGAAGTGCCCATAAGCCCGCAACCAATTGATTTAATTAATTTTCATTGGTCGTTCAGCCACCGCCCACAGGGCTGCTGATGCGACTACGAGGCCGGCGACCGGAGCCCAGGCGGCCATGGCTGCGGGTACGTGTTCTCCGAGAACGAGCGCCTTACCGACGAGCAGACACGCGAACAGAACGACTGCGACGAGGAGCCCTTCAACGAGGGCGAGGGTCAGGTGGCCGCGGCGGGTGGGTCGCAGCGCCAGGGCGACGGCGAGCATGGTGGCGGCGACTCCGGTCATTGGGTAGGCGAAGCGGTTGTGGAGCGCGAGCCAAAAGCGCTCGGTGGGCAAGCCGACCTTGGCCCGAATTTCACGTTGGGCGATCATGTCGCGCACCCGCATCAGTTCAGGGCGGCCGGCCCGCACGCGAAACGCGTCGGCCGACGTGCCGGCGAAGGCGATCATCACGTCGGGTTCATTGACGCGGGTCGAGCGGCCGTCGTCGAAAAAACGGCGGGTGGTGGCGTTGCCGAGTCGCCAAACGTCGCCATGGTCGTGGGTCATGGTGTCGGCGTCGATGCGTGCTTCGAGCGCGAACTTCGGGCTGAGCGTAAACACACTGACGTCGTGGAGCGCTCCGGTCGCGTCGGTATCACCGCGCACTTGAAACACATTTTGGCCCACGCGAAACCACTGTTTGGGCATGTAGTAAAAACGGTAGTCACCCCAGCGGTTGAAGGTGTCAACCATGATGCGGTCGATGCGCTCGCCGGCGTGGGTGACGACCCATTCGTCGAACGCCATGAACCCGACGGCGGCGACCGAGGCGCACACGGCCATGGGCAACACCATGACCCACCGCGAGGCGCCGACGGCCTGCATCGCGACCCACTCGGCACGGCGGCGAAAAATCGACACGGTCGCCCCGCCCGCGAGCAACATGGCTGCGGGGGCCAATTGGTGAAACGCCACGAGGGCCTTGAACCCGTACAGCCGAGCAACGTCGACCACCGGCCGGTCGATGAACGTGCGCAGGCGGTCGCCGAAGTCGACCACCAAGAATACGAGCGTCAGGGCGAGCAACCCGCTCACCAACAGCAGCACGTACAACCGCGCCACGTATTTGAAGAGCGTGGGGCTCACGCGGTGCCCCGTCGGTCGACCCAACGCATGAGCCCCAAGCCAACCGCCACGAAGACCAAGTTGGGCATTTGCCCGGCCAACCACACCGGCATGGCTCCCGATTCGCCGACCTGCACCGACATTCGGGCGAGCAAATAGAAGGCGACGTAGCCGAACAGGGTCAACAAGAAGCCGCGCCCGCGCCCGCCTCCCCGACGGCTGAGCGCCAGCGGCGTGCCCAGACACGCGAAGGCGAACGGCATCACCAATTGCCCCAACCGCCAGTGAAATTGAGACTCGAGGCGCACGGTGGGTTCGCCGCGGGCGCGGGCCTGTTCGATGGCGCGCTCCATGTCGAAAGGGGTCTGCTCTTCGCTGGTCGAGCGAAAGTTGTTCTTTTGAAAGAAGGCCTCGCCGACATCGGCGCGAAACGAACCTCCTTCGAAGGCGAGGGTCGTGTAGTCGGCGGTCGCACGGGCGGCGCGGTGCACGCTGCCGTTGTGCAAATTGAAAATCACCGACGAAATGGCGTCGTCGGTGACCACTTCACCTCGTTCGGCGACGGCGAGCACCGGCGCTTGGGGGTCACGCGCGTCAAAGAGCAGCACGTTCGACCAGCGGTTGCCCGGTGCGACCTGTTCGGCGTAGAGCGTGAAACCCGCGACCTCTTCGTGAAAGGTGCCGCTGCGAATGTCATTCACGACATTGCGGCGAATGATGTCTTGAGCGACGGTTCGAAGCGACGCCATGCCCCACGGCTGCAAGGTGAACGCGAGGGCGGCGAGCACGCCCGACAGCACCACGCCCAGCACCAACGGAGCCCGAAAGAAGACCGAGGGCGCGACGCCCAGCGCCTGCATCGCGGTCAATTCGCGGTCTTCTGACAGCCGCCCGAGCCCCAGCAAAATGGCCAACAGCAACGCAATGGGTATGGCTTGAACCGCGAACTGGGGCGCGAGCGAGAGCGCAAAACGGGCGAAGTCGCCGAGCGTCACGGCGCTGCCGAGCAGAAAGTCACTGCCCCGCAAGAACGACATCACGAACAGCAGCACGCACAACAGCGCCGCCCAGGCGAAGAACGGAGCGACGATTTCGCGAATGAGGTACCGGCGAAGCATGGGCGTTCTCGTCAGCTTGCGGCATTTCGGCCACGAAGTCAGGCGCGCTCGTTGCGGCGGGCCACGAGCCGCGTTCTGCCGAGGGCTCCGGTGAACGTGGGTTACGGCGCGTTCGCGCCAATGTCGCGCCGGTACTGCGCGCCCTCGAAGTGAATGGCGGCGACGGCGGCATAGGCCTTGGCGCGGGCGGCTTCGAACGACTCGGCGTGGGCGCACACGGTCAGTACCCGCCCCCCCGCGGTGACGATGCCGGCCCCGGAGCGTTTGGTGCCCGCGTGAAAGACGGCGGCGTCGCTGAGGCCGTCGAGGCCCGAAATGAGGTCTCCCGACACGGGTGCTTCGGGGTACCCGCGCGCCGCCAACACGACGGCCACCGAACTGCCAGGGTGAAACGCGAGCGCCTGCTTCGACAACGCCCCTCGCGCGCACTCGCGAAACAACAGGGCCACGTCTTCGTCGAGCTGCATGAGCAGCGGCTGCGTTTCGGGGTCACCCAGGCGCGCGTTGAATTCGAGCACTCGGGGCCCGGCGGGCGTCAGCATGAGCCCGGCGTACAGCGCTCCGCGAAAGGGCGTGCCTCGGCGGCGAAGCTCGCGCAGCGTCGGCGCGATGACCGTTTCGCCGAGGCCGGCCAGCTGCGCGTCGTCGAGAAGACGAGCGGGTGCGTAGGCGCCCATGCCGCCGGTGTTCGGGCCGCGGTCACCGTCGAGCAGCCGCTTGTGGTCTTGCGCGGGCGGCAGCAGCGCGTACCGTTCGCCGTCGCACAGGGCGATGACCGACAACTCGGGGCCGCTCAAACGCTCTTCGAGCAGCAAGGTTGAACCTGCCGGCAGCCGGCCCAACGAGCGGCAGGCCGAGGCCGCCTCTTCACCCGAGTCGGCGACGACCACGCCTTTGCCGGCGGCGAGCCCGTCGGCTTTCACGACCACGGGGCCCCAGGCCAGCGCGCGCTCGGCCGCCAAAGCCGCGTCGGTGAACACCTCGGCTTTGGCCGTCGGCACCCCCGCCGCCAGCATGACTTCTTTCGCAAAGGCTTTCGACCCTTCGACTCTGGCCGCGGCGGCGTCGGGGCCGAACACGTCGATGTGCGCGGCCCGCAGAGCGTCGGCGACTCCGGCGACCAACGGTGCCTCGGGGCCAACCACCACCAAGTCGATGCCGCGGGCTTTGGCCAACGCCACCACGGCAGGAGGGTCGGTGGGCACCACCGGCACGCATTCGGCGAGTGTTTCGATGCCGGGGTTACCCGGGGCACACAAGACCGAAGCCACCGAACGGCTCTGTCTCAACTTCCACACGAGGGCGTGCTCACGCCCGCCACTGCCCAGAACCAGAACGTTCACGCCCGCGCTTCTACCTCAGGCGCCCGGGCCGGTCGTGCGACAAAAACCAAACAATTTCAGATAGTTACAATCCATGCTTTCGAGACAACCTGCAGGGTGCGGCCCGCGATAACCGTACATGTCGGTGCTTTCTTTCGTTCGATTGGGCTGGGCGGGGGCGGGCCACGGGGTCAGGCGAGTGCCGCAACTCACCACCACCCGTGCGTTCGAATGGCAGGGGTTCGGCATTTCGGTGAGCCGGGAGACTTCGGCCAAGGGCCACACCTTGAGCGGCACCGTGAGGCAAGGCGGCGTCACCCACCCGATGGTTCTCGAAACCGAAGGGCCGCTGGCGGGCGTATTGTCGGCGACGGTGAATGAGGGCCGGCTGACGACGCGGCTGTTGGTCGACCCGGCTTCGCTCCAGGCCAGGTTGCTGCGGCTCGACCGGGCCAGCGGGCAATGGCTCGAGCCTGAAGTGCACACCCCGACGAAGCGCGCGGTACGCACCCACACGAGCGACGCCGGTGCGAAGCGCTGAAAACGAGCGCGAGCAGAAGGCCAAGGCCGTTGTCGGTAAGCTCGGGTCGGTGCATCGCGAGCGTTGATCATCTTCGCTCGATGCCCGCAACCCGGTTCGCGCGGGCCGATCGCGGGCCGATTTTTCGCCCCACACGACGCCGATTCGATCTGCGAATTCGAAACAGCCCCCAGCTAAAGCGCCTGTTTGTAGAGCACCCGCTTCGCTTCGCGGTAGTTGGCGTCTGAGAGCAACACCGTGGTCAACAAGCGGCGCGCTTCGTCGGCATTCTTCAGACGCGCTTCGGCGTCGGCCATGAGTACGCGGGGCCCGAGCAACCACGCCCCGAACTTGTTGGCGGTCACCGCTTCGGGTTTGGCGGCGTCGGGCTTGTTCGACGCGGTGAGCGCGGCGGCGAGCGCGAAGTGGGCGAGCGCGCCGTTTCGATTGGCGTCGACGCCTTTGGCGGCCATGCGCGCGGCGCCACCGAGGTCACGGCGTTTGAGCAACGAAAACGCGCGGTACGCGTAGGCGTCGCTGTTCTTCTGGTCGATGTTGTTGACCCGAGTCATGTGGCGATCAGACGTGGCCAAGTCGTCGGAGAACCAGGCGACCATGCCCTCACACAATTCGGGGTTCGGGTCTTCTTCACCGTTGGGGTTGAGCGAGGCGTACGCGCCGGTTGCGGGCCGCAACACGTCGGCGGGGCGAACGAAGAAGGGCGTCATCGACGGCACCGGGTACGACCACGGGTCGAGTTTGAGGCCGCGCTTCAAGCAAAATTCCCACGCTTTGCCGTCTTGCTTGGCTCGAGCGGCGGCGGCCCCGGCCAAGAGCAGCGCGTCGGCGCGGCGCGGGTCGGCTTCGTGCACTTTGCTCAACAGCGTGGCGGCCTCGTCGAACCGGTTTTGCGCCATCAACAAGCGGCCCTCGAGCACGTTGTCGAGCTGAGGGTCGCCCAACTTTCCTTTGATGCCGTCGAGGTCGATGCGTGCTTGCGAGGTGACGTTCTTTTCGACCATCACCCAAAAGTGCTGCAACTTGGCGGGTACCGACTCGGGGGCCAGTTCGAGCGCTTTGTCGGCGGCCTCACCTGATTTGCCAAGGTCTCCCAACACCCGGTAGGCACCGGCCAAGTGCACGTAGGCGTCGGCGAGGTCGACCTTCGACACATCGCGGTCAGACACCACCGCGGTCAGCACCTCGACGGCTTGGGCCGCTTCGCCACCGTGCTGGTACGCGAGGGTCGCAATGGCCACTCGGGCGCGCGCGTTGCGCGGAGAGGCTTTGAGCGCCGCTTCGAGCACTTTTCGGGCTTTCGCGACCTCACCGACGTCGACGTCGAGGCGCGCGAGTGCTTCGGCGGCTTCCCACTGGTCGGGGTCGAGTTCGAGCCGCCTCTCGAGGTTGGTGACCGCGTCGTGGTACCGCCCCACCGAGGCCGCGAGGCGCGCCTGAAAGAAGTAGCCCCGCTTGAGCTTGGGGTCGAGCTGGAGCGCTTCGTCGAACGCACGGCCCGCGACCGTTTCGTTCTTGCTCAACATGGCCTGACCGATGGCCAGGGCCGCCAGCGCCTTGTCAGACGCGTTGGGGCTGTTCTTGCCGCGTTCCGCCATGACCTGAATGTGGTCCACGTTGCCGTTGCGAACGAGCAGGAGGTGGGCGTGCGCCACGTACAGTCGCGGTTCGCCGCTGCGTTGTTCGGCGGCCGCCAGCATCGACTCGGCGGCGCTGGCGGTCTGGTCGTCGATCTGCGCTCCTCGCCCAAAGGCGATCGCCAGCACCCACCCCGCGATGGCGCGGTCGTTCGAATTGTCGACGACGAGCGCCTTCTCGAAAGCTTCTTCGGCGTCGGCGTAGGCCTTGGTCGTGTCTTGCGCCAAAAAGTCTTCGCCGGCCGAGACGTAGCCCTGGGCCTGCGCGGCCGTGGCCCCGTCAAGCTCGGGGAAATTCATTCGCCACTTCTGCACGACGGCGTCGATCGCCTTCGAGCTGGTCGCGGCTTGGCGAATGAACGGCGGCGGGCGCTTGCGTTCCCATGGGCGGCGGGTGACGAAGAACGCCACCGCGGCGATCACCACCACCGCAATGCCAGCGATGGCGGCGATCTGGCGACCCCGGCCAGCGGGCCGCTCACGCTCGCGCATGGCCGAACGCACCGAACTGCCTTCAGCGCCGTTCACCCCACCCGACGACGTCATGCTCGCGGGCACAACCGGGGCTGGCTGCGGCCGCGACGGCGTCAGGCGAGCCGAGAGCGCCGAGGTGTCGACCCGCTCGATGCGCCCCGACTCGGCGCCGGCGCTTTCGGTCGAGTCTTGCACTTTGCTGCGGCAGTCGTCGCAGGTGCCGAGCGCTTGGTCGAAGGGGTCGGTCAGCACCTTGCCGCAGCTCTTGCACCGGGCGTCGACGATTTCGACCGCCGTGGGCCCGCCCAAGTCGAACGCGGCGTCACCAGCCTCAGGCGTCGGGCCCGTCAACTTGACGGGGGCGGGCTGCGGCCCGGGCGGCGGAGGGGGCAAGTCGAACGAAAAGGGCGCTGAGGAGACCGGTGCGGCCGGGCCGGGCGGCGGCGGCGGCGGCAACGAGCCAAAGTCGAACGGCATGGGCGCCGCCGCAGCAGGCGCGGGCGGCGCGGCGATTGAACCCAACGGGGCGATGGGCGGCGGAGGCGCCGAAAAATCAAACGCGAACGGCGCGGGTTCGGGAGGCGCGGGAGGGGCCACCGGCGCCACCGCGGGAGGCGCCGAGGCCCTCGCCCGTGCCGGCGGCGGGGCGCCCAGGTCGACCGCGGCGTTCGCGCTGCTGGTGGCCGGCGCATTCATGGCGGCCAGGGTCGCCGCGTTCGGCGCGGCGGGCTTGGTCTTCTCGATGTCGAACAAGAAACCATTGCCTGCCGCGGGCGGGGGCGCAGCAGGCGCAGGAGCCGGGGCAGGCACCGGCGCCGCGGGGGGCCCAGCCGCCGCTCCTTCGCGCTTCACCAACTGCAGGTGGCGGCACCGTGGGCATTGCGCTCGCACCCCTTTCGGAGTGACGAACTTGTCGTCGATGGCGTACGCCGCTGAGCACTTCTGGCAAACAATGCGCATGTCAGTGTCGGAAGTGGCGAATTCCGGTGAAGATCATCGAAATGCCGTGCTCGTCGGCGGCGGCAATGACTTCGGCGTCACGCACCGAGCCCCCGGGTTGCACGACGCTCTTCGCTCCCGCTTGGGCGAGCGCGTCGAGGCCATCACGAAAAGGAAAAAAGGCGTCTGAAGCCACGGCACTCCCTCGCAAGCGCTCCTGGCCTCGCGTGGCGGCGATCTTGACCGAATCGACCCGGCTTGTCTGCCCTCCTCCGACGGCCAACAGCCCGGTCGGCTCGGCAAACACAATCGCGTTGCTCTTGACGTGCTTGCACACCCGCCACGCAAATTTGAGCGCCGCCCACTCGGTGTCAGTGGGAGTGCGTTTCGTAACCACCTTCCACTCCGAAGACGGCTCGACGGCGTCGCGATCCATCACGAGGGCTCCCCCGGAGATGCTGCGCAGGTCGAGCTGGGCCCGCGGGCGGGCCGCCGCCCCTGGGGGGGTCGCCAACAGGCGCAAATTTTTCTTGGTCGCGAGCACCGCCAAAGCGGCGGCCGAATACCCCGGGGCAATGACACATTCTAAGAACGTTTCGGCCAGAGCTTTGGCGGTGGCTTCGTCGACTTCGCGGTTGAGCGCGACGATGCCGCCGAAAGCCGACGTCTCGTCAATGGCGCGGGCGCGGCGGTAGGCCTGCTCGAGCACCGGGTCGAGGGCCACGCCACAGGGGGTGTTGTGCTTGATCACCACCGCCGCCGGCGCCTCGGTGAATTCGAGCACCAACCCGAGCGCGGCGTCGAGGTCGAGCAGGTTGTTGTACGACAGCTCTTTGCCTTGGAGCACCGACGAAAAGGCGACGGTGGCCTCGGCCGGAGCGCGGTACTCCCGGTAGAATGCACCCCGTTGGTGGGGGTTTTCGCCGTAGCGAAGCTCTTGCACCTTGCGCAGCGGCACCGACAACTCGTCGGGAAACGTGACGCCGTCTTGTTCGGCGAGCCAGGCGGCAATGGCGGCGTCATACGCGGCGGTGTGCGCGTACGCCTTGCGCATGAGCGCGCGGCGGGTGCCGTCGCTCGGCTTGCGTTCGCCGCTCGCTTCGAGCTCTTTGAGCACCGCGTCGTAGTCGTCGGGGTCGACCACAATGGTCACGTTCGCCGAGTTCTTCGCCGAGGCGCGAACCATGGCGGGCCCGCCAATGTCGATTTGCTCGATCACTTCGTCGCGCTGGCCGCCTTTGGCGACCGTCTCTCGAAACGGGTACAAGTTCACCGCCACCAGCGAAATGGGCTCAATGCCGTTCGCGGCCATGTCTTGGCGGTCGGTCGCAAGCGTCGGTCTGCCGAGCAGGCCACCGTGAATTTTGGGGTGCAGCGTCTTCACCCGACCGCCCAGAATTTCGGGGCTGCCGGTGTGCTCGCTGACCTTCTTGGCCGGCACGCCACCCGCCTTGAGCGCGTCGAGCGTGCCTCCGGTCGAAAGAATGGAGAAACCGAGGCGAACCAGCCCCTGGGCAAAGGGAACCAGACCGCGCTTGTCAGAAACGCTGAGCAGGGCGAGCACCCTTCGGCTCTAGCAACCACTCCCTGAGGGGTCAAAGGAATGGTCGGCTTCGAGCCGAAAGGGCGACGCTCGTCACCGCGCCGGTACGATGGGCCGCTTCGGTTCGGCTTCGGTCGCCGTTCGCACTTTTTCAAGACCGCGGGTCTCGACCTGCCGAATGCGCTCGCGGGTCAGGTTCATGATTTCACCCACCTCTTCGAGCGTGATGCCGCCCTTTTCGGCCACGTCGAGCGCGCAGGTGTATTCAAGCTCAAAGATCTCTTTGTCGGGAAAGTTGAGCTTGATCGAACCCGTTTCTGGGTTCACGTCGAGGTAGAGGTTGTACTTGCAGCTCACGAACACGCAGGGCCGCGGGCTCGACACACAGTCGGCTCGGCTCTTCGGGCGGTTCTCGGTCAACTCCGAGAGCAGCTCGGCTTCTTCAGGGTCGATCAGGTTCAGCGAACGACGCTTGCGCAGCTCTCGCGCCATTTCTTTTCGCGACATCGTCTTCGAGCGGCGGCGCTCGTCGGCTGACGGGTCGGCAAGAGGGTCTGACTTGAGAATGGGGAGTGCTTCTTCGTTCACTTCTTTTGCTTCTGCGTTCATGTGATGCCCCTCCACTGAATATCGATCGACTGACTGCCACTGCACGGTTGCCCCACCGTTTACCGACCGCTGCTACCAGAAATCGGCGACACTTTCGTCACTGCGTTTTGCGGTGACCGCGCTCCCCAAGCGAGCCACGTCGCGAACCAAATCTCGGGCCCGCGACCGAAGCGCGTGCAACTGCGTGTTGAGTTCTCGTTTGTAACGATCACCCAGCGTGCGCTCAGCCAATTGTGACTCGAAACCGTCGAGCACCTGACCCAGCTCGCGGTCGATCGAGTCGATGTGGTTTTTGAAAAACACGAACGAATGCTTGATGTCGTCGAGCGTCAGCCCCTCAGCCATCATCATTTTGATCGCGTTGATGCGGCGAACCGCCTCGACCGGGTAGAGCCCCTGGCTGCCGCGGTGCTTGCCCTTGCGGCCCACCCGTCGACTGCGCGGCAACAACCCCGCCTGCACGTATTTGCGAAACGTCGCCTCTGACAGGCGAACGCCCCGCGGCTTGAAAATGTCGACGATCGCCCGCGCAGGAATACCGACTGCGTAGTCGCGCTCGATTCGTTCGATCTCGTCAGGTCGAAGAATGTCCACGAGGTTCCGCTTGGGCGAGAGATTTCTACTAAATGGGCTACATTCAGCAGGTGCGCATGAATATCTGATATTGAATGTCTCTGTCAAGGACGATTTGCGACATTTCGATCGGGGTCATGTTTCAGGCCCGGTCGATCTGAATTCAGTCGACCGAATTTCGGTCAGCACCAGCCCGCGCGTCGACCGGTTTTGAGACAGGCGAGGTGGCGAAACCGATCACGCGCGCCGTGCAACCAGCAGCGATTCAAATACTTTCACCGAGGGGCGTGATCGCAGCGGCTCTGGGCGAGCGCCCAAAGAAATATATTCAATATCTCTCTTCGAGACCTACGACTGGCGTATCCATGTCACAGCCGATGGAGGTGGCTGGTGTTGGAGCAGCTGATCGACGAGCGCGTTGGGGTCACGTTCAGCGACGAGAACGCCAGAAAGCACCGGAGGCACGAAGCCCTCTCGGAGGCTGACGCGCACCCATTCGAGCAGCGGGTCGTAAAAGCCGTCGACGTTGAGCAAGCCGATGGGCTTGGCGTGGAGACCGACTTGGGCCCAGGTGAGCACTTCGAACAGCTCGTCCATCGTGCCGAAGCCGCCGGGGAGCGCGACGAAGGCATCGGCCAAATCGATCATGAGCGCCTTGCGTTGGTGCATCGACTCGACGAAGTGCACTTCGGTCAGGCGCGGGTGGGCGAATTCTTGGCGGGCGAGGCCTTGGGGTATCACGCCGACGGCGGTGAGGCCGCCTTCGAGCACGGCGTCGGCGACGGAGCCCATGAGCCCGTGGGCGGCGCCTCCGTACACCAAGCCGAGGCCGCGAGACGCGAGCGCCGACCCGAGCGCCCGAGCGGCTTCGGCGTACACCGGGCGGTTGCCCGTTTTCGAACCGCAGTACACGGCGACGCGACGAATCACGGCGACTCCTTGGGGGCCAGCGCCCTCGGGCGACTCACCACGACAGCCGCCCCGAACCGACGAGGTAGGTGAAGACGGCGGTCGCGAAGGCGAGCACGGGCATGGCGAACCGAAAGACGCCCGGGCCCTGCTTGAGGGCAAAGCCGCACGGCAAACCGAACACCACGCCGCCCAAGTGCCCCGCCCAGCTGACACCGGGCACGAGGCTGATCAACACGACCTGGGCGAGCCACACGAACAGCTGCCGACGCCCTTGCTTGGTGGCGATGGGCAACATGGCGCCGACCCAGCTCAAAATCATGCCCGAGGCGCCGACCGTGGGAGCGTCGAAGTTGAAGAGCAGAATGAACGCGGCGCTGCCGACGCCACCGATGCCGCTGATGAGCAAGAAGCGGCCGCTGCCGACGTGGGCCTCGAGCGAGCGACCGACCGTCCACACGGTCGACATGTTGAACAGCAGGTGCATGGCGCTGCCGTGGGTCACGAGAAACGAGAACACCCGCCACCAGTCGCCTTCGCGCACCAGCGGCCCATAGAGCACGCCGAGTTCGTGCACGAACGGCACGACGGGCCAGGCGAAGAACGCGGCGACCGACAGCCCCACCACGGCGAAGCTGACCCAAGTCACCGGCGAGGCCTCGGCGACGCGAGGCGGCGGGTCGACCGGCGGGGTCGGCTGGCTGGGCATGATGTCGCGGGGGCCGAGTGCCATACTCAGAGGTCTCGTTGAATGACGGTGTCGCGCAGCCAGTTGTGGTCGTCGAGCGCGGGGTAGTCGAGCGTGTAGTGCAGGCCGCGGCTTTCTTTGCGCCGGCTGGCGCATTCGACGATGAGGTGGGCGACGTCGGCAATGTTGCGCAGCTCGATCACGTCGCGGGTGACCTTGAAGTTCCAATAATATTCGCGAATTTCTTCTCGCAGAATGTCGAGCCGCCGACGGGCGCGGGCGAGCCGCTTGCCGGTGCGCACGATGCCGACGTAGTTCCACATCAGGCGGCGAATCTCCTCCCAGTTGTGGCTGACGACGACCATTTCGTCAGACGGGCCGGCGGCGCCGCTGTCCCAGTCGCGCACTTTGCCGGGGGCCGGCACGCCGGCTTTCAATTCGTCGATGACGGTGGCCGCGGCGCGGTGGCCGAACACGAGCCCTTCGAGCAGCGAGTTCGACGCGAGGCGATTGGCGCCGTGGAGCCCCGTGCACGAGACTTCGCCAATGGCGTACAGGCCCGGCAGCGACGTACGCCCGAACGTGTCGGTCACGACGCCGCCGCACATGTAGTGCGCCGCGGGCACCACGGGTATGGGCTGCACCGCGAGGTCGATGCCGAATTCGCGGCACTTCGCGTAAATGGTGGGAAAGTGCTCGAGCAAGAACGCCTTGCCCAAGTGCGTCATGTCGAGGTGAACGCATTCGTCACCGGTGCGCTTCATTTCTTCGTCGATGGCGCGGGCCACCACGTCGCGCGGGGCGAGCTCGGCCATGGGGTGGTAGCGCGTCATGAAGCGCTCACCGGTCGACCGAAGCCGCAGCTTGCCACCTTCTCCGCGCAGCGCTTCGGAGATGAGAAAGTTCTTCGCGTCGGGGTGGTACAGGCAGGTGGGGTGAAACTGGTAGAACTCCATGTTGGCGATTTTGGCGCCCGCCCGGTACGCCATGGCGACCCCGTCACCGGTCGCGACGTCGGGGTTGGTGGTGTACACGTACACTTTGCCCGCGCCACCCGTCGCCAGCACCGTGACCCGCCCGAGCAACGTGTCGATGTTGCCGTCTTCGAGCAGGGCGTACACCCCCACCACCCTCCCCTGGTCTCGAATGAGGTCGATGCCCGTCGTGTCGGGGAAAAAGGTGATGTTGGGTTGCTCATCACAAGCGCTGAGCAAGGCCCGCTCGACTTCTTTGCCAGTCGCGTCATGGGCGTGAACGATGCGCCGCTTCGAATGGCCTCCCTCGCGGGTCAGGTCGAATTCGCCGTTGGCTGAGCGGTTGAATTCAGCCCCGAGGGCGACGAGCTGGCGAAGCCGTTCGGGCCCCTCTTTCACAGTAATTTCAACGGCTTCGCGGTGATTCAGGCCAGCGCCGGCGACAATGGTGTCTTCGGTGTGGCGGTCGACGGAGTCGTCGGGTGCGAGCACCGCGGCAATGCCTCCTTGGGCATACATGGTGTTGCTCTCAGACCTGCTGCGCTTGGTGAGCACCGCGACTTTGCCGTGTTTGGCCGCCTCGAGAGCGAAAGTGAGGCCTGCCACGCCGCCACCCAGAACGAGAACATCGAATGCACGCGCCATGTGGGCCGTTTAATCACCCACGAAAGAATTCGTCAGGTATTTGAAGGACCTGGGAAACCAGGGGTACGCTGCAACACGATTTCGCCCATGAGCCGAATTGCTTTGATCAGCTTGCTGTGCCCTGCCCTGGCCTGGGCCGGTGGCATTTACAAGTACGTCGAGAAAGACGGCACCATCGTCTACACGAACGTGGCGCCGAAGGGCGCGCAGGCCCGACAAGCGCGCAAAATCGAAGGTGAATTTCGACCGGCTCCGCCGCTGACCGAGCCCGCGAAAATTTCGACGACGAGCAAAGCCGCGCTCACCGCGTACGACGAGTACATCGAAGAAGCGGCGGTGCGGTACCGCGTGCCCGCGCACCTGGTTCGGGCGGTGATGCACGCCGAGTCGGCCTTCGA
>JBGAIY010000102.1:0-20814 GCA_044225205.1 Myxococcaceae bacterium | reverse complement strand
CCCGTGGCGAACCCCGCCTTCGACGACGGGTTGCGCGAAAACTTGCTTTCGGAGGCGCCGCAGCCGCTGGCCGAAGCGGTGGCATTGCTCGACAGCGCGAGAACGCCCAAGCAAGCGCTCGAAGGCGTGGTCATGGTGCGCAAAGTCGTGCTGCGGTACGTGGCCGTCGTAGCGCTGGCGTGCCGGGCGCGCGTGGGCCCTGGTGCCCATGAAGACGCGCCTCGCGTCGTGGCGCTCTTCAAAGCGCTGGCTCACGACCGACTGGGCGACGACCAATGGCACGAATTGGCGCGCGAACTGGTTCGCCCCTTTGCCTTTCGCAAGGGCGCGCACCCGTTGCCCGAATTGGTTTCGGCGTTTTTCGGTACGACCAACGACGAGTTGCCGGGGCCCGCAGAGGTCGCATTGCGAGAGTTGGCCAAAGCCGCTTGGCCCGACAAAGAAGCGCCCGACGAAGTCATTCTGACGGCGTTGCGGAGCCTCGTGCCGGCGTTGGGCGCGGTGCTTCAAGGACTGAGCTTTGTGTGTGACTACCCGCTCGTGGTGAAGCGCGACGCGCCCGAGCGGTGGGTCGGCACCCGCCGACCTCGGCGTTTGGTACAGCCGCTCGCACCAGGAGCCCAGGTCGCTGACGGTGTGCCGTGTCTGGTCGACGCAGTCGGAGTTCCGGTGCTCACGCTCGCCCCGCTGGCCGCGGTGTTGGCTCCCGGCCCGAACCTGGCCGACGAGTTCTTCTTTGTCGACGGCTCCGGCCGCCACGGTGCTCGCTTGGTGGCGTTCCCAAGCCCATTCGAGCGTCAGGCCGAAGACGTCTGGCAGTGGTTCAAAGATCACCTCTTCGACGCGAGAGGGGCGAACACCCTCGCCGCCGAGAACACCCGGGCGCCGTATAAAGGGCTCGCCACCTTTGGCCCCGACGACGCCGACAACTATTTTGGTCGCGAGAGCGAAGTGCAGTCGTTCGCGAACCGCCTTCGCCTCTCGGGGCTGTTGGCCGTGGTGGGCCCGTCAGGCGCCGGCAAGTCGTCATTCGTTTTGGCGGGCGTGCTGCCCGTCTTACCCCCGACGTGGCGCCCCGTCGTCACCCGCCCAGGCGCGCGCCCTTTTGAGACGCTGATGCGCCGGCTGGCGCACGCCGGCTTTACGGTACCGGTGGGCGCTTCGGCCGCTGACGTGGTGGCCGCCCTCGACCCGAGCACCACGCTCGTCTTGGTCGTCGACCAGTTCGAAGAACTCATCACCCTGTGCCAAACCGCCGACGAGCGAGTGGCCTTTGCCAAACGGTTGGTTGAATGGGCCGAACACCCCTCGGGGAGGCTGCGCGTGGTGTTGACGGTTCGCGACGACTTTCTCATTCAGGTGCAGCAGTTGGCACCGCTTCGCGAGCGGTTGTCTTCAGCCCTCCAGTTGATCGGCACTCCGGCCAGAGAAGACCTGCTGAAGGTGTTGACCCAGCCGGCGGCGCGGGTGGGCTTCGACTTCGACGACCCAAAGTTGGCCGAACGCATGGTCGACGAAGTGGCCGAATACCCGGGTGCCCTGGCGCTGCTTTCATTTACGGCGAGTCAACTGTGGGAACTGCGCGACCGCCACTTGCGGCAAATGCGGGCGGCCACCTACGAGGCACTCGGCGGCGTCGGTGGCGCGTTGGCGCATCACGCCGAAATGACGCTCGCGCAAATGAGCCCCGGCGAGGCGGCCTTGGTTCGAGAAGTGTTTCGCCACTTGGTGACGTCGCGGCGCACGCGGGCCGTGCACTCGCGCCAAGAAATGCTTGAAGTGCTGGGGGGCTCGGTCACGGCGGCATCGGTGCTCGAAAAGCTGGTCGTCGCGCGGTTGCTCGTGACCTCTGAAGACGCGGGCGGGGTCGACCGGGTCGAGATCATTCACGAAGCACTCATCGTGTCGTGGCCGAGGTTGGTCGACTGGCTGCGCGAAGACGCCGAGACGGCACGTTTGCGCGACTCGCTGCGCGCTTCTGCCAAGCAGTGGGACGAGCGCGGTCGCCCTTCGGGCCTCCTGTGGCGCAAGGAGACGCTCGCTGAGTACCGGGTGTGGCGCGGTCGGTTCGGCGGCCGGCTCACGCACATTGAAGAAGCATTCGCCCAGGCGAGCACGCGTGAAGACGCGCGCGCACGCACGCTGCGGCGAGCGCTGGCGGTGACGGCATTTGTCACATTGGCGGCCGGGCTCGTGGTCGTGTTTCGCGCGTACCAATTGGCCGATGCCTCGGCAGAAGAGGCCAAGACCAGCGCGGCCAAAGCGACAGCCAGCGCCGAGCAAGCCCAAGACCGACTCGTCGCGCTGCGGCAAGAACAGGGGCGGTTGGCCTTGCTCGACGGCAAGCCTCTCGAGGCCCTGGCCTATTTGCGCGAGGGCCATACCGAGTCTCCGTCAGCGGCCCTGCAGCACCTCGAACGATTTTCGGCTTGGTTGGCGAGGGGCCGGGTGCAGACGTGGGCGACGTTTGCGCGACTCGTTTCGTTTTCCCCGAATGGCGACCGGCTTCTTGCAGCCAGCACCACGAGCAGCCTCCTGTTCGACGTGAGAGCCCGCAACAACGCTCCTGAGGCATTGCCTGGTGGTATCGGTGAGTTTACCGAGGGAGGCGACGTGCTTTTGGCCGACCGCACGTCGAAGTTGCGCCTGGTGACCCCAGGAAGAGCAGGAGAACGGCTGCTGGACGTCGGCACCCCCATTTTTTCGATCACCCGCTTTGGGGCGAACCATTTTGGGCTGTCAACCGCGTTTTCAGGCAGAGCCGTCGCGCTCGACGGCACCAACGTCGTAACGGTCACTGAGCAAGAGCATGTACCCGTCGTCGTTACCACCTGGAGCCCAAGCGGGCGCTACCTGGCGGCCAGCGCTGGAGTACGCAATGCCGCGGTGCCGGCCTCGTTTCGAGGGCTTTGGGTGTATGACACCGAAGCGAAGCGAGTCGTGCTGCATGCTGTGCCGCACGAGGTCGTGCATGGGGTGGCGTGGTTGCCCAACGACCAGGTCGTGTTCAACACGCCCGGGGGCCTTGTTCGCAGCATTGGGCTCGATGGTCGTTTCGGCTGGTCGTTGGAAACCCGCGCCGAAGTTTTCGAACTCGTTTCGAATGATCAGGGGCGGGTCGCCGTGGGTGCTGAAGGCACCGTCTACCTCATTGAAGGGTCATCGGGTCGCGTCACGAGGACCGTGCCGTTGTCGCCTGACGGCTTAACGGCGCTGAGCTGGGCCGGGGCCGGAGTGCTGGCGGCACGGCGTGACGGCCGTGTGGTGCTGCTCGACGGCCAGTCTGGCGTTCAACGCTGGGTGTTTACCGGCCCGACCGAGGCGGTCACCTCGATTGCCACGAGTGGGCCGTTGGCGGCGGTCACAGCCGTTGATTCAACGGTGACCCTGTTCGACCTCTCGGTTCGAGGTGCGTCAGTCGTTCCTTCACCGGCGAACGTGCTCGGCGTATGGGCCAGCCCCGACGACAAGAAAACCATCATCGCCACCAAGTCAGGCTGGTTTGAACTCGAGTCGGGTCGCAGGCTTTCTGGCGCACCAGCCGGCCGGGTCATTGCTGCCGCATTCGGTAAACCAGGCATTCTCGCGCTTGCCGATGAGACCTCCATGACTGTCATTCGGCCCGGCGAGCATGATTGGGTGATGTCATTGGCGGCTGCTCCAATTGGTGCTTGGTTTGATTTGAGCGGGCGCTGGCTGGCCGTTGCGATGTTCGACGGGAACTTGCTGTTTTTCGACCTCAAGAACCACAGTTCGCAGACGTTGCACGCCGAAGGGCGGTCATTGACGACCGGTGTCTTTTCGACCGACAGCCGGCACTTGGTCGTCGGGGATGACTCGGGCACCCTCCTCAAGTATTCGGTGCCCGCGCTCACCCTGGAGCAACAGCAGCAGACCCGCGGCGGCTACCTGAGCGTCTTCGCTGCGAACGAGCCCGATCACATCATTGTCGCCGGCTTTGGCGGAATATTGACTGAGTGGAACATCAGCGATTTGAGCGAGCGTTGGCGGGTCACCAAAGTACCCACTCGCGGTGGCTTGGTGATTGCCGTTGATGTGCGCTGGCCATTGGCGAGCATGTTGGTCGAGAGTGGTGAATGGTTCGTCTACGACCTCGAAAAGAACATCATGCTCTCGAAGCACTCGTTTCCTGACGCGTTCTCTCACGCGGTCGTGTCGGGAGCCGAATCGTTCATCGCCTCGAGCAGCAACGGCGAATTACTTCGACTCCCCCGTTGGCTTTCCGAAACCAAGGCATGCAACCCGCCGTATTTGATTCAAAACGAAAACTTAACAACACAACCAGCCACTATAAACTGTCTTGAGAGCAATAACTGAGTACTTATTTACTGTATTCTACTAAAGATTTCATGAGGTTACTATTGGAGTGAGGTTTGCTTGCATTGAGCCCGAACAACAACCCCAGGAGGCTCACATGCAAAACAAAAAGATGCTCCAATTGAAGCCGTCGACCCTCAAGACCCTGAGTGCCAGTGAAGTGGAGGCGGCCAAGGGTGGTGGGGCGCCCGGTTCTTGTTGCCAACGGTAACAAGCAAACGCGCAGCTACAAGAAATCAGCAGCTTTTGTCGTTGACCGTGTTCCCTGCCCGCACCCGCTCGCTCCACAGGGGGGCCGGCGGGGTGCCGGCGGTGTTCCGCCACGGTCGACTTCTTTGAAACGCACCCCGAGTCGATCGCGAACGCGCTGGTCGACTGAAGGCACTGCCGAGTGATGCGCCGGTGACTCGGCGCCGCGGCTGGAGCTGATGGCGCCCAAGGCGACCGCCGCTCTACAAGCTTTCGCTCACCGCCTCACCGCCTCACGTCGTCGGGCGCTCACGTCTCGAGCCGGCCGGTGGGGTCGTCTTGGCCGACTGGCACCGACGACGACCGGGTCTTGGCTTCGCTCTTGGGTGGAGGGTCGGCGTGTTTGGCGTGTCGGGCCACCCATTCGGCGACTTCGGCGGCGGGGGCGACGGGCGTGGCTCCGGCCGCGTTGACGAGCGCTTGCCAAAACGCGGCGGCGCTGGGGTACCGCTCGTTCATCGAGAACGCGAGCGCGCCGGTGAAGACTTGGTCGAACGCCTTGGGCAGCTTTGCGTTCACCGTCGACGCGGGCGCGGGCCGCGGCCCCGTCACCCCTTCAGGAAATGCGCGCACCCCAGTGAAGAGCTCGTACAAGGTGGCTCCGGCGGCAAAGACGTCAGACCGCGCGTCGACGGTGTCGTGCATGGCTTGCTCGGGGCTCATGTAGGGCACGGTGCCGCGCGCGACGCCGGTTTGGGTGCGAAAGAGGCGGGTCGACGCCATCACCAAGCCGAAGTCGAGCAGCTTCGCCTCGCCCCGGCTCGACACCAGCACGTTCGCCGGAGTGACGTCGCGGTGCACGACGTTGAGCAGCGTGCCGTCGGCGTCTTTGAGCTGGTGGGCGTGCTCGAGCGCCCCGAGCAGCCCCTGCGCGACCGCCAGCGCAACGGGCAGGGGCGTGGCGAGCCCACTCGCGTGCTGGCCCGCCATGATCGAGCGCAGCGCCGCGCCCTCGATGAACTCCATGGCGATGAAGTGCTGCCCCGCCTCGAGGCCCACCTCGTACACCTGGGCGATGTTCGGGTGCTGGAGCCGCGCGGTGATTCGGGCTTCGTCGAGCAGGCCCGCGGCCGAGCGCGGGTCTTCGGCGAGCTCGGGCAGCAGCCGCTTGAGTGCCACCTTGCGTTCGAACCCTCCGGGGCCGAGCTGCCAGGCGACGAAGATTTCGGCCATGCCCCCGGTGGCGAGCCGGCGCTCGACCCGGTAACGGCCAATTTGTCGAACGACTTCACCGCGTTCGAGCGCCAGGCCCGCTTGTGACGCGAGCGTGTCGAGAAACGCCAAGTCTTCGTCGCGGTACCCGAAGCCCGACGCGCGGCGACCGACGGCCAGAAAACCGACCGGCACTCCGTGCGCGCGAACCGGCGCCGACATGGCCAGGTCGACTTGCCAGAGCGCTTCTTGGGTCTCGGCGGGCAGCCGGCCGGGGCTCAAGTGGGCGACGCCGCCCGAGCGGTCGAGCGCCGGAGCCAGCGGCCCGTCGCGCGGTTGGGGCTCGACCGAGGCCGGCCCGCCTTGCCACAGCACCCGGTGAAACGACCGGCCCGAGGCGTCGACTTGCCAGAGCGCCGAGCGCTCGGCTCCCAGCAGCATGGCGGCTTCGACCACGCGGCCGAGGCTGACCGACTGCGACTCGTTCTGTACCGAGTCGGCAATGCGGCGAAACACGTCAGAGGTTTGCAGCGCGTCGGCCTGTTCGCGTGAGAACCACCGGTCGACCGCTTTGCGCAACCGCCGGTACACCGGCCCGAACGAAGCGAAGGTCAACGCGGTCACCACCACGAGCGCTTCGGAGCTGTTCGCGAACCCCAGGCGTTTCACCACCAGCGGCACCACGATGAGTGACGACACGAACAGGGCACCCAAGGCGCCGAGCGTCACCACGTACCCGACCACCGCGCCGGCGTAGCGGTCAATTTCGAACGGGTTGTGCTGCACCGTCACCGACGCCGCGGTCAGCGCGAACGCAATGACCGCCGCGGCCGAGACTTGGTGGGCCCAGCTGCCTTCGAGCCGGAGCACCCGAACGATGACGTTCACCACCAACGGTACGAACAGCCCGAGGTAGGTCGCGAGCATCAAGGTGCGCGTCATGGCCTCCAAGCGCGCCGTGCCGTTCTTTCGGGCCGCCCACCATTGGTACGTGACGACCGACAACATCGGCAGCGCCACCAACACCGTCAGCACCCGCGTCACGCTCGCGTAGAGCCCTTGGGCTTCGGGTGAAAAGCGCCCGGTCAGAAACACGAGCCCGTACCCGAGGCCCACCACCACCGTCAGGGCATGCATAACCCAGACGAGCGGGCGCACCTTCGGCAGCTCGGAGGGGAACTCGGTGAACAGGTGCACGCCGAACGCCGGCGCGCTGATGAACAGCGTGCCCACCATCGCGAAGGTGGTCATGCCCCGCAGTGGAAACCCGGGGCCGATGACGACGACCATGCCCAACTCGCCGAGAAAGACGAAGAACAGCCAGCTCACCTTGGCACCGGGCCGAAGCAAGAAGACCACCATGCCCAGCAACACCAAGACCACGCCGGTCAACCACCGCGCCAACACCGCCAACATTTTCGGCACGGGCATGGGCACGGCTTCGCCGGTGAGCTGGCGCACCTCGCCGTCGCGCTCGAACACCACGGTCACCGGGCCGGGCGCCACCTTGGTCTTCAACGAGAAGAAGTCTTCGCGCGTGGGGTCGAGCCCGTTGATGCTGATGAGCCGGTCTCCCATGTCGAGCTCGGGCCAGCCCGGGTGAACGCCCACCAACGCGTCGCTCGTTCGCTGCGCCTCGAACCCCAGGTCGGCCATGCCCAGCTCGGTGCGCACGGCGACGAATTGGCCCGCGAGCGTCGCCACGAACAGCACGCAGAGCACGACGAACAACGTCAAAAACCGCGTACCTCGCAGCCGCCCCACAATGGTGAGCGCCGCGAGCGACCGTGAAGGAGATGTGCCGCTCGCGCTCGTCACCGCGTGCGAAATCTACTCGGCTGGTTCGAGCGCCGCACTTGGTGGGGTGTCAGTGGCTTGCACACACGGGGCGGGCTGAGGTTCGGGCGCGGGCGTAACCGTGCATTTTCAAGTGGGGCCGCTCGTTCACGTGTGCGCGCAAAATTCGCCTCGGCGGGTTCGTCAGGGCTTCGAGAGACGCACCCCGAACACACCACCGTGAGGCACCATAAACCCAAGAAGAATGCGAACAAAGGTCTTGATCTCGGCTTCGAGAAGCTGCGGGAGTTGACGCAACCGCAAATGCGCTCGGCCCTCGGCGGCCGGTCGTGCTTCAACAATTCGGCTGGCTGCACGACCACCGGCAGCACGTGGACCCCGTCGGCCTGACGGTCGCGCCCACCGGCCCGGCGTCGTTTCGGGGGCACCTGCACCAGACCGGGGTCTATTTTGCCCACGGTTTTGGGCGTCGAGCCGATGCGCGCGTACCTCGCCCACCAGCGGGCGCGGTTGGCTGGGCGGCCGTCGCCCTTCGAACCGTCGTACCCGCCCCGAACCTGCTGCTCGGCTTGGGGTGGGCTCGGCAGTCGGGTCATTCTCCAACAGGGCTGCCTGGGCTCGGTCGATTCCCGGCTCTGGGCCCGCTGCGCGCGGCACTGAAGACCACCGTCTTCGGGTTCTACGAAGGTCTTGAAGGGGCCGTGCCCGCCTTGGTGTGCGCGTCGACCGGTCGGCCGGCTCAGGCCCGGCGGCTCGCGGCGGCGCTGCATCAGCGCCTGGTGGCTCGGCTTCAGCAGTGTCTTGGGCACGTGCGCCGCGGTGCCGACGTGAAGCTCGGCCTGGCACACGGGCTGTGCGGCACGCTCCTCGCGCTTGAAATGGTGTCGGCGCTCTTGGGCGTCGACGAGCGGGCGCTGCGGCGGCGGGTGCTGCGGTTGCTGATTCGCTCGGCGCGCCTCGAGGCCGACGCCCAGGTGTGGCCGACCTCGACGCGCAGCACGGTGTTTGCGCACGGGGTGTGCAGCGGCGCCCCGGGCGTGTGTCTCACCGCCATTTTGGGCTGGCGCTATTCGGCCGACCCCGCCTACCAAGCCCTCATTCAACTGGCGATGCCGTCGGTGCCCGTCGCCGGCGCCTTGGGCGACTTCTGTTGCGGCACACTCGGCCGAATCGAAGTGTTGCTCGAGGCGTACCGCACGTTCGGCACGCCGCAGTTGCTGGTGCTCGCCAAGTCGCTCTTTGGGCGCGTCTCGCCGTCGACGCTCCGCGGCGAGTCGTGGAAAGAGGGCACCGCGGGGTACGAATTCACCGAGCTGCGGCTCGGCGCGCCAACCATGGTCGACCTGCCGGGCCTGCCCATGCGAATTGAGCCGCTGCGAAGTTCAGTTGATCTGCCCTCGCTCGAGACCAAATCAAAGGCGTCGGTTCGGTCGCGAAACCATCTCCGCTCAACCCCCGCGGCGCTACGGCACCAACCGGGCGATCTTCAGCACGTTCGAGCTGAACTCGGCCCCGGCCGCCTTGGCGAGCTTCGGGTTGAGCACGATGCGCGGCTTGCCGCTCCTTCGGCCACGCCCAACATCGACTGGGTGGCCACGTTCGCGGGGTCGAGCGTCAGCGAGTACAGCTTACGGGTCGCGACTTCTTTCGCCATCTCGTCGGCGAGGGCAGGGGGCGTGTCGGGCAGCAGCAACACCGCGGCCGCGTGCTCGGCGTCGAGCGCGCCGGCAATGTCGGCGGCCGGCACCGGCTTGATGCGCACGTGGCGCATGCCCAGCTTCGGGCTGCCCCCACTGTCGAAGGCCTTGAGTGTCTGCTCGAGTGCCGCTTTTTGGGAGGGGGCCCAGGGCACGCACACGACGAAATCGGTGTTGAGCTCGGGGTCGAACCGCGAATCGTACGTAATGACCTTCAACATCACCATCAACGCCAGGTGCGGAGGAACCGAAGCCCAACCGGCCATGGCCCACAGACACGCCGCCGCCACCCACGGCCGCCAGGTTTTCACGGAGTCGCTCCTGGGGCGGGCCGCGCCACCTCGAGCGCGTATGACACCCGAATGAACAAGTCGGTGCCGCGCGACGGCAAGGGCGCGTGGCCTCCGTTGTAGGCCTGCACCCACGGCCGTTGCGTTGAACAGGTTGTTCACGCCGGCCGACACCGACAACCCCGACGCCCACGAGCCGTCGTTGGGGCCGTCCCAGGCGAGGTTGAAGTTGACGATGGCGGTGGTCGGCAAGAGCCCCACCATTGGCACTCCGTCGACGCCGGTGAGGTACCCGCCGCGCTCGGTTTCACGATGAACGACGGGTTCGCCGAAATGCCGTGCGTCGTCAGCTACACCTGACCCATGGCGGTGATTTTGCGCGCTGGCATCGCCACGAGCCGCGCGCGGGTGTCGGGCAACAAGAAGGTCGCGACGTTGGTGCCCGAGCTGGCCTCGGCCTGCGAGTAGCTCAACCGGGCGAACCCGTGAGAGCCGCGCAGGTGCACTTCGGCTTCGACGCCGCGGCTGCCGACCTGGCCCTCGTTGCGGTACGCCTCGACGCCGCTCGCCGTGTCGACCGAGTAGGCGATGAGCTGGGTCACTTCGACCGAGTACGCGTTGACCGACGCGTACGCCCAGTCGGTCAGCTGGTAGCCGAGCTCGACTTCGCCCGCCCAAATGCGCTCTGGGCGCAGGTTTTCGCCGAGGTTCAGGTTCTCGAGCGACGGGGCCCGAAAGGCACCGCTCAAAAGCAGCTTGGCCGTGAACTTGTCGAGGCTCTTCGGCGACGGCGATGCGCGGCACGAACGAAGGCCCCACCGCACCGTTGTATTCGGCGCGCCCCGACGGTGAAGTTGGCGATGGCGGTGTCCCACCGGGCTTGCAGGTACGCCACGCCGTTGCCGATGTTCGCTTGCGACGGGTCGGCTGGGTTGAGCGCCGAAAAGTCGGTGTGCAACCCGGTGCCGACGCTCTCGGGGTGGTACGCGAAGCCGACGTCCCAGGTGCCTTCGAGCCCGGCGGTCACTTGCAAGTTGGGCAACACCCGCTAGCTCGCCGCGACCGACGCCCCCAAGCGCTGGGCCGCTTTGTCGTAGTACGAGCCCGAGGTGGGGTCGGTGTCGACCCAAGGCCGCTGGCGGCGAAAGAAAATGCGCGGCTCGATCGACCAATTGTCAGCCGGCGCGAAGGCGCCGCGAAGGTCGGCGGCCAGGGTCTCGAACAGAATGCGGCCCGCGTGCTGTTCGACCGTGCCGTCGGGCAACGTGCGGTGCATGATGTCGCCGACCCCGTCGATCGAACCTTGGCTGTACCCGTCGTAAATGAACCGCGCGCTCAAGCCGCGCCACGACAGCGCCGCGTTCACGAAGGCGGGGTCGGTGCTCGAATTGTTGAATTGGCCGAGCTCGGCGTATTCGTCGCCGGTGAAGGTGCGAAATTGGCCCTCGCTGCGGTTGCCTTGACCCAGGTAGCCCGTCACCGAAGCGCCGAGCTTCGAGCCGCCGACCTGAAACGTGTGCCCCACGTTGAGCCCGAGGCTGCGGTCTGAAAACACGGTGTGCATTTGGCCGTAGCGCGCGTGCACTTCGCCGCCTTCGAGGCTGTCGGCGTTCTTGGTGATGACGTTGATGACCGCCATGCCGGCGTTGCCGCCGTACACCGCCGAGCCCGGCCCCCGAATGATCTCGATGCGCTCGATGTTGCTGACGAGGTAGTGCATGCCGAACGCGTTCGCCCCGTAAAGCAGGTCGGTCATGTCGACCCCGTCGACGAGCATCAACACCTTGCCTTCATGGGCCCAAATGCCACGAACCCCGAGCCCGACCGTGTTTTGAACGTCGAGCGCTTGGGTGAAACCCGGCACGAACGCGAGGGCGTCTGAGAGGTCGCGCGCGCCCAAGGCGGTGAGCTCTTCGCGCGTCAACACCGTCAGCACGCTGGGGCCCTGCGCTGCTTTTCGGCCTGCCGCGAGGCCACCTCGACCGGCTGCGAAAGCAGCTCTTCGAGCGAGACCGTGGTGATGTCGGGCCCTTCTTCAATTTCCTCAATTTGAGAAGATGGGGCGTTCTCCATCGACGGCACCCAGATTTCTTCAGCCGGTCGGTGTCGGCGTCTGCCAAAAAAAGGAACAAGGTCAAAAGGCTGAACAGTGCGGGTTGGGCGTGCCGGCCCATACCCGACACCCGCCAACACCACGAGACTCCACCACGGCGTAAGCCTGGCCATGGCGGGTGAACATGGCATGGGCCCGCTCGAAGGCAAATCGACAACCCGTTGCACACCCGCGCGGGTCTTGGGGTCGACCAAGAGAATGTTCGGTATTGGCACCATGCTGACCGGCAAAGTCGACCAACTCGACGGGGAGTTCATTCAAACCCGGTTCTTCGCCATCGGCGTGCCGCTCGTGCCCATGGGCTCGGTGTTCGTCATGCGAGAGGGCCGACACACCATTCGAATACCGCTCAACGCGAAGAGCGTGGTCTGGGCGTACATTCGGTGGTTCGCCTTCATGGGGGCCGTCGCCGCGGCCGCGAACGTGCTGCGTGGCACCTGGCCGTGGCAAGCCGCGGTGGCCATGGCGGCGCTCTGGGCGGCGGTGACGTTCTCCCTGACGCCTTCGCCCTACAAGACGTGCTCGCCCGACGCTCGGTATTCAAGCGCCGCCACCGGCATTTCGGCGTTGCCTACATGTTGCCGCGCGAGCTGGCGCAGTCGATGTTGGAGTCGCTCGAGCGCAACCCTACGCAGCCGAACTTGGCGTGGGCGTTCGCCGCCGCCTGCTTCAGGCTCTCGCCTCGTGGGAGACCCCGAAGCGCTCCGTCTGGCCGAGCGCGCCTGGCACAGCTGGGTGCCCCGTGTCGTACGGCCCACAAATACGCCTCGCCAGGCCCGCGCAGGCCGGCTTCCGGTGAAGTTGGTGAATGAAGAGGGCCGGTTGCGGTACACCTCGAAGCGTGTTGGCCCGCTGGGGTATTCGCTTGGTCGTCGTCGGCGCGTGTGCCCTGCGCGCCGTGCTCGCGTGGCGTGACGACGGCGTGCTGTACCCCGACGAAGTGTTTCAGTCGGTCGAACAGGCGCACCGCCTGTGGTTTCACGTCGGCTTCGTACCGTGGGAGTTCGTGGTCGGCGCGCGCCCGTGGGTTCTGCCGGCGTTGCTCGTGCCGGCCGTCGCGCTCGGCGGGTGGCTCGGAGCGAAGCTCGCGCTGGCGCTCGCCTCGGGCCTGACCGCCGGAGCGTGCGCGTGGCTCGTGCGGAGCCTGCGCGGCGGTGTCACCGCCCAAGTGCTCGCCGCGGCCTCGTGGGGGCTGTTGAACGTGGCGGTGTTGCTCGGGCCCCGGGGTTGGCCGAGTCGGCGTGTACGCTGCCGCTCGTCGCCGGGCTCGCGTTGGCCCTCGAAGAACCCGCGTCGCTCTCGAAGGTGCGGTGGGGCAGCGCGCTGCTCGCGCTCGCGGTGATGGTGCGGGTGCAGGTGGCTCTCGTCGCGGTGGCGCTGCCCGTGGTGTTCTGGCTTCGTCGAGACCGCCGCGCCGCGCGGCACGCCTTCGTCACCTTGGCTTCCGGAGCCGCGGTGTTCGGGCTCATCGACTGGGTCACCTGGGGCGCCCCTTTTCATTCGCTGTTCGAATATTGGCGCTTCAACGTCGTCGAGGGGCGAGCCGCCGCCGAATTCGGCCGTGCGCCATTCACCTACTACGCCGAGCACCTCTTCGCCTGCGCGCCCGCCTTCTCGGTGTTGGCGCTGGTAGCGTCGCTCGCGGCGTGCCTGTGGTCGCCGGCCGCGCGTGGCGCTCGCGAGCCTCGGGGCGGTGTTTTTCTTGGTGCATTGCTGCATCGCCCACAAAGAATTGCGCTTCGTGTTGCCCGCAGTGCCGCTGTGGTGCGCCACGGCGGCCCTCGGGTTCGACGCCCTGCGCGAGCGGTGGCCGCGGTTCGGCCGGGTGGCACCCGTGGTGTTGGCGCTCGCCCTGACGCTCGAGACGCCGCCGGTGTCGCTGACTTGGCGACAACTCGGCATGGCCCACCCGACTCCCGAAGCCGCCGCGTTCGACGACGGCGGGCCCGAAAACCGCTTGCTTCGCGTGGCGGGCCAGCGGCCCGACGTGTGTGGGGTCGAATTGCTCAACCGCGAGGTCGACGCGAGCGGCGGGTACTCGGCCCTGCGCCGTGCCGTACCCTTGTTCGACGCCACCCACCCTCCGCGCGACCCGCGCTCGGTCAACGCGGTCATCGGCACGCGCGGCTCGGCCGACGGCGTCGAGCTGGCCACCGACGGAGCGTACGCGTTGGTGCGCTTGCGCGACGTCTCGGCCTGCGCGCCCGCGACCGACTTCGATGGTCGGTTTCACTGAGCCGCCCGCCTCACGGGCAAAATTGCTTCGCCAGCGCGGTCACCAGCTTCTTCGAACGGCCGCGGCCGACGCCAGCAGCCAGCAGCACCGTGAACAGGCGCGTCATCGGCGCGGCTATTCAGACTCGAGTTGTCGCCGGTGCGTGAAGACGTCGTCGGCGTTCGCCTTGACCTCTCGGTCGATGACGGTCACCACCGTGCGGTGCTTTCGCGCGACGTCGACGACCGTCGTCACGTCGGCGCGCCACGCCTCTTTCGTCACCGGCTGAGGCCCGCCGCGTCGATTTGTTTTGAGCGGCTGCAGCTTGCGGTCGAACACGCGCGCCCGCACGACGAACGCATTGTCTTTGCGAACCCACAGCACGGTTCGCCCGTAGGGAGACTGCTTCACCACCCGCGCCGCCGCGGGCAGCGCTTCGATGACCCAACAGTCGTGCCCGTCGAGGGTCTCGCTCGGCAACAGTGAATAGGTGTAGTCGTCGAGCTGGCGCAGCCATACGGGGTAGAAGTCGGTGCCGACGAAGCGGTCGCCCAACTCGGCCTGGCCGATTCGCCGCGTCTTCTTGAAGGCGGGGAGGTACAGCCATTGCTCGTCGTCGGTGTCGCCTGAGCCCACGACCTCGAGCGACAGCAACCCGGTGCCTTGCACGTCGGCCGGGGCTTGAAACTTCACCCGCAGCTTGTCGCCGCGGGCCTCGTCGTTCGCGTACCAGCTCGCGATGGTTCGCTCTCGAGCGGCGCCTTCTTTTTCTTGCAGGCTCATGCGCGCGCGGGTGTGCTCGTAGGCCACCCGGTGGCGCTTGTCGTTGCGTCGACGATGTCGCGAGCGCTCTGCGCGGGGCCCACAGCGGTACGACGCAACAACAACGCTTGGTGTTTCTTCATGTGGTGGCTCCGGCGTGAGACGCGGGGTCGGCGTTCGGGCGCTCGGTGAAGGCGAGCATGTCGCGGCACGCCCAGCGCCTCGTCTGGGTGACAATGATGAGCGGCGGCAGCAGCAGCACCTCGGCCACGACCCCGGCGACCATGGCGAACGCGGTGATGAGCCCGAAGTTGAAGGTCGGCTTGAAGTTGCTCGCCATCAACGCCCCGAAACCGAAGGTGATGATCAGCGTGATCCACAAGGCGCCCACGCCTTTGGTGGCCATGGTGTGGCGCACCGCCCGCTCGAGGTCTTGGTGCTCGGCCAGCCCCTGCCGCATGCTCTGAATGAAGTGAATGGTGTCGTCGACCGCAATGCCCAGCACAATCGACGTCGTCATCGACGTCGCCACGTCGAGCGGTATGCCCACCCAGCCCATGACCCCCAGACACGCCAAAATGGGGAACACGTTCGACGGCACGGTGAACGCGCCCGCCACCACCGAGCCGAACACGGCAATGATGGGCAAGAAAATCAGCGCGAATGAAATGAGAAAGCTGCTGGTCTGCCCGTCGAGAATGTTGTTCGACATGACAATGTCGAGGTACGTCGCGCCGGTGACGCGCGCGTCGTACCCTTCGCCCGCGGGGAAGTTTGCCTTCAAGTACTGGTCGATCTGCTCGAACCGGTGCGTCAACACCGCCGAGCCCGCTTCGGTCGTTCTCGCACCCACCCGGGCCCACCGCCACGACCGGTCGACGAACTGAAACAGCCGGTCGTCGCCGTTGAGCAGCGCGAGCTGCGCCACTTGCTCGCGCGTGTCGGGGAGCCGGTTCGCTTCTTCTCGCTCGTCGTTCAGCGCCCGGTGCATCAGCCGCACGTGGTCGGCCACCGACGTGGTCATCGTCGCATTCACGTCGCTCGCCAAGAACGCTTGGAGTGCCTCGAGCTTCTTCAGTTCTCGCGGCTCGAGAAAACGGTTCTCGTCGCGCGTGCGCACCGACACGATGATTTCGTTGCTCCCTCCCAGTTCGGCGTTGACCAGGTCGGTCGCTCGCCGAATCGGCAGGTCGCCGGTGAACTGGTCGACTGTGCTGTGGTCGACCTTGAACCACACGAGCCCCACCGCCGAGACCAGGGTGAGCCCCGCCATGACCGACAAAATCAACTTGGGCCGGCGAATCGACAGGTCGGTGTAGCGGTTCATGACCCGCTCGACCCGCTCGCTCGCCGAAATGCCCTTGGGCGAAATGAGCCGCTCGGCCCCGAACCACCGCACCGTGAGCCCCAACAGCAAAAAGCTCGTGACGAACGCACCCATGACGGCGATGGCCGCGGCGATGCCGAATTGACGCATCGCGGGTATGCGGCTGAACGCGAACGACACGAAACCGACCGCGGTGGTGAGTTCGCACATGAAGGCCGGCACCAGCAATTCTTTGAGCGACACCTCGGCCGCGCGCGCCGGCCCCACCACGTGGGTGTTGCGCGCATATTCGGTCAGAAAGTGCACGACCGTCGCCACCGAGAGCACCATCAACATGGGCGGCATCACCGTCGACAAGTTGGTGAGCGAGCCGAACAGCGCCAGGGTGCCCATGCCGAAAATCACAGCGAGGCTGGCATTCAAGAAGGCGAGCGCGACCCCGGCCACGCGGCGCGTGAAGAAGTAAATGAGCGCCGAGAGCAGCAGGTAGGTGACGGGTATGAAGCGCTTCAGGTCGACCTGCATGTAGAAGACCGAATCGCTTTCGATGACCGGCGCCCCGGTGACCCAGAACCGCGTCGTCGACCCGGCGGCGGTCACCGCTTCGATTTCGCGGCGCACCCCCGCGACGGCCCGGGCCCGCTCCTCGTCACTCGAGCCACGCTCGAGCCGCACCAGCATGGCCGCGACCCGAGGCGACGTGGGCGACAACAGACCTTGGCGAATGAGCCAATTCGAAAGGGCGTGGCGGCGAATGTCGTCGAGCGGGGCGGCGTCGTCGGGCACGTCGTCTGGCACCAGCGCGACGGAGTGAAAGGTCGAGTCGGCGCCGCGAACGTCTTTCACCGTCGACAAGCTCACCACGTCGTCGACGAGCGGCCGGTCGTCGGCGCCGCGCAGGTCGGCCACCTTGGCGCCCAGCGCGCGAATGCGCTCGAGGCTCGACTTCGAGAACGGGTCGTCGGTTTCGTAGGCCACGAAAATGACGTCGTCGCTCACGAACGTCGTTTCGATTTCTTTCAAGAATTGCTGGGCCGGGTCGTCGTCGGCGACGAAGACCCGCGTGCCCGACTCGAGCCGCAACTTCGGCAGCGCGACGACGCTCGCGAACACGATGACCGCCAACACGAAGGCCACTTGTCTCGGCTGTTCGACCAGCCACTTCGCGGTGCGTTCTGAAACCCGCTCCAAGGTCTTCGACATGGCGTGCGCTCGATTCGTTCAACGGCTGGGTCGGGGTACCGGCGACAGCGCGTCTTCGAGCGCTTTGAAGTCGTCGGGGGCGAGGGTCATGACCACTTCGGGGCGCAGCCACGCCAGGCGAATGGCCGCCCGCTCGTGGGCCTGGCGCAGCCGTTCGAACTCGGCGTCGCTCGTCGGCAGTCGCAGGTGGGGGTGCTGCATTTCAACGAAGAAGCGGTACGGGTTGAAGCCTCGTCGGCGCGTCGCGAACGCTCGCCGAAATTCGTTTTGGGCGGTTTTCAGGTTCAAGTGCAGCGCGGTCGACGCCGAATTGATGCCCGGGTACCGCGGCGTCGCGTCGGTCAGTCGCTCGAAGCGCAGCGTCGCGGCGTAGAACAGTTCGACCTCGGGCCGCACCGCGACGACCAAGTGCTCGACGCCCAACAGCTCGACCGCCGTCTTCCACATCGCCTTGTAGAGCAGCAGGGTGAGGCCGTGGCCGCGGTGTTCGGGTTTCACTCCGAGCGCGCCAATTTCGGCGATGAGGCCACCTTGGCCGCGCAAGGCCCGCACCGCGTCGCCGTAGGCGGCTTCGAGCGGCAGCCCCAGCTCGGAGTCTTGAATCAACGACAAGGTGGCCACGACTTCGCCGTTCACCAGCGCGACGAAGCGCACCGTCGTGGGCAGCATGAGAAACGACGTGACCCGCACCGTCTGAAACAACAGCCGCGACGCCTGCTCGTGTTCGGCGGGGGTCTCGGCGATCTTCACGACCGCGCCACCCAGCGATTCGGTGTCGGCTTCGATTCGCCGCAACACCAGCTCGTCGCGCAGCGCTCGGGGCAACCGGGCCATCGCCAAGAGCGACCACTTCTTGAGCGTGCGCCGCGCGCGGGCCCACGCGCTCGACCGCGGCCGCATCAGCTGTCACCGAGACTGCTGTGCCGCACCGACTCGAGCTGCAGGTAGAGCGTCGGGCTCGTGACGAAGACGAGCGTCGCGTCGCCGAGGCGCAGCAAGTCTCCGTCTTCGAGCGCGGCCGGCTCGCGCACCGCGACGCCATTGAGGTGCGTGCCATTGAGCGAATTGAAGTCGTGCACCCACGTGCCGCCCGGTGCCCAGTCGAGCGACGCGTGCTTCTTCGAAACCGACTCGTGCGACATGCGCAGCTCGGCTTCGGGCCCCCGGCCGATGACGGCCCGGCCCTCGCGGCCACCGAGAAAGTCGATGGCCATGTCGCGAAAGGCGCGCAGCATGACGAGCGACTGCACGGCCGAAGCGGTCGGTGCCCTCGCCGCCAAACGCGTGGCGGCGTTCAGCAGCATCGCCCGCTGCACCAATTCGTCGTCGGGCAGGTGCAAGAGGGCCGCGCGGCCCCACCTCCGGCAGAACGCGTCGAGCGACGGTTGGGGGTGTTCGAGCAGGGTGCGCACCCGGCTCCGCGTGAGGGCGGGCGGTCGCGACGGCAGGGGCGCTTGAAGCGAGGTCTCGACGTGCATGGGGGCTCCAAAGGGTTCGCGGCGAAGTCAGACGTGGGCGGTCGAATCGGGGAGCGACTTCACCAACTGGCCGCGAGCGAGCCGCCGCCGAATGACCCACATCATCAACCGTTGAATCGGGTTGGCGTTGCCCCACGGCCGCCAGGTGCGGGCCAACTCGTTTCGGTACGCGTCGTATTGCACCGCGTGCGGCGCCGCGAACACGCGCCCCCGCCCGAGCAAGATTTTCAGCGCCTCGCCCGCCGCGACGCCGGCGCACATTTGGCACGACCCGCCGATCGACGGGCCGGCCCGCTGCCCGAGTTTCACCCGGCTCGCGTCGGCGAGGTAGGTGCGCTGCAACATCGCCGGAGACAGCCCCACCATGAAGCGCAGGCCCTTCTCGACGTCGGGCACCCCTTCCCAGCGAAAGTATTCTTCGAAGGTCATTTGGCCCGGCATGAAGTTCACCATCGCCACGCCAATGCCGAGCGGCGCGACGATGATGGCCGGTATTTTGAGTTCGGCGAGCGTGCGGTACACCAACTGCCGCGTGTCGAACGCGAAGTAGTCGAGCGCGTCGACGTACAGGTCGACCCCCGCGAAGAACGCCTTCACGTTGTCGGGCTGAATGCCTTGGGGAAAGAGCCGCAGGTCGAGCTCAGGGTTGATGTCGAGCGCCGTGTCGCGCATCACGTCGATTTTTGGCCGGCCGACCGTCGACATCATGGCGCCGGCTTGGCGGTTGAAATTGACGAGGTCGAACGAGTCGAAGTCGGCCAAGTTGAACGCGCCAATGCCCAGCCGCGCGAGCGTGACGAGGTGAATGCCGCCCGAGCCCCCCAACCCCCCAATGGCCACTCGCGCCTTCTTCAGTTTCTGCTGCTCGGCTTCGGTGACCCACCCCAGGTTGCGGCTGAACGCTTTGTCGTATTCGAACCGAACCGGCGATGAGGTGACGCTCATGTCTTGACGTTCCTTGAAAGGGGTTGGGCCTTTCACGGGCCCGGTTCTTTTTTTGGAAGGCCCCCGCAACGCCTAGAAACGGTTCAGGTTTTTCTGGCCAAGACATTCAGCGTGTTGCCGGTTCGGAGGCTGCGCACGACTTCAAAGCCGGCCCGACGCACGGCTTCGATCATGGCGCTCTCTTCGAAGACGTCGTGCAGAATGCCTTTGCGCATGCCCCACGCGTTGATGCGGTTCGACAGCCAGCGAAACGGCGCCCACCCGCGCGGCCGAACCAAGGCGTTGAGCGCCAGGGTGCCCGAGGGCCTCAGCACCCGAGACAGCTCGGCCAGCCCCGCCCCCACGTCGGGAAAACAGTGCACCGCGTTGGCGATGTTGGCGGAGTCGAACGACCCGGGTGGAAACGGGAGGTTCGCGACGTCGGCCCTCAGCAAGGTGATGTCGGGTCGGTGCTCGAACCGGTGCCGGGCGCCGGCCAGCATGGCTTCGGCGTAGTCAAAGCCCACCACGCGAATCGCCGGGGCTCCGCGCCACCGCCGCCACCACATGATGATCGCGAACAGCGTGCCCGTGCCGATGGCGGCTTCGAGGTGCCGCGCCGACATGTTCGCGCTGAAAAACGCGACCTGCGCCCACACGGTGCTGCGGTACGAGAAACACAAAATGAGAAAACCGCGCACGTCGTACCACCACGGTGGCGAGTCGTAAGCGCGGTCGACCTTTTCCAACGTCAGGGGTTCGCTCATGCCCCCTGGTACCTCGAGCCAGAGCAGACCTTCCACAGGTCGGGCGAGGTGGGGCGGGTCGCCCGAACTTCATTGCCAGTCGGTCTTGAGCCGGAGCGCCTCGGCCGCCGCCGGCGTCGCCGCGAACTTTTCGAGCGTGGTGGTGATTTCGCTCATCGCTTCGTCTCTTCGCCCCAGCGCCCGCAGCGCCTTCGCGCGCCGAACGTGGAGCGCCCCGGCGACCGCCGCCGGTTCGGCGCGAACGTTCTTCGTCACGTCGACCACCCCCTGCGCGTCGCCCAGGTCGTCTTGCAGCAAGGCCGCCGCGAGCAACATGGCTTCGGCCGCTTCGGGCCCGCTCGCCACCGCCATGACCTTTCGGTAGCCGTCGACGGCGGCTTTCAAGTCACCCCCTTTTCGCGCGCAGTCGGCGTGTACGCGCAGCGTGCCCACGTGCCCTGGAGCCGCCTTCAGCGCGAGCGCGGTTTCGGCGAGTACCCGCTCGCAGTCTCCTCGCGCGGCG
>JBGAIY010000686.1:0-2610 GCA_044225205.1 Myxococcaceae bacterium | reverse complement strand
CCCGGCGGCTTCGGCGGGTACGAAGATGTCCCAGAAGGCGCCGGTGGCGGCGGCGAACCCGTCGGTCGACGCGGCGCCTCCGGCTCGAGCAAAGGCGTCGTGGCCGGCCTCGGTGAGCACCTCGACCAAGCGCTCGGCCGTCAGGGGGTCGGCAACGGTGGTGGCGACGGCGAAGGTTTTGGAGGCCATGGTGGCCCAGAAGCCTACAGCAAGGCCCCACTCGAGCGGGCTGGTTTTCGCGCCGGTTCGGCAGTCGCAGAATTGCCCGAGGGCATCTTTTGACGTGATATGCCGTTACCTTGATGACGCGCCTCAAGTTTTTCGTCTTCGCTCTGCTGACGCTCGGTCTGCTGGGCTACCTGGTGTACGTCTCGCCGGGAGTCACGGCTCGCTCGGCCGACCAATCTTCGGTTGGGTTGGCGGGAGCGCCCGCCGCCGTGGCGTTGCGGCTGGAGTCTCAGCGTTCTGACTTGCAGGCGGCGGTGATTCGGCTGGCGGCCTCGGCGGCCGTGCTGAACCCGGGGCCCAAGACACCGGGGCCCAAGCCCGAAGCGCCCACCGTCGATCGGTTTTTGGCCGTTCGCACCGTGGTGGTCGACGGGTTGCCCGAAGCGCACAAGGCCAACATCGCCATTGGCGTCGTGAATGAAGCCGGTTCTTTGTTCGCGCAAGGCGGGGCCGACCCCGCGGCCGCGCCCGACGGGGTCGACCTTGCGGCGCTCGCGGCCGCCGCGCTGCCCGGAGGCGCGGGAACGCTGGGCTCGGTGAACGGCGCACCCGTGCTGTTTTACGCGACCCCCTTGTTGATTTCTGACCGCAACGAAGTTCGCACGGCGGGCTCGGTGCTGATCGGGCTCCCGCTCATACCCGACGCGAAGGCGCTCGCGGAGTCGGTGGCCCGCGACCTGCGGCTCGAAGCGGTAGGCATCATCAGCGGAGGGGCCATGTTGGGTGCCGCCGGCCCACAGAAGGCCCTCGCCGACAAGGCGTTCAAGACGCTCAAAGCGACGGCGACCGGTGGCGCGGTGACGCTCGAATCGGGCCCGGTCGAATCGTTGGGGCCGCTCAAGTTGCCCGTGTTGACGTCACCATTGCCGCTCGAAATGGGCCTGCGTCGCGAAATCGTGGGCACGCCTTACGAAGTGGTGGCCGTGGTCAGCTCACGCGCGGCGGTCGAAGGGTTGGCGTCGTTTCAATTCGCTGCCATTGCCATTTGGGCCGCCCTGTTCTTGTTGTCGATTGTGGTGGGGGTGCTGTTGGGCGGCGAAGACGACGGGGTTCGCATGAGCGTGCCGCCTCCATTGCCCGTGCCTCCGATTTCGCGGCCCTCTCCTCTGATGTCGGCCGAGCCGAGCGGGTCATTGGCCATGCCCGAGCCCCACGCCCCGCCCGAGGCGAGCCCCGACGACTTCGATTTTCCTGCTTCGGCGGGGGCTCCTCCCGCCCCCAGCGGCGTGGTGGCGGCCGCCGCGGTCACCGGCAACGTGCAAGCCCACGAGCCCCAGAGCGACGACGAGGCGAGCGACCCGTTCGCGAAAATGGCGCCCGCTCCAGTGCCGTCGGCGCCGCCCGCGTACCCCAAGGGGCCGCAGGCGAACGTGCAGACCATGCCGCAGCAGCCGGCGTACGCGCCCTCGGCACCCACCGGTTCCCAGCCCTTCTTTTCGCCGCCCCCGCCGGTCGCGAGCCAGCCGTCGGGCCTTGGCAACCCTTTCGACAGCGAGCCCGACCGTACCGTGTCGTACCAAACCGGCCGAACCGGGTCGGGGTTGAGCGACCCGTTCGCCGACGCCGCGGGTCAGGGCCCCGACCTGATGAACGACCCGAGCGCCGACTCGACGCGCGTCGCCGCCGTGCCGAAAGAGCTGTTGCAAGCGACGCGGGGGGGCACGGGCCACACCGGTGAACAGCCCGCCATTCGGCAGCCGGTCGCGCCGATGCCCCGAGTGCAGTCGGTCGCGTCGCCGGTCGACGAAGAACGCCACTTTCAAGAAGTGTTTCGCGACTTCATTTCAACCCGCGAGCGCTGTGGCGAAGTGGCCGACGGCCTCACCTTCGAGAAGTTCAAGGTGAAGCTGCTCAAGAACAAAGACCAGCTCGTCACCAAGTACAGCTGCCGCACCGTGCGCTTTCAGGTGTACGTCAAAGACGGCAAAGCCGCCCTCAAGGCGACCCCCATCAAAGACTGACTGACCGAATTTCGCGCAGACCAACCGCGAGTCGGTCACCGATGTCGTGAACGCGGTGTGCAGGGTCTTTACAGCGTCTCGGCCCATGCAAGTGCTTGCATTGATTGCCTGATTTTGCTCGAGAACGCCTGACTTGTGGCGGCGTGTGGCACCAGGTTTGCTGCGAGCGCTGACCTTGGTTCTTCGCGAGGTTCGGTGAGGCCGACATGAACACGATTGTTGAGCGCGCGCGCTTCGACGCCGGCGCGGAGCCGTTGGCGCCAGTGGGGGCTTCGACGGAGTTGGGGGTGTTGCTGGCCGAGCTGTCTGAGGCTCGAGCGACTGGGCGCACCCGGGTGGTGTTCGTTTCGGGCCCGAAAGGGGTGGGCAAGTCGCACCTGGTGGCGAACCTTCGCGAGGTGGTGGCCGCCCGCGGGGTGAC
>JBGAIY010000685.1:0-2611 GCA_044225205.1 Myxococcaceae bacterium | reverse complement strand
CTCTTGGTCGCTCTCGTCGGCCACGGGCTAGCTCCTCGAGAACACTTGGAGTGCGGCCTGGGCGCACATGCGCGCACCCTCGGGCGCGACCAGGTAGAGCGCGCCTCCTCCCGCCGCCATTGAAAACACGAAGCCAATGTTCGAGAGCGAGAGCTGCGGGGCCGCCCGGCCCAGCAGGCCCAGCGCGGCGTACCCGAAGAGCGACGCGGCGAAGAGCGGGTAGGCCACCCGCACCGCCAACGCGACCGAGAAGATCACTTGCCGAAAGAGCGCCGACGCCAAGCTCGGCATGTCGATGGTGCCGCCCGGAGGTACCTCGCTGACCGAGCGCACGAGCCAGCTCAGCGCTTCGGTGTGCACGCCGAGCCCCAGCGCCACCGACATCGCCAACACCGAAAAGAGTTGGCCGACCGCGGTCGAGTCGGCGTGCGAATTGGGGTCGAGCATCGACCCGAAGCCAAAGCCCATCGACATGGCGGCGGCTTGGCCTCCCGCTTGGGCCGCGTCGAGCAGCAGCCGCGACGCCAACCCCGACGCCAGCCCCAGCACCACTTCGCTGCCCACCAGCCCGGCGAGGCCGAAAAGCCCGTCGGGCATGGCCACCCGAGGCGTACCCGCGGCCGACCAAGCGATGAGCGTCACCACCGCTGAAAGCGTGAGCTTGATTCGCGCGGGCACGGTCTTCGAGCTGAGAATCGGCGCGGTCAGAATCAACGAGCTCGTTCTCACCAACACCAGGCCAAACCCGAGCAGCACTGGGAGCGAGAAGGTCATAAGCGTGCTTAGAAACCGCGTTCGGCCAGCCGTTCGATGGCGCTGCTCAAAAAGTGCGCCAGCCGCTCGACCACCCAGGGGCCGCCCACCGCCGAAACCACGAGAATCGTGGCGATGCGGGGCACCGCGCCGACGGCGGGTTCTTGCACCTGGGTGGCCGACTGCAGAATGCCGACGACCAAGCCCACTCCCAGCAACGCCAGAAACAGCGGGCCCCCGACGATCGCCAACACCGTCAACGCTTCGCGGTAGAGCGCGGTCACCGACTCGGGGTTCATGTGAAGCTCCGCACGAGCGACTGCACGAGCAAGTGCCACCCGTCGGCCAACAAGAAGACGCCGACCTTCAATGGCAAGGCAATGAGCGTGGGCGGCACCATCATCATGCCGAGGGCCATGAGAATGGCCGACACCAACAGGTCGATGACCAACATCGGTATGAAAATGAACAAGCCCATGCGAAACGCGGTCGTGAGCTCAGAGACCATGAACGCCGGTACCGCAATGGTCAGCGGTACTTCTTCGGCGCGGGTCGGCCGGGGGCGCGCCGCCAGTTCGTAGAAGAGCCGCAAGTCGTCGGGGCGGGTCTGCCGGAGCATGAAGTTCAACACCGGCACCGACCCCCGGTCGATCGCCTCGCTCGCGGTGATTTGGTCGTCGAGGTAGGGGCCGATGGCGTCGCTGTTGAGCTTGGTGAACGTCGGCGCCATGACGAAGCCCGTGAGCGCCAGCGACAGCGCCATCACCACTTGGTTCGGCGGCAATTGCGGCGTACCCAAGGCTTGGCGCAGAAACGACAACACAATGGTGATGCGGGTGAAGCTGGTGACCGCGACGAGCGCTCCGACCGCGAACGACAAGGCGGTCATCAGCAAGAACAGTTTGACGGCTGAAGACCCGCCGCCCACCGAAATTTGCATGGGGGCGTCGGCCGCCGCGAGCACGACCCAGTTCACGGAGCGACTCCGCGAAACCCCGCCGCCAACTTCGCGCGAAGCTCCTGGTCTTCGATTGACTCGTTGAGCGCGGCTTCGAAGTTCGGGTTGCCCGAACGGCCCCGCAACCGCTCGAAGAAGCCCATGGCCGGTGGGTTGGCGGGTCGCAGCCGCGGCGGCACCTCGGGGCCGCCGGCCACTTCGCCGTACCCCAGCGGCCCCGCGCCGTCGCTGGTGCCCACCGGGGCCCCGCTCTCGGCCAGCGCCTCGGCCGAAGTCATGGGCTTGGTCACCAGCACGGTGATGCCCGCTTCTGAAACGCCCAACACCAGCCGTTCGCCCAATACCTCGGCGATGACGAGGTCTCGCTTGGGCCCGAGCGATGCCGTCTCGAGTACCCTGATGCTGCGGGCCCCCTGGCGTTTGCGGCGCGTGGCCACGTACGCGAACACCGCCAACCCGGCAATGGCGAGGCCTGGCACGAAGAACGTGCTGAACGACGGCTCGGGCGGTGGGGTTGGTGCCGAAACCGCAGCGGCCCCCTGAACGCCGGCTTTCGCCGTGTCGATGGTGTCTTTGAACGCGGCGGCGACGACGGAGTCGGCGGCCGAAGCAGGGGCAGGCTGCGACGCAGCAGAGCCTTGCTCGGCCGCTGATGCGGGCGCGGCCAACGACAAGAACGTGGTGACGATGAATGCGCGGTTCATGGGTGGCTCGTGGGGCTTTTGGTTACCGCAGGCGCGCAATGCGCTCGGCTTTGCTGATGATGTCGGTGATGCGAATGCCGAACTTGTCGTTGATCACCACCGCTTCGCCGCGGGCGATGAGGCGGTCATTCACGACGATGTCGAGCGGTTCTCCGGCCACCTTGTCGAGTTCGATGACCGTGCCGGGTGACAACCC
>JBGAIY010000101.1:0-20454 GCA_044225205.1 Myxococcaceae bacterium | reverse complement strand
CGGCCGCCAGTCGGTCTTTCGCGCAAACTGGATCGCCGAGGTCGCCGACCCCGACAACTTCTTGCACCTCCTGTTGCACTCCAAAATGCAGGGCCACTACCAGTTGGGGTACCGAAACGCCGAACTCGACCGACTGACCGACGAAGCGCGCGTTTCCATCGACCCGGGGTTGCGCGAGCAGCTGTACCGAAAAGCCGAAATCATCGTTCGTGAAGACTGCGTGTTGGTACCCCTGTACCACGAGCGGTTTCACGCCATTGGGAGCAGCTCGGTTCAAGGGCTGCGGCTCCACCAAACGCCCCCCCAAGTGCGCTTCGAGCAGCTCTGGCTCGCGCACGAGAACTCGTCGAGGGCCGGCTTCTGAGCATCGCGCTCCGCCACATTTCGAAGCAGTGCCAAGTCACGCTCGCGCTCGACGACGTGTCGCTCGAGCTGGGTCAGGGCGAGCGGGTGGCCGTCATCGGTGAAAATGGCGCGGGCAAGACCACGCTCATGAACGTGCTCTACGGCCTGTACCAGCCCGACTCGGGAGAAGTGTGGTTCGACGGCGTGAAGACGAAGCTGCGCACGCCCGCCGACGCCATGGCCCGCGGGGTCGGCATGGTTCACCAGCACTTCACCCTGGTGCCGACGCTGACGGTCGCCGAAAACGTGGTGCTCGGCGCCGAGCCCACCCGGTTCGGGCTCTTCGACGTGTCACGCGCCATTCGCGACGTCGAAGCCACCTGCCAGAAGTTCGGGTTCACCGGGTTCGACGTGCGGGCGAAGGTCGCCGAGCTGACGGTCGGCATGCAGCAGAAGGTCGAAATCGTCAAAGCGCTGCACCGCGGCGTGAAGACGCTGATTCTCGACGAGCCCACCGCGGTGCTCACCCCGCAAGAAGCCGACGAATTCATCGCCACGAGCGCGGCGTTGGCCGACCAGGGCCTCACGGTGGTGCTCATCAGTCACAAATTGAAAGACGTGCTGCGCTTCGCCAGCCGAATCGTGGTGCTGCGCCGCGGCCGCAAGGTGGCCGAAGTCGCCTCGAAAGACACCACGGCCGAAGCGCTCGCGCGGCTCATGGTCGGTGACCGCGAAGTGGTCGACGTCGAATCGAAGGCCAGGCCCCACGCGGCGGGCGACGCGCCACCCATGCTGGCGCTCGAAGGCGTGACCGGCCCCAAGCTCCATGGGGTGTCGCTCACGGTGCGGGCCGGAGAAATCGTCGGGGTCGCCGGGGTCGACGGCAATGGCCAACGAGAGCTCGCCGGCGTGCTCACCGGGCTCGGGCCGTGGCACCGGGGCACCGTGCGGGTGGCCGGCGTGGCCCACACCGTCGCTTCGTACACCCCGCGAGCGGCGCGGCGCGCGGGGGTCGCCCACATCCCCGAAGACCGCTTGCGCCGGGCCATGGTGAGCGACCTGTCGGTTGAAGAAAACGCGGCCTTGGGCCGCCACGACGAGCCGCCGTTCGCCACCAAGGGAGGCGCGCTCATCGACTTCGCCGGCCGACGGGCCCGTACCCAGCACCTGCTCGAAGCCAACGACGTGCGGCCCCGTGCCCCCGACCTGCGCATGGGCTCGCTGTCGGGGGGCAACCAACAGAAACTCGTCGTCGGCCGAGAACTCGACGGTCAGCCCAAAGCGCTGGTCGTGATGCAACCCACCCGCGGGCTCGACTTGGCGGCGGTCGCCGCGGTGCGGGCGCAGCTGCTCGACGCGCGCGCACGGGGCTGTGCCGTGCTGCTCGCCAGCCTCGACCTCGACGAACTGCTCGCGCTGTCAGACCGCGTGCTCGTGATGTTCGAAGGCAGAATCATTCAGCAATTCGAGCGTGGGGCCTACGACGAGCGGCGCATCGGCCGCGCCATGTTGGGGGTCGTCGATGCGTAAAGGGCTCGCCGCCGCACTGCCGTCGGTGCTGTCGATTGTGTCGGCGCTGGTGATTTGTTTCGTCGTCACCGCGTTGACGCGGGGCGGCTTGGGCGTGGCCTTCGACGCGTTCGCCGCCATGACCTGGGGCGCCCTGGGCGACTGGCCCAAGTGGTTCGACGGCGCCGACTTCGCGGTGGTCGCGCGGCCGCTCGGCGAGTCGGCCAACAAAGCGGCGCTGCTCACCTTCACCGGGCTGTCGGTGGCGCTCGCGTTTCGGGTCGGGTTGTTCAACATCGGCGCGCAAGGCCAGTTGATGGTCGGCGCCCTCGCCGCCGCGGTCGTGGGAGCGGGGTTCGAATGCCCGGCCGGCCTGCACGTGACGTTGTGTCTTCTGGCCGCCGCGGTGGCCGGGGGCCTGTACGCCGCCGGGCCCGCCTGGCTCAAACTTCGGCGCGGCGTGCACGAAGTCATCAGCACCATCATGCTCAATTGGGTGGCGGTGTCGTTGGTCGACAACTGGCTCGTGGTGGGCCCGCTGCGGGCCCAAGCGAGCGGCGACAATTCGATTTCGGGCACGGCCCAAATACAGGCGACGGCCGAACTGCCGCGCTTGTTGGGCGAGGCGTCACGGCTGAACCTCGGCATCGTCATCGCTCTGGTCGCGGCGGTGGCCGCTTGGCAGTTCTTGACCCGGTTTCGCCGGGGGTACGAATGGCGCGTCGTGGGTCTCAGCCCCGACGCCGCTCAGGCGGCCGGCATTGGCGGGGGCCGGGCCATGGTCGAAGCGATTGGTGGCGTCGGGGGCGTGCGCTGGTCTTGCGGGAGCGCTGTTGGTGCTCGGCACCGAACAGAAATACCCGGCCACGCTCGGGGCGCCGTACGGGTTCGACGGCATCGCCATGGCCCTCATCGGTTCAGGGCACCCGTTGGGCGTCATGGCGTCGTCGTTGATGTTCGGCGGGCTGCGAGCGGGCGGCACCCGCATGCAGCTCTTCGGCGTGCACAAGAGCTTCCCCGAGTTGATTCAAGGGCTCGCGTTGTTGCTCGTGGCGGCGAAGTGGTTTTGGCAGCAGCTCGTCGAGCGCATCGTGCCGTCGATCAAGGCCCAGCGTGACGCCGGAGACTCCACGTGATCGACCTCGTGCTCGGGGTGTTCTGTCGGTGCTCGACGCGGCGCCGGCACCGTGCGTTCGCGGCGCTCGGCGCGACGCTGTCGGAGCGCGCGGGCGTCGTGAACGTCGGCGTCGAGGGCATGATGCGCGCCGGGTCGTTCGCGGCCGCCGTGGCGTCGCTCGCCCTGCCCACGCCCGCCGCATTCGGTCGGCGCGGCGGTGGGCGCGCTCGTCGGTGCGCTCCACGGGTGGCTGTGTGTGCACTGGTGGCGGGCCGACCAAGTCGTGTCGGGCATGGCCATCAACTTGGTGATGCTCGCGCTCGGCACGTTCTTGCTCGAGGCGGAAAGCTGTCGCCTCGCGCACGCCGAGCATTGCCCAACTGCCGCCGTGGGTTCGGCCATTCGCCGTTCACCTGGTTGGCGCTCGGGCTGCCCTTCGTGGTGCACGTCGCGGTCGCCCGCACGTCGTGGGGTCTGCGCTTGCGCGCGGTGGGCGAAAAGCCGGCCGCGGTCGCCGCCATGGGCATTCGGGTGAGCCGGTTGCGGTTGGGCGCGGTGACGCTGAGCGGTGCACCTCACTGGGCGGGTGCGCGTCGACCGCCATTTCGACCATTTCGGAGCACCACATCGGGCCTGGGCTTCGCGGCTGTGGCTGCCATGGTCTTTCGGCCGGTGGTCCTGGGCGGCCGAGGCGGCGTTCTTCTCGTTCGGCAACGCCCTGCGCATCGGCCTCGCGTCGTCGGCGCCCCAGCTGCTCGACGTGGTGCCGCAAGGTGTGCTGCTCGCCCTGCCTTACGCGCTGACCTTGTTGGTGCTGAGACTGCAGCGCAGAGCGGCCAGCGCAGCGCCCGCGGCGCTGGGCACCCCGTACGACCCGGAGCTGCGCTGACCCGCGGAGCCCCACTCGAAAGGCGACGTCGAGTCGACGGCGCGATTGAGCCCAACTGCCGTAGGTGCCGCTTCACCATGCGTTTGAAGTTCCTCGGGGTGGCGGTGAGAGAACCGGCGCTCGTGAAGCCGGTTCGGCTCTCGGTCGACGTCGCGGGCTTGGCTCCCGCGGTCGCCCAACCACTCGTCGCGGCGGCGCGGCTCGAGCTGAACGCGTTGTCGAAAGCGGTCGGGCGGAGCCTCCCGTTGCCGGCGAAGGTCGACTTGCGCCCGGGCAGCTGCGGGCTGACCGAAGCCGACCCGTCGACCAGCTCCATCAGCGTCGCGCGCGCGGCACCGACAAACGCCGGGGGTCGTGCTGCACGAAGCCGGTCACTTGATGCAGAACGACGCCTTGATGCGCGCCAAGCTCACCGGCGCCGCGCGAAAGCTGCAAACGCTGAACGGCGAAGTCATGCGGCTGACGCACCTCACCCTCGCCGCGACCGAGCACCAGCAGGCACTCGAGGCCGCGCACGCGAAGCTGCCCAAGGCCCAGCGGGCCGCCGCCCAAGCCGCCTTCGACGCTCGGTGGGCCGAGGCCGCCGCCAGGCAAGACGCGGCCTTCGCGAAGCTGCGCGCCGCCGAGCTCAAGGCGGCCGACGCGTTCGCCACGCTCATGCCGTACTACGAGCTGTTCGCCGACTCGGTGGCGACCTTCGTCACGAACGACCCCGACCTCATGGCGAAGGCGTCGAGAAACGCGACCCGCAGCTTCAGCCGAAAACCCGAAGTACGCCGCCGAGAAACCGACGCGTACGCCCTGTTTCAGCCGTTTCGCCACCACTTGTGGAAGCACTACTTGCGGCGGCCGGCCTACCGCGGGCGCCCCGAGGTGCTCGTCACGTTGAACCGGGTGATGTTGCAAGAAATTGCCCGCGGTCGTTCGTGGCGGAGCGATGATTCGCCGGCGACGCTCAACCTCAAGCTCATGAGCGCTTTCGACCAGGCCATGGGGCGGCGTGGTCTGCCGACGGCGTTCACCGTCATCGACTGAGCACGCCGCCGCGCCAAACGTTCGAACGCCTTCGAAGAGTTCGGCTGATGCAGGCGATGAGACGATGAGCGATTGCGCGAGAACCGGCCTTGCGAGAGAAGAAGGCCATGTTCAGCAAGACCGAATGGGCGAAGCTCGCTGTCAGCGCCGATGAAGTCGTCAGCCACCTCAAAAGTGGCGACAAGGTGTTCGTGCATGGGGCCTCGGCCACGCCGACGGCGTTGGTCGACGCCATGTGTCGTCGGGTCGATTTGCGCAACGTCACCCTGTACCACTTGCACACGAGCGGCGACTGGCGCATCGGCCAACTGGGCCCACCCAATTTCACTCGGTTTCGTTCTTCACCGGAGGGCCCATGCGCGCGCCGATCGCCGAGGGTCGCGCCGACTTCGTACCGGTGTTCTTGTCTGACATTCCCGACCTGCTTACGTCGGGCGAGATCGAACTCGACGCGGCCCTGCTCCAGTTGTCACCGCCGAACTCCGCACGGCCACCTGACGTTGGGCACCTCGGCTCGACGCGGCGTTGGCTGCGGCGCAAACGGCGAAGCCGTGCTGCCGAGGTGAACGACCAAATGCCTCGAACGCTGGCACAGGTGGCCGCTTCTGCGCTCAAGGCCTTCGTCTACACAATGAACCGGGCGGTTCCGTGAACACCGCGCCATGCGGCGCCCAGCGAAGTCGAATCGAAAATCGGTGAATTGGTGGCCGACTTGGTCGAAGACGGTTCGTGCCTGCAAATGGGCATTGGGGCCATACCCGACGCGGTGCTGGCTCGGCTGGGCTCGAAGAACGACTTGGGTGTTCACACCGAAATGTTCTCTGACGGCCTGATTCCGCTCATTGAGAAAGGGGTCGTCACCAACAGCCGCAAGAAAGTGCACACCGGTCGCACGGTCACCAGCTTCGTGACCGGCACGCGAAAGCTGTTCGACTTCGTCAATGACAACCAGCTGGTCGAATTTCACCCGTGCAACCGCACCAACGACACGGCGTTGATTCGAAAGAACGACCGGGTCGTGGCGATCAACTCGGCGCTCGAAGTCGACCTGTCGGGTCAAGTGTGCGCCGACTCCATGGGTCACCGAATCTATTCTGGCATCGGAGGCCAGATGGACTTCATTCGAGGGGCCGCGCTGTCGACCGGCGGCAAGCCGATCATCGCGCTCCCGTCGACCGCCGCGAACGGCAAGGTCAGCCGCATCGTCATGGAGCTCAAGCCCGGGGCCGGCGTGGTGACGACGCGTGGCCACGTGCATTGGGTGGTGACCGAGTTCGGCGCCGTGAACCTCCACGGAAAGTCGCTCAAAGAGCGCGCGGCCGCGCTGATCTCGATTGCGCACCCCCAGTTTCGAGACGAGCTCAAAAGCCAGTTTTCTCGGGTACGCAACACCGCGGTGTGACCACCGCGTGTATCGCCCATCTTGGCGAACGCCCGTCGTCGTGCTCGGCTACGGTCTTTGGAGGAGGCGGCGATGCGGCGTGTGGTTGGGGTTCTCGGAGCACTTCTCTGTTGCGGATGTTGGCAGCCTCTTGAAGAGAGTGCCGACGCTGGCGTTCCTGACGGGAGTGCCGACGCTGGCGCTCTTCGCGACAGTGGAGTTCTCGCACTCGACGCGGGTGCTCTCGATGCGGGCACCCCATCGGTTGCGGAGCTTTGCGACGGTTTCGATAACAACCGAGATGGACTCGTTGACCGCACACCGGACGGCGGGCTGTTGAGCCGCCCATGCCTGAAGTCGCTCGGCGTCTGCGCTCTGGCGCGCTCGTATTGCATCGACGCCGGTTACGGCCCGTGCGACTACGGCCCAGACTTTCAAGAAGTCGAAACACGCTGTGACGGCCTCGACAACGATTGCGACGGGCGCATCGACAAATCGGCCGCGCACGTCATCGTCCCTGGCGACGGAGGATTTTCAGCTTATGACTTGGGCGTTTCACAGGTCATCCGACGCGATGGCGGCTGGCTCCTGAATTTGGCCAACGAGACATTGTTCTTCAACGACCAGCTGAAGGTGACTGGGCGTTGGGAGGCGTCGCCCTACATCTTCGGAGCTGAATCGATTCTCGAGGAGGACGGCGAGAACTGGATTCGATTTCGCGGCCGCCACGGAGTTCAGCCGCCTGCGACATTCAGAGTGGAGTCAGTCGAAGCCGGTGGAGTGGTTCGCCTCATCGCGGACATCGAATTGGCCGACGTCATTTCGGAGGGATTCGCTGTTCTACCGAACGCGACAGGCTGGTCCATGGCGTCGATCTCTGGGTCACGAGCGCCTGTGCTGATCAAGGTCGAGCGCGACGGAGGCGTTAATGCGACCCCAGTTGATGCTGGAACGCCGTTCACGATCACTGCGTCGCGGCACGCATTTTACACGCAGTCGAATGCCTGCACCCTGCGTCGATGCGACGCGAACATGAACTGCACCACGGTCTTCGACTCAACTTCGTCCGACAGCTGGTACTGCGCCCAAATCAGTGAAACGCCGAGCGTCATCTTGACGCCGCAGCAATATTCGTACGTCGACGGCGGGCCCTACGCCGGCGTCGCTACCCTTGAATGGGGCCATTCCAACCGCGCTCCCGTTGATGAGACCGATTCAACTCTGCTCGTGACCAGACTCGCGGCCGATGGGGGCGATGTCGACTACAGCATTCTGAGGCCAGCCGGAGTGACCGCGGTCGAGCACACCACACACGCCCGCTACGACGAATGGGCCGTCTTCCAGGCGCGGCTTACTCAGTTTGATGAGCACGCGGCACTCCTGACGTGGCCGCTTGTCGCTGACGCCGGTGTTTCCTCGCAGCCATCAGAATGGCCGTTGAACTCAGTGAAGGCCGAATACATCTGCCTGCCGTAGCGAAGACTGGGGCCGAAAAGGCGATCACCTTCTTCGAGCCACGACGAAGCGATTCGCCCATCGAGCCCTTCGGCGCCAGCCGATCGTTCGGCGCGACGAAAATGCTTTACCCGGGGAGGCGACCTCATCGAGCATCTCGCCTTTCGCCAGCCAGTTCCTCAACACAGTTCACGGTCGCACCCCCAGTTTCGAGACGAGCTCAAAAGCCAGTTTTCTCGGGTACGCAACACCGCGGTGTGACCACCGCCTCAATGCCATGAACGAGACTCCAGCCATGTACCGCCCTTTCGCCGAGGGCCACACCCAGACGAGTTCGGTTGTCGCTTACCTGCCCGACGCGCAGCCGCCTTCGTTCGCGACGCTCGCGCAAGGCTTCGCGCGACTCGGCATCGCCGCCGAAGCGGTCTCGGTGCAAACGTTGCCCAACGGCTCAGACGTGATTCGCGTCGAAATCGACGGCGTGGGCCAGGTCACCATTCGGCCGACGCTGCCGCCCAAAATCGACAACCACGTTCGGGAGACGATGCGCTTCGACGCCGCGACGACCGAGGCCATTGACGGGGCCCCCTCGGCGCTTTCGGTCGAGCTCAAGTACACGGCGATGCCCATCGCCGACCTGCACGACCAGGTGCGCTTCGCGGCTGGGCTCGCCCCGAACCTTTTGGCCCTGCTCGACGTGAGCGCTCAGAAAATGCGCGGGGCTGACTGGGTGCTCGCGGTGGCGAACGCGAAGGTGCCTCCGCCGCCGACCGCGCTCTTCACCATTCACGCGTTGCCGCAAACCACGGGGTGGTGGCTGCACACCCACGGGCTGCAACGCTGCGCGGGCCTCGAGCTCGAGCTGCACGACGTGCCCGAGCCCGAACTCAACCGCGCGGCGGGGCTCTTGAACATGGTGGCGCCGGCGGTGGTCGAACGACGGTGGGGGCCCGGAGAGCCCTTCGCGGCGAGCGAGCGCGTCAGCCTGTGTTGGGTGCCGTGGCAAGACCCGCGGTCTGGGGCTCCGGTGGCCTCGGGGCGCACCCCGTTGCACCAGGGCCCCGCGGGCGTGCTCGTCACCGCCGACGGCTTTCGACCGGCGTACGAAGTGCTCGACGCTTACACCGCGAGCAAGACCTACACGGGCTCGAACATGGGCAAGGTGCGCGACGGGCTGTTGGCCCAAGACACGCTCGAGCGCTTCGTCTCGCTCCACCGACAGCACGCCCACGCCGGTTGGCAGTTCGAGGTGAAGCTCGCCGCGACCGACGCCCGCACCGAGTTCATGTGGTTTCGATTCGAGTCGCTCCAAGAGGGCCACGTCGAGGGCACGTTGCTCAACCAACCGCTGCATTCACCCGGGCTGAAGCTGGGCGACCGGGTGAAACGGCCGGTCGCCGACTTGGCCGATTGGGCCATCGCCGCGCCCGGGGGCGTCGTTCGGCCAGCCACGCTCGACGACTTCGAAAAGCGGCGAGCCGAGAGCGCACCGAAGTGACGCGCGACCTTGGCGCTTCACGAACGCCGACCGTGAAGGCCCCACTGCTGGATCGACGCTCACACGCGGGGTCGCCCTCGAGTCAGCGGCCTTTCGTCAAAGTGAGAACCGACGACGCGTGGGCCGCGGCGCTCACGAACCGGGGCTCGCCACCATGAATGCCGTGAGTGAATGCACCTGGCAGCAGAGCGTGGCGACCTGTCGGGAGCAACGTCGAACAACACCGCGATGCATCACGATGGTTTGAAGCGAGTTCGAGCCAGCCAAAGCCCGTCACGGTCGTCTCTTGCAACACGCCAGTGACCAAGTCGCCCGTAACGAGAATCGCGTCGAACGTGTTTTTGCTTACCTGTGCAGGTCTTTGGCAACTTCGTCTCCGAAATGGTGGCCGCCTCTGCCGCGAAGTACAAGTGACCGTGGGATGAGCGCAATCTTCCATTTTCTGCGGCAGAACGTCTTCGATGCGGGGCCCTTCATCGAGATCGTCGGCCACACGCCGGACACCGCCGACCTGCCGTGGGTCCAGGGCACGCGCTTCGACCCGCCGCCGCAGCCGCTGGTGCTGGAGCTCGACCCGTCCTACGGCAGCGATTTCCCCGACTTCTTCGACACCACGGTGCCGGTGATGTCGAACCGGCTGCTTGCGCTGCTGCGCGGCCTGGCGATCGACAACATCGACGCCTTCCCGGTGCAGTTGCACCACCCGGGGACGGGCGAACTCGTCACCGGCTGGCAGGCGGTCAACGTGATCGGCAACGTCGACGCAGCCGACCTCTCGCAGTCAGAATACCGGCTCGTGCTCGGCGACCCGCACTTCACCGGTCGCATCGTCATCGACGCCGCGCGCACCGGCGGCCTGCCGCTGTTTCGCTTGGAAAATGGCCCTGGCTTTCTGGTCTGCACCGTTTCCGTTGCGCAGGCCGTGAAGGCCGCCGGGCTGAAGGCCGTGCTGCTGCAGCCCACCGAAGCCTACGAAGGCGCCTGAACCCCACCGTCATCACGGAGCCCGCGTTGAACGGTGCAACGTGATTTCTGGCGCCGTATCTCGTCGGGAGTCACGACGGTAGAGGCATCTGCGGCCGCTGGTCTCGCTGGTTCCGTCATGCTGGCGGCATGCCGCCAATGAGCTTGGACGAGGCGACGGGTCGCTACGGGTCGTTTGCTGAACGCGAGATTGCGCTTCTTCGCGCTCGGGGCATCGGTGTCCGGGAAATCGGTCGCAGAATCGGGCGCAATGCCATTGATTGGGCAACGTGGTGAGGCTTCGCGGAGCGCCTGGAAGCGCTGCACACCCGCGACTTTTCGCTGGGAGCCTCGGCGGGCAGTGCCCACTGACGTGAACACGAACCAGGCCTGGGTCATACGACGGGTTCACGACGCGAGACCGACCGTGTATGAGGGCCCGATGCAACGACTGCTGGCCCTGACCTTCTTCACCGCCGCCTGCGCCGGGCCGAGCCTCACGTCGGCTCCGTCGTTCGAAGACGCCGGGCTGACCGTCAAAGACGCGGGCAGCGTGACGGCGGTCTGCGTTCAAGGAGACGACAGCACCTGCGCCGACACCGCGGGTACCGGTTCGGTGGCAGGTTCGTGCACCGCGACAGGCTGTCGCTGCAACAGTGGCTACGAAGTCAACCGCAGCACGGGCCGCTGCCGCCTCACCGTGTGCACGCTCGGCAACGATGCGACTTGCGACGATACCGGCACGGCCGACTCGGGCGTGGCGGGCACCTGCACCACGTCGGGCTGCATGTGTCACAGCGGCTACCAGCGCAACCCCAACACCGGCCGCTGCCACGAACAGCGGGTCGCGACCTGCACGCTGGGCCAAGACCTGACCTGCAACGCGAATTCGTCAATGACGACGCCCGCCGGGCGCTGCATTTCGGCCGTCGCCGGCAACACGTGCGAGTGCAACACGGGCTACACCATCAACCCCAACACGGGGTTGTGCGAGTAGCCGTCAAACCTTCGTCATTTCAGGCACTTCGAAAGACGACACGCATCAGCGACATTGCGTGCGACGCCTTGGGGGGTCGCCCGTCATTCAAGGCATGACGCGCATGTTCGACCCTCAGGCCGCCCAACCGCTCATGCAGTGGCTCGAAACGGCGAGCGACGACGAAGCGTTCGCCAAAATCGAGAGAGCGCTCCACGACGTACAGTGCCGGCAACGCCAACGCGCCGCGGCGCTCGCGCCGACCCGCTTGCGACGAGCGCCCCCACCCTCGCCCATTCAGCCTTCAGAATCAGCGACGATTCGAGTCGTCGCGGGCTTCGGCTTCGAAGGCGACCGGCCGGTGCCGCTCGACGCGTACCCGTGGGTCACGCCGACGCCTCCTGGACAGTGGCCTCGGCGCGGCGACGATGATGCTGCGCGAGAAGGTGTCGGGCCAAGTGTGGCTGGGGCCGCTGGCTTTCGTGACCTTGGTGGCTGTCGTGCTGCTGCTGGCGTGGGGGCTCGCGGCGAGGTTGCGGGCCCACGCCGTGCCCAACGCCCTGCCCGCGCCGGCGCTCGCGACCGGCCGCAGCCCCGGCGTGGTGAACGAGCACATCGCGCACCAGGCCCCGAACAAGGCGCTCAGCTCGCGAACGGCGGCGGGGGCGAGCCGGCGCTCACCCTGAAGTTCAATTGAACCGAGACGGTTTCGCGAACGAACCTCGACCATTTCATTCGGTCTCGCGGGGCTCAGGCTGAACGAGCCGAAACACAGAGAACCGATACGCCACGTCTCTATGAGACGAACGTTCGCACTCGTGGTGCTGGGTCTGAAGCAGGCGGCCTGCGCGACGCCTTCAAAGCCCCCTCCGAGCCTCGACCCCACCACGGTGATGATCGACGCCGAGCGGCTTTTGGTCATTTCGGGCAAAGCGCGCGACGGGCTGGCACAGGCGGCACCGTCGAGCAGCGAGCCGCCCCCCCTGTACCGCGCCGACCTGGCGCTCAAAACCGCCGCTGCGAGCGTGCTCGAGTTGCGCAACGCCGCCTGCGAAAAGCAGTTGGTACCGGCGCAAGCGTGCCGGCTCCCCAATTGGCCGAGCTGGCCCCAAGAGCCGCCCACCGCAGCCACGCCCATCGAAGAACTCGACCGTCGGAGCACGTGGCTCTTTGACGTCATGAAGCCCTTCGCGGCCGCGGGGTGTGCGGCCGGCCAAAAGGCCTTCAACGACGAGCACTTCTGCTCAGTCGAGTGAAGAAAGGCGTTCAGGGCCCGGGTCCACCGACGAGGTCGTCAAGTGACACAGCGCCACGCGGGCGGCGGAGTCGGCCCGAACGGCCGCCCGTCGAGCACCGCCACGAAGTCGTGCGCCACGTCGGTGCCATCGACCACACCGCCGAAGTTTCGCTCACGTCTGCAGGCGTGAACTCGAAGGCGCGGCTGCGCGAGTCACGACGCCAACAACCCGAAATCGCCCCGGCTCAAGAGCGGGAAATGAGCTTCCCGGAACTTCGGCTAATGGCATGCGAGCGCCGCCGAGTGCGAACGAAGCGCCGGAGGGCGATCACGGCTCGCCACTCGCACCGCATTCAAAGGGCTGGCCCACCCGGTGTGACTGCGAACGGCCGCAGTGGAGTGGAGCGGCTCGACCTGCGGCGCTCGCGGCCGCGGCGGGCGAGGAGGCAGCGTGACGAGCCCGACCGCTCGCGAGCTGGCGGTCGGCGGTTCTCGAATAGGCAGGAGTACTTACGAACTTCGAAACCCACGCCCGGCGGCGACACGTGCGTGACCATCTTCTCGCGCGATGGAGCTGGTCGGCACAGCACGGCGAGAGCCTTCAGCCCCTGCTCTGTCGGGGCAGCCTTCAACTCTTCTCAACTCAGTGGTCGAACCGAAATCAACCACTCACAGTTTCAACCCGACCCCAATGGCCGCGTCGAGCGTGAATTCGGCCGTGCGATAGGGCCGCAGGGTCGGGCCCATTCGTGCGCGCGCGAAGACGAGCAACTCGCTTTTGAGAAAATACTCAACGCCCACGCCGGGCAGGAGCGGCACGCTCACCCCGCCGAGCGGGCCGAACCGCACCCACACCGGCACGTCGAACGACAGGCCCAGCGACAACGCACTCGACGCGGCGATGCCGACCCGCACGCCGAGCGGCAGCGCGAAGCCCCACACCGCGGCGCCGTATTCGACGTTGAAAAACGGCCCCGGCTCGAACGTGGCGGCCAACGACACGCGGTCGGCGTCGACCAGGCGCAACTTGAGAAGGCCCTGCACCTTGAAGCCGGGCAGCACCGCGCTGACCAACCCCTCGCGGCTGTAGACGAATGACGCCCGCACGCCGGCGTCGAACATCGGAGCGACTCCGCGGAGGTACGCGACGCCGACGCCAGGCCAGCCGACCGCCATTTCGAGCGCCGCGCGACCTTCGCCGACGGTACGGCCACCGACGACCGACCACGGCTGCCCTTCGGCCGCGACGCTCGAGCCTGAAACCAACAGCACCAGCACCCAGGCCTTCATGCGGGCAGCCCCCGTTCATGCGCCAACACCAAGAAGGCTTGCTCGAGCGATGCGAGCTGCTGTTCGGCGCGGGCCTTGGCGGTGGGGAGGTCTTCATTCGGGCCGAGCGTCTCTCGGTGCTCGAAGTAGAATTTGATCTTCGGCTCGGTGCCCGAGGGCCGCAACGTGACGCGGCCTCCGCCGGCGAGTTCGTAGGCAATGACGTTCGACTTGGGCAGCGGCGTGTCGCCCAGGTAGTCGTTGGTCTTCACGATCTGGGTCGCGCCGATGCGCGCGGGGGCTCTTGCCCGAAACGCCTCCATCACCGAACGAATGGCGGCGGCGCCGGTGGCACCGGGCAGCGTGGCGTTGTACTGCTTGGCGACGAACAGGCCGTGGGCGCGCTGCACTTCTTCGAGGTAGCCGAGCAGCGTCGTGCCGCGGCCCTTGCACCAGGCGGCCATGTCGGCGACGACGAGCGCGGTGCCGATGCCGTCTTTGTCGCGCACGACGTCACCGACCGTGTAGCCGAGCGCTTCTTCATACCCCATCACGAAGCGCACGCCCTCGGGCGCGAGGGCCATGGCGCGGTTCGCGATCCACTTGAAGCCGGTGAGGGTTTCTTCGTACTTGGCTTTCAGCGCAGCGGCGATGCTCTTGAGCTGGGCCGACGAGACGATGGTCGTCACCACCAGCGCGTTGGGCGTTCGCAGCTGCGTCAACAGGTAGTGGCCCAGCAACACCCCGACCTCGTTGCCGGTGAGCAGGCGCAGCTCACCGCGCGCCGAGCGCGCCATGACCGCCAGCCGGTCGGCGTCGGGGTCGTTGGCGAGCACCAGGTCGGCCTGGCTTTTTTCGGCGAGCGCGGTCGACAAATTCATCGCCCCCGGCTCCTCAGGGTTGGGGAAACGTACGGTGGGGAAAGCGCCGTCGGGTGCTTGCTGTTCGGGCACGGCGGTGACCTGCTCGAACCCCGCTTCTTTGAGCGCTTGCATCGCGAAGCGGCCACCGACGCCGTGCATGGCCGTGTAGACGATGCGCAACCCCGCGGTGAGCTTCGTGGGCCGCAGCGCCAAAATCGCGTCGAAGTAGGCGCGTTCGACCGAGGCCGGCACGTCGACCCACAGCCCCTTGGCTCTCGCCTCGGCTTCGACCAGCAAGGGCACTTGGTTCGCCGGGCCCACCGCGTCGATCGCCTTGGCGATGCCGCCGTCGTGCGGAGGCACGATTTGCGCGCCGTTGGCCCAATACACTTTGTAACCGTTGTATTCGGGTGGGTTGTGGCTGGCGGTCACCATGATGGCCGCCGCCGCGTTCAACCGACTCAGCGCGAACGCGGTCAACGGCGTCGGGGCCAACCCTTCGAACACGTGCGCCCGAATGCCTTGGGCGGCGAGCACCGACGCCGCGTCTTGGGCGAACTCGAGGCTCATGCGACGGCCGTCTCGGCCGATGACGACGCCGCGCGTGGCGAGGTCGGGCACGTGGGCCTTGAGGTACATCGCCAAGCCCAACGTGGTGCGGCGAACGACCGCGCGGTTCATGCGGTTGGTGCCGCCGCCAATGACCCCGCGCAGCCCGGCGGTGCCGAACTCGAGAGCGGTGCCGAACCGGTCTTCGAGTTCTTTGAGGTCGTGGCGTTCAACGAGCGCCCGAACCTCGTGGGCGGTCTGCGCATCAGGGTCGCTGTCGGCCCACGCGCTTGCGCGGGCCACCGTTGCCGAGTCGGTCATGGGTGCCTCGTGTGAAAAACGTTACTGGTAGTCGGTCAGCTTCTTGCGCGAACCGGCCTTCGGGTCTCTTTTGCTCTGACAGTCGACGCACAAGTCGGCGTACGGCATCGCTTTGAGCCGCCCGAAGGGTATGTCGTCGCCGCAGTCTTGGCACAAGCCGAATTCGTCGGGTTCGTCGGCCGCCCGCCTCCGCGCCGCTTTCACCTTCGCCAGGGTCGACGCGTCGTGGGCGTTTCGGTTCGACGCAATCGACTGCAGCATTTCGGTGAGGGGCTGGTCGTCTTCTTCGTCGGGCTTTTCGACGTCGTCGGTCTTGGTGGGCTCGAGTTTTCGGGCGGCCTTGGTCGCCAGTTCGCGCTCGAGCGCCTGGAGCGCGTCGACCAACTGTTTTCGCTGAGCCGCGGTCAACGACACGGGTCGCTCGCTCAGTACTTCGAGTTCGATTTCTGCCCAGAAATGATGGCGATCGACGCCGACGCGCCGATGCGGTTGGCGCCGGCGGCGAACATTTTCATGGCGTCTTCGGTCGAACGCACGCCGCCCGAGGCCTTGACGCCCACGTCGTCGCCGACCACTTTTCGCATGAGCGCAATGTCTTCGGCCGTCGCCCCACCGCCCGAGAACCCAGTCGACGTCTTCACGAACGCCGCGCCCGCCGCTTTCGACAGTGCGCAACCAATGATTTTCTCTTCGTTCGTCAGCTGCGAAGTCTCGAGAATGACCTTCACCGGCACCGGCTTCGCGGCGTTGACCACGGCCTGAATGTCACTGAGCACCAACGCGTAGTCGCGTGACTTGAGCGCCCCAATGTTGAGCACCATGTCGATTTCTTTGGCGCCGCAGCGCACCGCCTCGCGCGTCTCGAACGCCTTCGCCGTGGGCAACATGGCCCCCAGCGGAAAGCCGACGACCGCGATGGGCAACACGCTCGTACCCGCCAGCGCCCGCGCCGCCGTGCCCACGTTGATTGAATTCACGCAAACGGTGGCGAAGCCGTACTTCTTCGCTTCGTCGCACAGCTTGAGCACCTCGTCGCGCGTGGCCTCGGCCTTGAGCAGCGTGTGGTCGATGAAGGGGGCGATGTCTTGGCTCGTGCGCAGCCGGTCAGGAGCGATGCGCGCCGCTCCCGACTTCACCGAGCTCACCGTGCCGCACGAATCGTGGTTGGCGCAGCTGAAGCACGAGGTCGAGCACTCGGCTCCCGCCTTCTCGGTCGCCGCGGGGCCCGAGGCCGTACACGGCTGCTCGGTGCCGACTTGAAACGCTTGCAAGCGCCGGCGCACGCGCTCGGCAATTTCGTCAACCACTGCACTCACGTCGTCTGCCATGGGGCTTTACGACTTACTCCAGCCGCGCGAATTTCAAAGCGTTTGCGGCACTTTCGAGCGACTCACGGCGGCACCTGACGGTGGGTCAAGGTCAAGGGGCCGTAGGCGGGGGCTCCGGGCCAGGCCGAGTCGGTCTTGCCGTCGCGGGTGACGAGCCGTACGTCGGCTTCGGCGACGAGCAAACGGCCGAGGTGGTCGGCGAGCAACGCGAAGGTCACCTGGTTCGGGGTCGCCGGCAGCGCAGACCATGGGTCGTGCGGCCGAGCCACCCAGAGGTGGGGGGCCGTCGAGTCGCGGACGCAGCGACCGGTCAAAGACGCAGTGCAGTAGGCCGTGCCGACCACCACCTGCCCCGTTGGCAACAACACCGCGCCGGCCAACACCTGGCCAATGGTGCTGAGCGCCTGGGTGGGTGACCACGACCGCGGGTCGGAGAATTTCAACGGCACCAGTGAGGTCGCCCCGGCTTTGACGTCGTACTGGGTCGTGACCACATCGAGGGCGTCGTCTTCACCGAACAACCGAACGTCGCTGCACGAAGGGCAGTCGGGGCCGCGCGCGCGAATTCGGGCGAGCCCGTCGACGGCGTTCACTTGGTAGCGGGTGAGTCGCCCCCCGGTCAGCGTGGTGAACTGCTCACCGTGCACGTCGCAGCCAAACCCGTCGACCTGGTCGCGGCGAACCCATTTGCCCCCGAGCCATTCGAAGACCAACACGCCCTTGTCGAGCGTCACCACCAGCGCCCAAATGGTGCCATCGCTCACGATGAGCCGGGGAGGCGCCCACCTGGCGCCCTGGGTGTCGCCTGGGAGACCGAACGGCGCACCCAGCATGGCCCACTGGCCCGATGCCACGTCGTACCGTGCCACCCGCATCGGGGGTTCGTTGTCGCCGAACACCTGGTCTCTCCAGGCCACGAGCACCGAGCGGTCGGGCCCCAGGGCGATGTCAACGCTGGGGGGCGTGCCTTGGTTCTTGCGGCCGTTGAGCTCGGCCACGACGTCGACGCAGTTGCCGCGCACCCTCAACAATTCGACGTGCGAAGTACGAGGCGCAACCACCCATGACACGCGACTCTGGGCGACCCACACGGTGCCGTCGCGGTCTTCGACCATGGCCACATTGTCGACCCACGAGGTGGCGTCTCCGCCGAGTGTCACGCGTTCGACCGGGTCATTCGTCTCCGGGCAACTCGGCGCGGGCATGGCGGGCCCGGCGTCGACGACTCCCGAGACGGGCTTGGGGCCGGCGCTCGTACCATTCGTCGTTGGGTCGGTCGGCAACGCGTCGAGCGCCGAGCGCCCACACGCCAAGAGCAACACGCCGACCGCGGCGACACCCAAACCGCAAAACCCCCCTCGACCGAGCACGAACGCAGTGGTTGGCACCCGTCAACCTTGGCGACTTTTCGGGCGGCCGACAACCCCACAGCCCGCTCTCGCCTTTGCCCGGGTCGGGGAAACAGCGACGCTGAAGCCACCAAACACGCGGTGGCGTCGACAGGGGCTGTCGGCAACGGGGCCACGTCGGTCGGTGAACGCTTCGGGGCCGCGAGCGCGCGCGGGCGGCTGGCGCTGCGCCGCGACTCGGTTCAGCGCTTGGGGGTCGACACCGCTTTCCACGCCGAGCGGCCCGCGAGCGCCCACTGCGCCAACAGCTCGACGTCGGGGCAGGCGAAGGCCCCAATGTCGCCGCGCGCCATCGACGCCCGCATGTCGGCACTGAACAGTTCTGAGTCGAGTTCGACGAGGGCTCGCCACGCGGCGTCGGTGTTCTTGGCGCCGGCGCCCACCTTGAACCATTGGCCGACCTTGGAGCGCTCGAACACCCCCGGTTCGAACCGGGCGAACGCCTCTTTCGCCACCAGCAATTTCACGTCGACCGGCTCGAGAAACTTGGTCGTGATTTCGACCGTGCACACCAGCGGCGCGACGAGCGCCCCGCCGAAGGTGATGAGCCCGTGGTTGTACCGCCCGACGACCGACTGGGTGAGCCGGGCGTCTCCTTGGGCGACGACGACCGAGCCGCCGACCACCAGGTGCTCGGCCGACAGCGCGCCTCCCACCATCAACCGAGGGCCGTCGTCGACCGACCGGTTGACAATGGCGCCCTCGACCTCGAGCGCGCCGCTGACGACGACGCCCGCCACGCCGGGCCCGAAGTCGCGCTGGAGCGAGGCGTAGTCGAGTTCGAGGCGCGCACACCGGTAGTCGCCGTCGATGAACGCGACCCGGTTGGCGGGGTCGAGGTGCAACAGCGGCGGCAGGTCAGCGTGAACCTTCGAAATCGCGACGACGCGAGGTCGAACCATGACCCCACTTCATATCACGGCGTGCCGTGGCCCGACCCGCCACCGGAAAGCCGCATCGACGTCTCGTAGGCTTCGCGGTACAGCTTTCGAAAGTCGCCCCGCGCCCCAATGTTTTCGAGGTTCTGGCTGGCTCCGGCGACACCGCGAAAGAACTGGAGCGCCTCTTTGGGCGGCTTCACCTTGCGCACCATGAATGCGTTCTTCAAGAAGTGCGCCCGCATGTCGCGGTTGATGCCCGAGGCCCCGTAGTCGTAGTCGCTGCTCTTCGCCGCTTGGCACGCAATGTCGAGCACGGTCTGCACGAAGGGCCGGGCTTCTTCGGGCGAGTCGAACACCATGCCCGAGGCGATGCTCTCGGCAATGCAGTCGTATGGGGGGCCCCCGTAAAACGAGGCGAACAGCTTTCGGTTGGCGAGCACCCACGGTTGCGACAGCTGCTTCACCGCGCCGAAGTCGAACACGCCCATGCGCCCGTCGGGCAACAGGCAAAAATTGCCCGGGTGCGGGTCGGCGTGCACCACGCCCTCGGTCAAGAACGGCACCCAAATCGCCAGAATCAACAGGCGCGACGCGGCGAGGCGTTCGTCGTTCGACCGGCGCTCGAGCGTGTGCAGAAACTCTTTGAGCGTCGTGCCCTCGAGGTATTCGAGCGTCAACACGCGCTCGGCGGTGTGCGAATCGTAGACTTGGGGCACGACGAGCGCGTCGACGCCCCGGGCGGCGTGGGCGAAAATCTTGAGCCGTTTCGCTTCGGTGCGGTAGTCGAGTTCGTCGAGCAGCGCTTCGCGCATTTCGGCGTAGTACTGCTTGCCTTGCGGCAGCCGCGTCGACGCCGACACGACGCTCACCATGGCGCCGATGTTGTCGAGGTCGGCGTGCAGCGCTTTGGCGATGTCGGGGTACTGCACCTTCACCGCCACGGTCGTGCCGTCGGGCAGCACCGCACGGTGCACTTGGCCCAAGCTCGCCGACGCCACCGCGGTCTGTTCGAAGCTCGCAAACGCTTCTTCGAGCGGCCGGCCCAATTCGGTCGACACGACTTCACGCACGGTGGCCCACGGCATGGGCGGCGCTTGGTTCTGCAGCCGCGCCACCACCGCCCGAATTTCGGGCGTGAGCAAGTCGGGGTCCATCGCCATGGACTGGCCGATTTTCATGGCCAGCCCCTTCAAGTCACCCAACGTGGCGACCAGCTTCTCGGCCGCCCCGCTGCCGAGCAACGACACCGGCTCTTCGCTGTTCGTGAGCCGCTTGACGCCTCGGCTGACGACGTCGGTCGACAACTTCGCTGAAAGCGAAGCGAGCTTGGCCAGGCGAGCCAAGCGGCCGGTCGAGGGTTTGTAGGAGTCGTCGTTGGACATCAGCAGTCTGCTTACGGCGTACCCCATAACCCGTTACTCATTTTTTC
>JBGAIY010000684.1:0-2634 GCA_044225205.1 Myxococcaceae bacterium | reverse complement strand
CATCGTCGACGGAGGCAACGCCAGCGAATACCCGGTGCGAAACCGGTAGTCGCCAAAGCTGAAACGCAGGCGCGTCACGCGCTCGGGTACGCCCCCGCTCGACTTGGCCAGCGCCTCTTCGGTGTTCGCGACCAACTGACCGCCATCGAGGCCCACGGCGTAGAAGGTCTGGCCCGCGGCAATGGTTGGCAGTGTCGCCAGCCAGCTCACCCACACCCGCACCCGCTGACGGAGTTTCTCGAGGTCGATGAAGTCGAACGGCGGGCGAAGCTGGCCTCCGTTCGCGGCCCGCGCCAGCCTCCCGGCGATGCTGTCTTCGGTGGAGTCGACTTTCGGGGCTCCGGCTTTGATCAACCAGTACACATTCTTCACCGCCCCATTCCCAATGGCCCGCCTCAGCGCGCCTTCGGTCGGCGCGACGCCGGCCGCCAACAGCGCCTTCAGCTTCGCGACGTCGTGATTCTCAGACGCAAAGCGCGTCAACGCCGAGTCGTGCGCCTTCGCGCCCGCCGCGAGGGCTACCGCTCGGGTGACAAAGAGCGCCCGCATGGCCACCTGGGGCGAGGCCGCCGCCGCCTGGGTCATCGCCGCCAGCTCGAGCGGCTCCCAGGCGTACCCGTCGGGGCCAGTCAAGGTCCACCCGGTGACCGTGCCCCCCTTGGCAAAATGCGATTTCACAGCGTTCACGTCGCTCGTCGTCAGCGCTTCGGTGAACGCGACTTCGTCTAAGGGCATGGAGAGGCCTCTCGTCAAATCGGCACAGAATGGCTGCCATCAGTGAAAAGCGTTGCTCGCGCAAACATTGATGCGTAAATCAACTTTCGCACACGCAGTGCGTCACGCGCTGCGAATTCGCATCAACCGGAGCCCTCATGCCTCTGAAGATTCTCGTCACGGCGAAACGGGTCGAAGACCCCGAGTCAAAAATCAAAGTCAACCCCGCGGGCACCGGCATCGCGCCCGAGGGCCTCAAGTACAAAATCAACCCGTTCGACGAAATTGGTGTCGAAGAGGCGCTGCGCTTGGTCGCGAAGAACGGCGGCGAAGTCGTCGTCGTCTCGGTCGGTGCGAAAGAAGTGCACGAGCAGCTGCGCCACGCGTTGGCCATGGGGGCGAACAAGGCCATTTGGGTGAACCACGCCGGCCCGGCTGATCAGCTCGGCATTGCCGCGTGCTTGCAGAAAATCGTCGAGAAAGAGAAGCCTGACCTGTGCATCTTGGGCAAGCAGGCCATCGACGACGACCAGAACCAAGTGGGCCAATACATGGCCGAATGGCTCGGTTGGTCGCAGGCCACCTTCGCCTCGAAAGAAGAGTCGCTCGAGTCTGAAGCCGAAAAGAGCAAGACCTCGGCGCTCAAGTTGTCGGCCGACGGCAAAACGCTCACCGTCATTCGTGAAGTCGACGGCGGTCTCGAGACGGTCGAAGCGTCGATGCCGTGCGTGGTGACGACCGAGCTGCGCCTCAACCAGCCGCGCTACGCGTCGCTGCCGGGCATCATGAAGGCGAAGTCGAAGCCCATTGAAGAGCACACGCCCGCGGCGCTCGGCGTCGACATGGCTCCGAAGTTGACGGTGACGAAAATGGCGCACCCGCCCGCGCGCAAGGCCGGCATCAAGGTGCCAGACGTGGCGGCGTTGGTCGAGAAGCTCAAAAACGAAGCAAAGGTCATCTGAAGGAGACGACTGTCATGGGAAACGTACTGATTGTGGTTGAGGCCCAGGCTGACGGCACGCTCCGAAAAGCGACGTTGAACGCCATCACCGCGGGTCAACAGGTGGCGAAGGCCACCGGTGGCGAAGTGCACGCCGTCGTCGTCGCGAAAGACGCGACCGCGCTGGCGAACCAAGTCAAAGAATATGGCGTGAAGGTGGTGCACGCCGGCAGCGCGGCGCACCTCGAACACTTCGTGGCCGAGAACGTGGCGCCTGCGGTGGCCGACCTGGCCAAGAGCATCAACGCCGAATTCGTGTGCGGCGCGGCGACCGCGGCCGGCCGCGACGTGCTGCCCCGCATCGCCGCGAAGCTCAGAGCCGCCATGGCTTCAGAAGTCATGAAGATCGAAGGCACCGGAGCCGACCTGGCGTTCGCTCGCCCCATGTGGGCCGGTGCCGTCATTGCCACGGTGAAGTTGAGCTCGCCCATCAAGGTCTTCTCGGTGCGCACCACCGAGTTCGCGCTCGCCGAAAAGGCAGGCGCGGGCGAAGTGAAGGCGTTCGCCCCGGCGGCACCGGCCAAGGCGCTGACCAAGTTCGTCGGCTTCAAAGAAGTGAAGTCGGCTCGCCCGGCGTTGACCGAAGCCAAAATCATCGTCTCCGGTGGCCGCGGCACGAAGGGTGACTTCAAAGACGTCGAAGCCCTGGCCGACGAATTGGGCGCTGCCGTTGGTGCTTCGCGAGCGGTGTGCGACGCCGGTTGGCAGCCGAACGACTTGCAAGTTGGGCAAACCGGCAAAGTCGTCGCGCCGGCGCTCTACATCGCCGCGGGCATCTCGGGCGCCATTCAGCACATCGCCGGCATGAAGGGCTCGAAGACCATCGTCGCGGTGAACAAAGACCCCGAAGCCCCCATTTTTCAGGTGGCCGACTACGGGCTCGTCGCCGACCTCTTCAAGGCGCTGCCTGAAATCAAAGC
>JBGAIY010000100.1:0-20990 GCA_044225205.1 Myxococcaceae bacterium | reverse complement strand
ATGAGCGCCTGGTTCACCTCGGGCACGAAAATTTGGCCTTCGTTGGTCGCCGACGTGTGAATGATGGTGACGCGCGGCATGTAGCCCAGCTGCACCGCTTGGCGGGTCAGCGAAAACGCGCCTGAAATCAACGCCTGCGACGCAATGACCGTGGCGGCGGTGGCGAGCGCGACCATCGGGTAAATCAACTGCGTGGGCACGAGCGCCCAAAACGGTTTTTCGACCCAACCGTGCTCGAGCAAATACGCGCCTTGCCCAAAGTAGTTGAGCAACAGCGAGGGAAAGACGAGCACGAACCACGACAGGCGAATGGGGCGGGCGCCGAAGTGGCCCATGTCGGCGTAGAGCGCTTCTCCACCGGTGATGCACAGCACGACCGAGCCCAAAACCTTGAAGGCGCGAACCGGGTCGAGCTGAAACAGCTTCACCGCCCACAGCGGGTTGACGGCTTGCAGCACCTCGGGCGCCTTCACGAGCGCCACGACGCCGAGAATCGAAATGGTCGCGAACCACACCAGCATGACCGGGCCGAAGGCCTTGCCGATGCGGTCGGTGCCGCGCTTCTGCACCATGAACAACCCGAACAAGATGCCCAAGGTGATGGGCACGACGTAGTGCTCGGCGGCCTGGGTGGCCACGCCCAACCCCTCGACGGCGCTGAGCACCGAAATCGCGGGAGTGATGACGCCGTCGCCGTACAACAGCGCCGCGCCGAACAGCGCCGCGAGCACCACGAAGGCCCGGCCGCGCGACGGTTTCTCTTTGCCTGGCAGCAGCGCCAGCAACGCGAAGATGCCGCCTTCGCCACGGTTGTCGGCCCTCATGATGAAGCCGAGGTACTTCACGGCAACCACCATGGTGAGCGACCAGAAAAACAACGACAGCAGCCCGAGCACGCTGTCGTGGTTGACGGCCAAGGCGTGCTCGGCGGTGACGCCGTGCTGCATCACGAAACACTCTTGCATGGCGTACAAAGGGCTCGTGCCGATGTCGCCGAAGACGATGCCGAGGGCTCCCAGGGCGAGCGGCAGCACTTTGCCGTGCGCATGGCCTGAGGGCGTCTGTTCGGTCGTCGCGGCGCGCGGAGCAGCCGGGTCGACCTGGGTGGTACTCATGGTGCCGGGGCTTGTAGCGCAAGCGTTGCTGATGTGGGGCCAAGGCTGATTTCGTGAATCGTTTCAACCGGTTGACCCGTTTTTCGACCAAGGAGGTTACGGCACACCCACCTCGAACCGGCCGACGACACGAGCGCGATACGCCGTCAACTCGGCGGCGCGGGCGCGGTGTTCGGGCACGCGAAACGCGAAGTAGTCGACGACGCTGCCCACCAAGTAGACGAGCGCAGCGAACAGCCCAATCGCCAACGGCACCGCGAGCCCGACCCAGACGGTTGCGTTCTGCTGGCCGCCGGTCGAACGGAGGCCCGAGCTGAAGAGAATGCCGGCTCCGAGCAGCGGCAAGCCCACGAGGCCGACGAATGGCAGCATGTCGTCGAGCGAGCGCTGGGCCACATCGCCCACCGGCAGCACCACCCGCAGGGAGCGAATTTCGTCGTCAAGCTCGGCCAGGTGACGCCGCAATTCGTCGCCGGGCATGAGCGACAAGAATGCCTCTGAGTGCATTTCGGCAGCTCGGGTCGGAGCGGCGGCGAAGGTACACAGCGCGAGGGTGAGCGGGAGCAAACGAGACCTCCGTTGACGGTGACGTACCGACGCGCCCATCGTCGCGCACTTGGCAAAAGGGCAGTGAAACGAAGCGTTTGCGCCAAGACAACCTTCAGCCGACTCGGGTGTCTCGAAAGGCGTGAGACCCTGGCTTGCCGTGGCACTGCTGGTTTCGACGAGTTGCGCCTCGAGTGCGGCGAGGCCGGCCGAGCCGGCGCTCAGTACCGCGAGGCCGGTGACTCCGGTGGTCTTACCCCCTCGCACCTGGCCCGAGCGCCAACAAGTCACCCACCTGCTCAACCGCGCGGCGTTCGGCCCGTCGGCGAGTGACCGGGCCGCCGTGGCCGAGAAGGGCCTCGAAGGGTGGCTCACCGAGCAGCTGACACCGGGCGTCGACCCGCAGGTAGAGCACCGGTTGTCGGGGTTCGACACCCTGCCCTTGTCGGTGGCCGAGGCGATGACGAAGTACCCGCGGCCGCAAGAGCGGCTCAAGGCGATGGGCGTCGACCCGAAGACTCCCGAGGCCAAAGAGCGCATCAAAGAGCTGCGGCGCGAAGACCCCGAGCAATTGCCGCGGCAGCTGCTCATCGAAGCGACGCAGGCGAAGTTGATTCGCGCGATCAACTCGAAGCGGCAGCTCGAAGAAGTGCTGGTCGACTTCTGGTTCAACCACTTCAACGTGTCGGCCGAAAAAGGCAAAACGGAGTGGATGGTGACGCCCTACGAGCGCGACGCGATTCGGCCGCGCGTGTTCGGCCGCTTTCGCGACTTGCTCGGCGCGACCGCCAAACACCCGGCGATGCTGTGGTACCTCGACAATTGGCTGTCGGTGCGCGACGGCACCGTGCCCAAGCGCCTCGGCGGCAAGCAGCCCATGGGGCTCAACGAGAACTACGCCCGCGAGCTGCTCGAGTTGCACACCTTGGGCGTCGACGCCGGGTACACCCAACACGACGTGCGCGAAGCGGCGCGCGCGCTGACGGGCTGGTCGCTCGACGTCAAGCCCAACCAAACCGGCTTCGGCACGTTCGTCTTTCGGCCCCGCGCCCACGACGACGACCCGAAAGAAGTCTTCGGGCTCTCGTTGCCCGCGAATGGCGGCCAGGCCGACGGCGAACGCCTGCTCGATTTTCTGGCCCGGCACCCCGCCACCGCGAAGCACGTGGCCCGCAAGCTGTGCCAACGCTTCGTGGCCGACGCGCCTCCCGACGCGCTCGTCGAACGGGTCGCCGCCGAATACCTGCGCACCGACGGCGACTTGAGCGCGCTGTACCGACTGATCTTCACGTCGCCCGAATTTTGGGCCGACGCGGCGTACGCGGCCAAGACCAAGACGCCGCTCGAATTCATCGCCTCGTCGGTTCGAGTGGCCGGCACGCTCGACGAAGTGCCCTTGCCGTTGGCGCGCGCGCTCGAGCAACTGGGGCAGCCGCTCTACCGGTGCCAGCCGCCCACGGGCTACGCCGAAGTCTCGGGGCCGTGGGTGTCGGCCGGGGCGTTGGTCACCCGCATCAACTTCGGGCTCAAGCTCGCGAAGGGCCAGTTCACCGGCGTGCTGGTGCACTGGCCCACCCCAGCCGCGTCGGTCGACGCGACCATCGACTCGGTGGGCGAGGCGATTCTGGGCCAAGCGCCGACCGAGCGCACCCGGGCAACCGTGAAGCGAGCGCTGGGGCTGAGCGAAGACCCAAGCTTGGCCGACCACGAGCGGCGCATCGATGTCTCACTCGTTGCGGGGCTGTTGTTGGGGGCCCCGGAGTTTCAGAAACAATGAGCACGTCACTGGCCGACTTGGGGCACGGTGACCGCGGCGTGCAGCGGGCGGTCGGGCAGCAAGTTGGTCGACGCGACCTTCGCTTTGTCGACCGCCGAGACGTCGAGCTCGCGAATGAACACCGCGCCTTGCCCATTGAGCATGACTCCGAAGGTAATTCGGTCGGCGTCGGCCGGCACGTCGAGCACGACCGAGTACCAGTCGAACGCGCTCGTGCCCTTGAGCGGCCGGTTCGACATGTTGTCGAAGGTGAGTGGGTTGCCGTCGGCGTCGTCGACGCGCATCCACGCTCCGGCCCACCCGGCCACGTTGCCGGCTTTCAAGTTGACGCGCAGCTCGACGCGGCGACCACGCCAGGTGTCGGCGGGTTCGGAGTGCGTGACGCTGCCCATGGCGCCGTCGGCCCCGCCGCGGCTGCGCAAAATCGGTATGGCGCAGTTCGAAAAAATGGCATCGCACTTCACTTCGTAACGTTCGGGTTGCGCGCCGGTGAGCGCCCACCCTTCGATGTTGCTGTTGAACTTGGCTTGCCGGGCCAAGGGGCCGCCGTTGTTGGCGAGCGGCACCACGCTCTGCCGAGGCAGAGGCACGGTGGCCTCGCTGGCCGTCGGCTCCGCACCCACGGCCACACTCGCACTGACTGCAACCAACCACGTGACGATGTTTCGCATGTGATGCCTCCTTCGCGTGAAACGACTCAACGACTGTTCGATTGCGTGGGCGCCCGTCGGGCTGATCAGCGCTCGGCTGCGGTGGGCAGTCGAACGCCTTCGCCTCGGCGGGCGCCGAGCCTGATGACCGTTCAACTCAAATGTCTGGGTGTGACGATGTGCGCGTGCTGCGGGGCGACGAGTCAGTCTGTTTCGAGAACGAGCAGCCGCTTCAACACATATCGCCCGGAGCACCCGCGCCAGCGAACCGCGCGGCAACGTGATGATTTGAAAAAGGAATTCGCGCCATGAACCGACGAGAACTGCTCGCGGCATTTTCGACGTTGGGCGCGGCGGCCCTGTTCTCGAACAAGACGTGGGCGCAGGCCACCGCCGGCAAGACCTTGGTGGTCGTCTTCATGCGCGGTGGCGTCGACGGGGTGTCGATGCTGCCCCCGTTGGGCGACCCCGCGTACGCGAAGTTGCGGCCGACCCTGCGGCTGTACGCCCCCGAGCACGGAGGCCCCGACGCCGCGCTGAGGCTCGACGCGACGTTTGGGCTGCACCCGGCGTTGAGCGCGCTCAAACCGTTCTACGACTCAAAACAGTTGGCGGCGGTGCACGCGGTGGGGCAGGCGAACCCTTCGCGCAGCCACTTCGACGCCCAAGACTTTCTCGAGTCGGGCACGCCGGGGCGCAAGGGCCCCGACGGCTGGTTGAACCGCGCGGCCGCGCAGTTGCCCGAAGACACCAAGGGCAATGCCTTTCGGGTGGTCGCGCTGCAGAACGCCCTGCCGTACGCGCTCATGGGCGACAACCCCGCGCTGGCCCTGCCGTCACTGCGCGAATTCAAGGTCGGCGGCGGCGAGCTGACGAGCGCGAGCTTCGAGTCGCTCTACGAGCAAGCGGTCGACGACGCGTTGCGAACGTCGGCCCACGAAGCGTTCGACAGCCTCTCGCGGGTGAAGCACGAACGACTGGCCGAGCTTGCCCCTCGCAACAACGCGAAGTACCCCAAGTCGGCGCTCGCCGGCCGCTTGCAAGACATCGCCCGGCTCATTCACGGCGACGTCGGGTTGTCGGTGGCCGTGACCGAAGCGACCGGCTTCGACACGCACTTGGCGCAAGGCGCGGGCACCGGCCAGCTCGCCAACAAGCTTAGCGATGTGGGCAACAGCCTCGCGGCGTTCGCCACCGACCTGGGCGAGCGACTCGACGACGTGTGCCTCGTGACGATGACGGAGTTCGGCCGAACGGCCCAAGAAAATGGCTCGCGGGGCACCGACCACGGCACCGCGTCGGCGCTCTTCGTCATGGGCGGCGGCGTTCGCGGAGGCCGGGTGTACGCCGACTGGCCGTCGCTGGCGCCGAACGCGCTCTACGAAGGCCGCGACCTCGCCGTCACCTGCGACATTCGGCAGGTGTTGAGCGAGGTCGTCGAACGCTTTGGGTTGCGCGCGCGAAGACCGCGTTTCCCGGGTTTGCCCCGCGGCCGAAGGGGCTGGGCCTGTTCGGCTGAAAAACTGGAAAGTCGAAGCCGCGAACGCCAGCGCGGCCCGTAACCATGGTCACGGCGTGAAGTAGCAGTAGTCGCCGGTGGGGTTGCCGCTCGCGGGGCATTGAACCAACAACGGGTCTTGCAGGTTGCCATTCAAGTCGTAGCCGCAGGCTTTGTTGTTGGTGGCGGTGGTCTTGTAGAACTTGTGAACCACGTCACCCACGCCCAGCTTGATGCCGTTGCCGTCTCCGGTCACCGACTGGCCGGTCGTCTTGCCGTTGTCGTGGGCGGCGCTGAAGTACCAATAGCTCGCCCCGCCCTTCCACAGGTCGAAGCCGTCATCGCCGTTGCGGTACGAGTGCACGTCGATGAACGTGTTGTGGTGCGCGCCGAATGAATTGTTGACGCCGTCGGAGTTGCCGCCGTGGTCATTCGGCGCGCCCAGCACGTTCCACGTGTCGAAGGCTTCGCTCGAGACGATGCAGTCGTTGGCCGCGTTCTGGGTGACCCTGATGCCCGCCGAGCCGTCGCCGGTCGCGTTGAAGTAGCCCGAGCGGCGCGACGAGACTTGGTACACCAAGGCTCCGGTCGACCCAGAATTGCTCGCGCTGTCGAAGAAGGTCACCCCGTCGCCCAGCGACCCGTCGACAATGACGTTCGCGAGCACCGCGTCGTTTTGAACGATGACGCCATAGTCGTCGCTCGACATGTCGAGTGTCACCGTGTGGCCGGCCACGCCGACGAGCTTCGTGCCGCGCAGCACCGTGACCCGCTTCGACGGGTGGTAGGTGCCGTTCGACAAGAACACGACGTCGTGGCTGGCGAGCGCGGCGTTGATGTCGTCGCCCGTGCTCAGCGTCACCCCACCCGTCGACGGAATCGCCTCGACGCGGGCCTGACAGTCATTCGGGTCGCCGAAGCTCGCGCGCTGGGTGTTGATTTGCGACCACATGTCGGCGGTGACGCCGGTGTATTCGAGGTCGCTCGGCGGGCCACCGTCGACGACGGCGTCTTGCACAGTGAGGTGAACCGACGCGGTGGCCGTGGCGCCTCCGGCGTAGGTCGCGAGCACCGTCAAGGTGTGAGCGCCCGGCTGGTCGCCCCAGCAGCCCGACGAAATGCACCAGTTGCCGGTGAGCGACCGCTGGTCGCCGGCGAGCGTGAAGAAAGCGTCGGTGGGCCAGGTCGCGAACGGAGCGAAACCGTCGCGAGACAGCTCGACTTGCGTCGGCGTGCCGTTGGCGAACCCCACCGTCACTTGGGTGGTCGTGCCGTTCAGCGGCAAATTCGGAGCCCCGGCGACGGCCAAGGTCACCCGCGGCATGCCGGTGTCGACGTGGCCTGGGCCGGCATCAAAGAGGCCTGCGTCTAATCGCCCTGCGTCGGTCGCGCCACCCGCGTCGGGGCGCGGGCCGGCGTCGGCATGACCGGCGTCGAATGAACCGGCGTCAACCGAGCCTGCGTCGGTCACCTGGGGTTGACCGGCGTCGACCACGACGCGACCCGAGTCGGCCGGCGGCACCTGACCGGCATCACCCGCGCGGCCGGCGTCGAAGTCTTCGGGAGCAGCGTCACCCAAACACGCCATCATGCAGATCAGAACGACGAGGCCACCGACGCGAAACACTGAACGCATGGAGGCGCGCCTCGCAACCGACGTGCCGTTGGCGCGCGAGGCGCAACCGACCGAAATGATTCATGAGAGTGACAACCGCTGCCTGCTGTACCAGGCGTGGCGACCCCCAACCGTCAGGGCGACCTGACACCAGCCGGCCAGCTCGCGGCACGACCTGCAACCTACTTGGTCAGCACCATGGTGACTTGGGTGGGTTCGCCCTGAGCGACGGTAAGCTCGCGCTTCACCTTGAGCTCTGAGCCCCAAGACCCGAGTGCGGGGTACCGGCCTGGGGGCAGTTCGACGACGGCCTCGGCTAAAGCCATGACAAGGGCCCTGTTTTATTGGGTTTTTCGACCCAAAGACTCGTTGGCCGAAACATTTGCAGCTGCCCGACCGAGAACTTTGCATGTTCTTCCCACGCGTGGCTCCAGGGTTCCACCTCAAGCTCGGTCTCGGTGAGCGGGGCGGCCTTTCGTCACCGGCGGGGCGCCAAGCCCTGACTCAGTCGACCGCTTTGGCACTGAAGTCGCTGATTGAGCCGTCAGCCATCGCTCAATTCGTCGCCGCGGTCGTTCCGGTTGGTGATTCTCGGCTGGTCGAGCAAATACAAAGTTCGGTGTCGCGCAACCCCAAGGCTCGGTTGAGCTGCGATGATCTCTGCGAGGGCATTACCCCGGTGCAACCCGGCACCCAGAAACACTGGTTGGGAGCGCTCTCGCGGGCCACCGACATTGAGGCGGCACGGGTTGCAGCAGAAAGCGCCCGGCCCGCGCGCTCGGGCCCAGCGATTGAGCAAGCAATTCGGCAAGAATTGAAGACGGCGGGGGTCGAGGTCACTGACTCGTCGATTCTCGCCCAAGTTCAGTCGACGCTGCGTCACACCGAAGAAATCAATGCGTTCACTCGCCACTTCGCAACCACGAGTGATCGACGAGCCGACATCGTGATGGGAGCCTTCAACGGCGTGCCGGTGGGCACCAAAACCACGTGGCTTGACGCTGAGCGCGACTTGGTCAGCGGCTGGCGAGCGAGCCGCTCATGAACGCTCGAAGTGCCGAACGCGGGCACCCCCAGAGTGCAGACTGCCAAACGACACCCAACGCGTCTCGGGAGCGCACCGCCAACCGCCCGATTCTCGGTCGCCTTTCAGCGCGTGTCGGAGCCTGCCGGTAGCCACCGAATTTCTTGCGCCGTCACCGGGCCGACCCGCGCTTCGTCGAGTGAGGTGAGCGGTGCCCCTGCGTTCGGGCCCAGGGGCCGTTCGCCGACCATCACGTCACCCGCGGGCTGAGGGTAACGGGGCTGCCGGTCGGGTTCGACCAGGCCGTTGCGCCGGGCGTGACCGGCCTCGTCGTATTTGTCGGTCGCTCCCAAACAGTGAAGAAATTCATGCGCCACGGCGACGGTTTCGAGCGTGAGGTCGTCGGCGCCGAGACCGGCGTAGACCAACCCGCGACGCCCACCCGCTTCGCCGATGCCTTCGACCCGACGCGCCGCCGCGCCTTCGCCCGAGAGCACGACGTACACCGTGCCGTCGGCGGCCAGTGGGCCGACCTGTTCGTCAACGCCGTCGAGCGCTCGGCCGAAGGCGACGGTTTCTTCGAGCGATTGCGGCGCCGGGGGCAACGCCTCGACCGTCGCCACCGGAGCCAACGACCAATTCACCATGGCCACCTCGCTCTCGGGGTGGTGCCGGTGCCATTCTCGAGTGAACCAGGCGGTCAGCGCCCCTGTCGCCGCGCGCCACTTGGCCACATCGGCTGGTGCGACGGGCGTTTGCGACACGAGCACGACCGAGACGGCGAGCGGCCGGTTCCACTTGAGGCGTCGGTCGAGGCGACGCTGCCGAGCGAACCCCCACAGCGCCACGCCGGCCATGACGACCAACAGCGCCGCCACGCGAACATTGCGAAAGAACAAGCGACGACGCTCACGCGCGAGACACTGGGCACACCAAGGGCGCCCGGCGACCTCGACGCACACCACGCAGGTCGGCTCTCGGCAGCGCTCGCAGTAGCGACTCGACTCGAGCGACGGGTGGGCGACGCACCGTTGCGCCGCGGTCGGGGGCCCCTCGGTCAGCTCGGCGTCGAGCTGTGCGTCGCGGAGCGCGGCGACCAGGGCCTGCGCCTCGCTTTGGGAGAAAGCTCGAGGCACCGGGCCCAGCCGAGTGACGAGCACCACGGCCGCGGCGCGGTCGAGCTGGCAGGCACGCGCGAGCAACAGCGCCGAGCGTTGACCCGACGCGGCTCGCTGCTTCACCAATTTGATGCGCCAAGCGCTGCTCGTCTCGATGCGGCCTCCTCGTGACTGCGTTCAGTGGCCCTTCAGTACCACCCGCGTCACCGTCGCGGTCGGCCACGTCGTCGGAGTCGGCACGCACTGCACGTCGTGCACGCAGGTGCCCCCCGACGCGTAGCATTCTTGCGCGGCCGCTTCTTCGGCTTCGGTGCACGCATACAACGACGTGCGCGCACCGGCGTTCACGCTGAGCACGGTGAGCTGGTCGCCCTGCCGGTTCACGCGCACCACCGTCTGGTCTTCGCGGGTGCACAAGAGCGTCACCGGCAGCGCCACCCCCAGCACCGTCACGGTCGCCCCTTCGTCGCTCGGAGTCAGCGCCGTGAATTCGACGGGCGGCGTCACCCCAGCCAAGACTTTGTTGAACTCGTCGACCGGTTGCAGGCAGTCGAGGCCGCTCCCGTGGGGCACTGAGGTGTCGAGGGTCATCGAACAGCCCCGGTTCGTCGCCGCGGCCAGAGCCTCGCCCAGCCGCGCGTTCATGAACCGCGGCGCCGCTCCGTCGGAGAAGCGCGCGAGCGGCCGACGGGGGTCGAGGTACGCCGCCCAGACGCCGTCGCCACTGAAGGCGAACGGCAAAGGCACGTCGTATTCACACTTTTTTCGGGTCACGGCTTTGGGCAGGTCTCGAAAAACCGCCTTCGCCAAGACCTTCACTCGGGCCATGGTGAGCTGTCGCTCGCCCAGTGCGTTGATGACCGAGTCGAAGTGAGTGAGGTCACTCCGAATGGGGAAAATCGACAGCCGCCGAAGGTCAGCGGCGCCCTTCGCCGCGGCGAGCAACACGAGCTCGGGCGAGTGGTCGTCGTCGAGGTCGAACAACGACACGCTCTCGACCTGGCCGGCCTCGGGGTCGTCGACCGATGACACCGTGCGACAGGTGTCGCCGTCGAGCAGCACCGCGCGGGTGTGCTCTTCGAAGAGCCCCGAAACCAAGAAGGCCTTGGGGGGCAGGCCAGAGACGCCCAGCAGTGCGAACGACTGGTCGGCTTGGGCCACCACGCCTTCGGGGGCGCACTTGGCGAGCTCGGCCGGCGTCAGTGGTCGAATGGGAGCCCCCGCGCTCAACAGCACGGCGGGCAACAGGGTGGTCGCGAGCGAAAAAAACATGGCGGGCTCTCAACGCAGACGGTGGCGGTGTATTCACGCGCGCCGAGCTCGGCAACCGTCGCAGCTCGATTGACTTGGCTTACGTGACGAGCCGTTCACCGGTCGCGGCTTCGACGCACTCGCTGACCCACGAGAGCAGTTCGAGCCCTTTGCCCTTGTCGTCGACCCAGAGCCCCTTCGCGTCGTCGAACGAGAAGTGAATGCCCGCGCCTTTGCCGGCGACCCAGACTTGGTGCACGGCCCGTTGGGTATTCACGACGACCTTCTCGCCGGTCTTGGTGGCGATGATGGTGACCATGTCTCCGGTGGAGTCGGCTTCGAGTACGTCGGGGTCGGCCGCGTCGACGGCTTTGATGAGCCGCTTGAACACCTGCGCCACCGAGAGGCTGAATTGGGCGTCGTCCATTCGCGGGTGGTGTAACAGCTTTGCGTTCAAAGCGCTTCGAGCACGCCTTGGCCGACTTGGGAGTAACAGACGAGCCGACCGGCGGTGGGCTGATCGTCGGGCCGCTCGATGCCGATGACCGTGCCCGGAGAGACCGCGCGGGTGAATTTCGACAAGAAGTGCATCGCCGCGGCGCCCATGACCGGCTGGTGGCCGACCAAGAGCACCGTCTGGCCGCTGAATTCATTGAGCATGGCTTCGATGGCGCCGACCGGCCCGTCGGGCAACAGACACCGGTGCGCTCGGAGCGGGCCTTCGTACGAGAGCGCCTGGGCCAACAACGTCGCGGTTTGCACGGTGCGCATCAACGGGCTGGTGAAAATGGCGTCGGGCTGACCGAAGTACCCGGCGAGCGCCTTGAAGTGACCCGGCAGCGCCGCGCGGGCCTTCGGCGTGAGCGAGCGAGCGTCGTCGTCGAGCGCGTCGGGCACCTCGCCGTCGGCTTCACCGTGTCGAATGAGAAAGACCTTCACCGCCATGACGGTACTACAGTTTTTGGTCACCTTCGGCGGTTCGCGATTCGTGCTGGCCAGGCGCGGGGTAAAAGGAGCGCATGGCTCGACAGATGCCTTGGGTGGTGGCGCTGGCACTCATGAGTTGCGGCCGGTGCAGCGAGCGAGTGGGCCTCGACTCGTCGCCCGAGCCAATTCCCGAACTGACGCAGGCCGGCGGTGATTTGCCGAACCAATCACCAGAACTCGTGCGTCAGGTGAGGGTCGGCTCGGGCGATTCGCTGGGTCAGGTGGTGCTGGCCTTCGACGCGCAGGGCACTCGGTTGGCGGCGGCCGGTACCTGGGTCAAAACGAGCGGAGCGCCGGCGAAGCCCTCGAACCTCATCGTGTGGGACGTGGCGAACTTCGACGAGGTGTATTCGGTGACCGAAGAACACCCCATCAACGCCGTGGCCTTCTGGCCCAATGCTCTGGCGTTTGGCGGTGGGTACCGAGCGACGTTCTCGATTGTCGACCTCACGACCAAAGAGCGTCGCGAGGTGAACCTGACCGCGAGCGAAACGGCGAAGGCGAAGGCGGGGCCATGGTTGGCGCGACTGGCGGTCGACCCCGCCGAGCGACACCTGGCGGCGTGCGTCAACTACACCGACGACGTCATCGTGTGGGAACTGCCGATGCTCCGACCGGTGATGCGCGGCCGACAGGAGTTCGAATGTGACCTGCTGCGCTTCTCGGCTGACGGCAGTGAGGTGACGGCTCGCTTCTCGCTGGGGCGCAACCGAACGTGGCAGGTCGAGGGCGGGGCGCTGCGTCGAGCGTTCGCCGACCGGCACTTCAGTGAATTCACTTGGTCTGATCTGAGTACGAGCGGCCGTCTGCTCGCGACGTCGACCGACGCCGACCCCGAAGTCGCCCTGTGGGACACGCACTCAGGCACGCGCGTCGCGACCGTGAGCGCGACCGACGCCCCGGGGCCTTGGGCGTTGCTGGCCCGGTTTCACCCCAATGGGCGAATGCTGGTGACCTCCGACGGCACCGGAGCGCTCAAGGTGTGGCGGCTGGCACCCTCGGTGAGCTTGTTGGCCACCTGGCGTGCCGATGGTGCCACCTCGGAAATCACCGAGCTCGCATTCAGCCCGAATGGCGCGAACCTCGCCGCGGCGAGCAGCGATGGCCGCGTTTGGGTGTGGGCGTGGCCTCAAGCAATTCTCGAGCGCGACCGGTAGTGGGTGGGCGCGACACTTCAGACAAGGTCACCGCCGCTCAGGTCGAGGAAAAGCTGAAGTTCGTACAGCGATACCGCGGCGAGCACGAGGCCTGAACCGACGACGGGCAACTCACGAGCCACACCGCACGACCGCGAGCACGCGGTCGTCTGGTCCGCCAAAAATCCAGTAGGCCGACCACCCCTGATACTCAAGCACCCATCGGTATTTCAGGCCTTCGCGCCTTTTGCACTCACTACAATCCCAGCCCTTAATGCATTTAAAAATCTGGTCGCTGGCGATCTCCGACGCAGGAGGGCCCAGCATTTCGATCACTTGGGTACGCGTCGACGTTGGTCCAATCTCTGACAACCTGTAACGAAGAACAGGGTCCAAAAACACCAACAGCAGGAGAGCCAATCCGACCACCACGAAGCCCAAATAGACAAAAAACGGGAGCAACTTTTGGGTTGTCATTCGGGCATACCTTCGGTCGCATTCAGGCAACGCCCCCAGGCAATCAACCCGCGATGTCGGCACACACCAGGCGCCGCACGCCGTCGGAAGCGCGCACTTTTCACCTCGGCTGTTTCGCGTCAATGTCGTTCACGTCGAATGTCGAACCAAGCCCCGAAACCCATTGGTGCTTGTCGTTCTGCTCGTTCAGATATCCACGCAATTCGTCCACCCAGGTGCTCGTCTCCTCGAATCTAGCAAGCTGCGAGCCCATCGCGAGCACCTCCGCTTCGGTTCGGCCCCCGGACATCTCCGACCACCTCACCGCAGGGCCTCTTACCACCCCAAGGCTGTCAGTACCGCCCGTATACCCGCTCCAAATCGACACGACCTCTGCGCCTGCCAGCGAGACGACAACAGCCGAGTCACCGAACATGATACGCAACAACCCGCATTGCCGGCGTCACAACCTCAACCTCAACGTGTCCGCAAAACTCCTGAGCGCCACAACACTCGTCTCGATCGAGAGGTATAAAATCAACAAAATACGTCTCATGATTGAGACTAAACACGTAAACATTTACACCGCCCTCATCCAAGCAACGAATCTGCGCTTGCGACAATCTGCTGACCAAAAACTCACGGTATTTCGGAGTGGCAACACCCTCAAGCTCCTGATTCCGACCGGAATCCCCCATCAGAGCCCACCTAGCCGCATGAAACTGCGCGCAAGCGGGCGCCGCCAGACCCAAGAGGAACACGAGACGCCAACGAATATTCATATCTCACCAAACATACACCACGGGCGTCGCCCAGACTCTATCATGGCACCGCGAGACTAGTTCTCCGCAATATACATTCACGTGTCGACATATGAGTATGCCTACAATTCATCCGGAGGATCTGGTTCCCCAGGCATACCAGCACGCCCCCAATATCGACGATATGCGGCAAGTGCGACATCGCTACTCAGGTTTGCGCCCACTGCCATCTTGGCCCAGGTCAGTGACGTTAGCGCCATTTCTGACCATTCAGCATGACGAGCAGCTTCGAGAAACCACCTCTCGGCTTCTACTCTGTCACCTATCTCCAAGTACGCCTGCGCAATTCGACCACGCACTGAGCCGCGAGCATCGTCCGCACCAAGGCGTTCCTTCATGCTTTCGATTGAAGAGCGAGCCATATCAAATCGCCTTGTTTAGACAGGCCGTCGGCCCCAACTCGCAACCAAATTGGCAGAGCAAATTTTTCGCCGCATCGCTGGGATAATAAATCGGGTCTCCTCTGGGCTGAGGCTGTCGAACGACATTCGTCGTACGGCGGCGAACCCAATCAAAGAGACTAGCCAAATTAACGCAGAACCACAAATAGCGCGCGTCGGACAAAATAACTGCGAAAACGATTATGACCATTTGGACTCATCGATTTCCATGATACCAATTTCGTATTCAGCACCTGCCCCTCAACCACCTGCACCCAAGCACGCCCTATGTAGTGCTCAGCCAGCTGATTGTGGTACGCCCCCAAAAAAACCACTGAGCCTGGTCGAGGTAGTGACGGGTTAACACCATCAACATGCCGCTCACGACCACACCCACACAGTCACCGCTCCGCTCTGCTCAGGTCGGGGAAGAGATGAAGTTCGTTCAGAGATTCCTCTCAGAGCAAGAAGCCTTATCAGCAAGCTGACACTATCTCCCGGAGCGGCCGGGCGAGCTGGTAGCATCCGCAGTCCGAAACAAACGTTCTCTAACCTCATCGAGATTGCTAGAAATGTCACTTAGAGGCCGCGGTGGCGCGCCGCTCTCAATTTCTGCGAGTTCTTCCACCAGCCCCATTCCACCGAGATGCTCCTCCAGCAATGCGCGCGCCGGAGAACTCTCGGGGCGGCTATCCAGCCAAGCTTTAGCCAAAATCGAAGCCATCGCCGCAAACTCTGGGCGCAGCTCCCACTCCAACACCACTCCGCGCAGCCGAGCAAAGATGACGTCTTCCGATTCGGACCTGTCCAAAGCAGAAGTCAGCCAATTCAAAATATCTCTTACCTCAATCAAGGCCTGCCAATTTCGCATTACGGAATACCCCCAATCAATTCTCTACATTTTTACCACAACCAGGTCAGGCGACCTTGGAGGCACTGCAGCAACGGACTCTGAAGGCGAACTTGGCAGATTGAACGACTGCCATGCTTCCCTGACTCCATCAGCGAGTCCATGCAAATTCACACCTGCTCTCTACGAGGAATACTGAAGGTGCAGGTGTTCGACTGTCGTCCGAGGCCCGCAAACGGACCCAGCGCCAGGAGATGGTGTGTCACCCTGAGGCGACGGCTCTGGCACCGGCCCAATTCCACCCTCTCGACGTAACCGGTGGGGGCATGCACAAGCGTGCGGTGTTTCGAGTTTTTCGCCTACACATCGTCGGCGCGCGACGCGTGGAGAATCTTCGGTCGTCCCGCACCTGGACGAGCCACCTCCAGAAGCGAAGCAGCGCAATTCCAGCGCGTAGTCGCTGCGCTTCTATAGCGTGAGCAGCGCGCCGTGTTACGCCTCATCAACTCCGCCGCTAAGGCGGCAAAGGCGAGATAACGTCAACGCTAACTGCAAATCAAAAGAGATGCTGAAGTCGATTATACGTACACTTTCAACGTCCGGTCGACCAGGGAGCGCGCCATCTTTTCCAGATAAAGAAAAGGAGCGCTAGTCCCATGCTCGCCGCTGCTACTTCCGCAATAGTCCATCGCTCGTCAAACGAAGCAAGCTTGGTATCTCCACATGAATCGACCCAAGGCTCATTCGAAAAGAACTCTACTACATCGACTGAATACCTCTCGCCGATTTCGAACTGAAGCCCACATTCCGTGACACTCAAGGGAGTTTTAATGCATTGGGAAGTCGACGGTTCCCCAACCAGTGCCCGTTCGACCTGAAAGCAGACGAGATAGTAGCCCATGCGTTCGCCATCAGCTCGGTGCGCCTCAAGTGACAACGCTCTTCCCACAAACCTAGCGACAGGCGTCGGGCGTTGCTCGTCAGCACGACATGAGCACGCGATGGCACTTCGAGTTGGAAAGAATAGGCCGGCGAGAAAACCCGCCCACATGGCAAGACGCATCAGCGACTGGAATACATACGGCCCCCGCAACTCGGATCGGGATCTTTCTGCTGAAACTGGCCTCCTCCTCAACTCAATGACCTCGCCATTGACACGAATGCATCGCCTCGTGAAGAAGTAGCGAAGCTCAGGGCAGGTCAAGGTCACTCGGCTAGGCCGTGACTCGTGGACAACGGCGCAACAAATGCGCAATCCCCACCGTCGAGGCCGCGTACTCGCGAAGAATGATCGTCGATGCTCTGATATTCGCAATCGCCTTCTCGCACCCATCCACCATCACCAACCATCGACGTGCCGCTGTTGTGCGAAGCTCCACCATCTCGGTTGCAATCGCAATAAAGAACCTCGCCGCAAACCTCCTTCGCCTCACCGCAAGACACCCTTTGGACGAAATCGAAATCGCCCTGACTCCACGATGTGGCGTAATTCACCACGCAACCGTTAGGCTCAGGCTCGCTAAACGTATACTCACATCTGCAAAAACTACTTGGGGCACCCGGGTAACCACAGAGTTTCGCTCGCGGCTGTTGATGAACCTTCAACGCCTCGGCTGCAGCATGCGCACCAGGGATGCAGCCACACAGCAGAATCCAAAATTCAACAATTATGCGCGTGCCTACTCGCATTTTCCTCTTCCCTCGGATGGGCGTTCTGATGCGCAACCCGATAGTCGTGAGTGAGTTGTTGTCTTTGCTGCCACCCCGGGACGAATGGAGTCACGGCGTGCCACCAGAGCGGCCGGTGCTCGCCTTGTTCGCAGCATTGCCCGCGTCAGATCTTTGCGCAAGAGTTGGCACCTTCGCGCTTCGTCACCTCGAAGGTCTTCACGGTGTTCCCCCCAGAACACTTCGCGCGGTCGAATCGATGCTGCCAAGCGTGATTCGCGTGCATGAGTTGCCTTTGCTCGATTTCGAGTTTCCGGGAGGCGCAGATTTGGAAGAAGCTCTGCAATCACTGGACCGAAGTCAGCGATTGGCCAACAATGCGTTGAAGAGCCTGGGGGATGCATGGAACGCTGCGGTAGTTGCGGTCGCGATGGTCGTTGAAAATCGTGAATGGCAAGACAACCCGACAAAGGAGACGAAGCACGAAGTCGACGCTGCGGTTCGTGACCCTCAGGCGCACCAAGACCACCGACGGGTGTTGTGGGCTGAGCTGCTCGAACTGGTCGCTACTCAGAAATGACGTCGTGGGTGGAGTCTCGCGATTTCGCGTCTCGTGGGAAGGTGCCTGTGCAGCCGCTGGAAGAAGCAGCCCCAATGCCCGTGAGCCATGGATTGTTCATTTCTCTCGTTTGCGTGGTGGCCCTTGGGTGTCGGAATCGCCCGGGTAACGCCGACACATCGGTGCCCTTCGAGCCCGTGGCGCGGCCACGTAGCGAAGGGACTAGGAGGCGACTACGAGGCGGACGCTGGCTGAGGGTTTCAAAAACTGCGAACTCCGGTTCGGAAACCTGGTTCGACCACACGAAGAGCGCGCTCAACAGACTCGCTGGGTTCTGTAAGGCGAAGTCACTGCCGCGACAACGTCTAGGGGTAACCTACGGCGGCGGGCGGTCAGACGCCTTCGGAGTACGAGCGGGCGCACAACCACCGACTCACGCAACACGTGAAGTAGGATCGGGGGGCACGTCACCCAACCACCTGGCTCCCTTCGCAAGGACGCCGGACCGGCAACACCGACGGTCATTCAGCGCTTCCTCGCCAAGCACGAAGCCTGAGCCGACAATCGGCTGACTATTCTCGAATCTCAAACTGCACGACACGAAGTGGCGCAGTCTCAACAAGCACGCTCATTTCACCGCAAAAGCCAAGCACAGCGCCGCAGCAAGAGGACACGGACTCATCAGGTACGAAATGCACCCTGTATATATTTGCATTAACTTCCTTGACGTAACTATTTACATCAAACGAATCAAAGCAAGGCTTTTGGCGCTCAAGCGCGGTTTGATGCATGTACTTACGATAGGCCTCCAGCGCGAAAGCACCTGCCCGCGCCCTCTCATCACCGTTCTCCCTGCCAGCCACAATCAAGGTCGTACACGCCTGCGACGACCACATGAGCCAGAGAGCTGCGGATGTTCTGAAAGCGAGAGCCATTTTGCCTTTGGGCATCTTACCAAGCGTACACCACAGGCGTCGAACCTGGCGCTGTAATGGTTCCAGTTTTGAGGATCCAAATTGAACTCAAATTTTTTCTTTCTATTGTCCGACGATATATCTCGCACAGAGATGCCTGGAGCGCAGCAACGTCCTCTCCAATCGGAACGAACAATCTAGCCCTACCCCCTGTGTCTGCCATGTCAAAACAACCCGGTGAATCACAAAACGCGAAAGTCAGATTCGCGCCTTCGAGTGCAGCCCATACGGTACCTCCGCATTTGGTCGCGCGAACCGTTGCGAGCGCATCTAGAAACTTACCGGAGGCGACAACTCTATGGCTTCGGTGGAAGCGCCCTCGTCCCAGCCAAGAGAATCCGCCGCGCCGAAAGCCAAATTCTCCACTTGGCTGCATTGACTGAAACCAGGCAACCGAACCAAGCCCCAAAACCGAAGCAATCTATTGACTTATATAGTAGCGAATCACCTGCATCGACGGCACAAGAATATCTACACCAACATCGCCACAAAAACCAAAAGAAACCTCACAACAATCATACACACGGCCGTGCTGCAGTTGCCCCCATGAAACCGGACAGCTCAGGGTTTGGAGTTAGCAATCCGAAATTCGCGGGGTGATTTCATCTTGAGGCCTTTGTGCGGCGCGACGTCGTTGTAGTCGGCAAACCATGCAGGCAACTGCTGCAGCACGTGCTTCGCGGTCTTCAACTCGTTGACGTACACGTAGTCGCGTTTGAAGGTTTTCACAAATGCCTCGGCCATCCCGTTCGACTCGGGCGAGTACGACGGCGTGTTGCAGACGATGAAGCCCAAGCCGCGGCCGAAGTCGCGTGCGGCATGCGCGGTGTAAATCGGCCCGTTGTCTGAGAGCCACTCGACGGGGTGTGGCAGCCGTTTCGTGCCGGGTCCGAAACGCAGCTCGACTGTCTCAGCCATGAGGTCCTGCACCGTGAGCGCCGTCGGGTAGTCAGCCATCGCTCTGAAGGCGATGGCCTCTCGGTCGCAGCAATCAAGACTGAAGAGCACCTGCACGCGCTCACCGTTCCAGCAGCGAATTTCGAAGCCGTCGCTGCAGTAGCGCAGGTCCGACTTCATTGTGATGACGGTGCCCTCGTGCGTCCGGGTCGGCCTGCCCGTGTGGCGTTGAAGCAACAGGCCTGCGTCCCGCATCAGCCGGTAGGCCCGCTTGTGATTGACCGGGTCGCGGCCCTCTCGCCGGCGCACGCGGTTGTAGAGCGCGCACGCCCGTCGGTAACCATAGGTGCTTCGGTGGACGGCGACCGCATTGAGGCCATCCAAGACGGAGGCATCGCCTTCGACGTCGAGTCGACGTGGCTTCGGCTCTTGCGGCGCAACCATCAGGTTCGAGCGACTCACGCCCAATGCTTCGGCGATGGCCTTCACAGGATGTCGTCCAACTTCGACAAGGCCGCGGGCGAGAGCAGTTTTTTTTCGCGGGCAAGCTCGACTGCATCGCGCAGAATCTCAGCTTCCTGCGTCTTCTTGCCCAGCAGTCGCTGAAGTTCTCGAACCTCGGCCTGGAGCGCCTTCATCTTCGACTCGGCCACGACGGCTTCGCCCGCCTCAAGGCCCTTCATGCTGCCGCTGTCGCGCAGCTGCCGCCATCGGAACAACACGCTTGCTGGCATCCCGTACTTTCGGGCCACCAGCGACACGCTACTCCCCGGCGCCTCGGCTTCGGCGAGTAACCTCGCCTTCTCCTCGGCGGAATACCGCCGACGCCGCCTGCGCCCCTCACCAACCTTCGCCTGCGCTTCGTTCTCTGGGTTCTTCTTTTCCATCGACAGTCTCGCTTTCTACTTCATCGAGCCTGTCCGGTCCTTCAGGGGGCTACTTCAGTGCGGCGTGATGTCAACAACATACTCGCCCGCATCTATCTGGCGCACGCTCATATCAACGTCAATCGAATCAAAACATGGCATTGCCCGCTCGACAGCATCTCGGTGCATATATTTCCGATAGGCAACCAACGCAGTCTGCCGAAGCGCATTTTCGCGCGACTGCTCATCCATTTGATGCCAGCGTAGCGTATCAACAACCACGCATGACTGGAGGCCTACACCCAACAACACAACAACTAAACGAGCATAGTGTACGCGCATCTTTTCACCAAATATACGTAAGCCCGGTCGGTTCAATCATACCCCGTGCGACCAGTGATCGTAGTCAATGTAACTCGCCCCACAGCACAGGCACCGACCGGCCGCCCATGCATTGCTCTCACGTACTCCGGCTTTTGGAGCATGGGTTCAGGAGAGAGGTAATTTGCTGAGCCCACCGCGATTTCTCGGCGTCGCCGCGAATTTCTCCAGTGAGATTCTGCACCTCGACTCGCCGATGCCCTGACGCGAGCTGCACGAAAATGTGCCGAGACCCCGGCGCGAGTTTTTGGGCCCAGGCGCTGATGGCTCTGGTTTTGGTTGGTGACGCGCAAGCCACCTGGCGCCGCATTCAGGCCTTCGGCGACCTTCGCAACGACGCCGCACACGGCCACACCGACAAGGTCACCGCTGCTCAGGTCGAGGAAGAGCTGAAGTTTGTCCAACGCTTCCTCGCCGAGTA
>JBGAIY010000683.1:0-2649 GCA_044225205.1 Myxococcaceae bacterium | reverse complement strand
AAGACTTGTATTTTCGGCTCTCGGTGCTGCCGCTCTTCGCGCCTCCTTTGAGGGCACGGCCCGGTGACCTCGACCAGCTGTTGGCGGCCTTCGTCGCTGGGCGCGCCACGGTCACCCCCGCCTTGGTGGCCGAGCTGAGGGCGTGGCCTTGGCCCGGCAACGTGCGCGAGCTCAAGTCGTTCGCCGAGCGCTTCGTGACGTTGGGGGCCGAACGCGCGCTCGCGTTGTTGCGCGGCACGGCCAGTGTGGCCCCCGCCACGGTCTCCGACACCGGTGCCCCCGAAGTCGACTTGACGGTGCCCTTCAAAGACCTGCGCGAGCGCTGGGTTTCAACGCTCGAACGGCGCTATTTCGAACAGCTCTTCGCCCGAGACGGCCGCGACGTCAGCAAGGCCGCCGACCACGCCGGGCTCGACCGCAGCTACGTGCACCGAATTCTGCGCAAGCACGGCCTGTAGCGCGGGCGTCGGTGCGGCCCTTGTGAGAGACTCACTCGGTAGGGTCGACGCCCAGTTCCCCCATGACCGACGCTCCTCCTCGGCAAGTTGGCCGTTACCTCGTGCTCGAAGAATTCGCCTCGGGTGGCATGGCGACGGTGCACTTCGGTCATTTGATGGGGTCAGAAGGTTTTCGCCGCATCGTCGCCATCAAGCGCATGCGCAGCGAGCTTCGCCACGACGCGCAGTCGCGCCAAGCGCTCATCGACGAAGCGAGGCTGGCGGCTCGGGTGCAACACGTCAACGTCGTGCAGACGCTCGACGTGGTGGCCGACGGCGACGAATTGCTGTTGGTGCTCGAATACGTCAACGGCGAAGCGCTCAACGCGTTGCTGCGCGCGGCCCTGAATGCCCACGCCCAAGTGCCCGACGCCATCATCGTGGCGGTCGTCTCGGGCGCGCTCCGCGGGCTGCATGCGGCCCACCAAGCAACCGCCGAAGACGGCCAACCGCTCGAGTTGGTTCACCGCGACGTCTCGCCCCACAACATTCTCATCGACGTGTCGGGCATCGCCCGCGTCACCGATTTCGGCATCGCCAAGGCGCGCGGCCGGCTCCAGAGCACGCAGACCGGCCAACTCAAGGGCAAATTGGCGTACCTGTCACCCGAACAAGTTCATGGCGAGAGCAGCCCCGCGTCTGACGTCTTCGCCATGGGCATCGTGCTGTGGGAAATGCTGGCCCTGCGGCGCCTGTTTCGCGGCGAGAGCGAAGCCAACGTGCTCGCGGCGGTACTGCAATGCGAAGTACCCGACGTCGAAGGCGCCAACCCCGCGCTGCTGGCCGTGGCGCGTCGCGCGCTGGGGCGGCTGCCCGGTTCACGCTACCCGTCGGCGCTGGCCATGGCCGAGGCCCTCGAAGCGGTCGGCCCGTGGGCGTCTCCCACCGAGGTCGCCGGCTGGCTGCGCGGCCTCGTGCCCGAGTCACTCAAGAAACGTGAAGACCGCGTTCGAATGCTCGAGAAGACGCGGGCCGCCTTCGACGCCGGCCAACAACCGCCCGTCAGCAAGCCCCGTTCGCGCTGGCCTGTGGCGGTGCTCGGCGCTCTGGCCTTGGCCGCGACGGCGGGGGGCGGCGTGTGGTGGGGCGCGCGCTCGGCCGCGCCCGGCCCGGCTCCGGCCCTCGTGCCGCCGGCCCCCGACGCCCGGTCGTCGCCGGCCCTTACCACGAGGGCCTCCGACCCCTCTTTGGGCGACGAGGTGGGCCCTTTGACTCCAGACGCCGGCGCCGCTCCTGTGGTGCGCAACAAGCCGAAAAACGCGACCCGCCCCCCAAAACCCGACTGCGCCGTGCCGTGGACGCTCGACGCCAACGGGCGAAAAAAGTACAAAATCGAGTGCCTGTGAGTCGACCCGTGTTGCTGGTGTTGGCGGTGTGGGGCGCGACCGCGCTGGGGGCGGCGCCGAAGACCGTCGAATGCGTGACGGCGTCTGAAAACGCGCAGCGCCAACGCGACGAGTTCAAGTTTCGAGACGCGAGACTCAACTTGCTCAAGTGCGTCGACGAGCGGTGCCCGCAAGTCGTGAAAGCCGACTGTGCGAAGTGGCTCGCTCAGCTGCAAACCGACCAGCCCAGCATCGTGGTGACGACCCGGGTGGGAGGCCGCGACTGGCTCGAAGTGCCGTCGATTGCGTTTGACGGCGTGCCGGTCGAGCTCAAGCTCGGGCAACCACTCGACGTTGACCCCGGCAAACACGAAATCGAAGTGACGCTGCCCGACGGCCGCTCGAACCGTCAGCCCTTTGTCGCGGCGGTCGGTGAACGCAACCGGCAGGTCGTCTTTTCGTTCGAGGCGGCGGTGTCACCCGACGCGCCCGTGGTCGCGGCGGCCCCGGCGACGGCGGTGACGCCCAACGCCTCCTCGGGGCCGCGGCCGATCGAACTGACCGCCCCGGCCCCCGCGCCCTCGGTTCCTCCTTCGGCCATTGCGCTGACCGCCGGCGCGGTCGCCGCGGGCGTGACGTTTGGCATTCTGGCGGGCCTGGGTCGCGCAGAGCTCGGCAAGGTCGAAAGCCAAAGCTGCGCGGCCACGAAGAGCTGTGACCCAGCGAGCCTGGGCACGACCCGTTCGCTCTACTTGGGCGCCGACATCGCGCTCGGCGTGGGGGTGGTGCTGGCGGGGCTCGCGGTGTGGCGGTGGTTGGCCTGGTGA
>JBGAIY010000099.1:0-20946 GCA_044225205.1 Myxococcaceae bacterium | reverse complement strand
GAAGCCGTCGTTGAGGTCGGTGGCCTGCATGGGAGTCGCTTGCGGGCCGACGTAGAATTCGTGCCACGCGCCGGCGAGCTCGACGGTGGTGCTGGTGTACAGCGGGTTGTACGCCTCTTGGCCGAGCTCGGCTTGCAGCAAGGTCCACTGTTCGACGTCGTTCCACTTCGAGCCCCAGACCGCCACGAGGTCGGCGGTGGTGACGGCGCCGACGGCCTTGTTCAACTTCTTCGCGGTGATGAGCTTGAGTGCGTTGGTGAACTCGGTGCTGAATTCAATGGCGACGTCGAAAACGCGCTTCGAGAACGGGGCGGTGAACTGCGAGGTGTCGGCTTGCGACAAGTAGAGCGGCAAGCCCGACGCGCCGTCGTACACCTCGGTGTGGAGCGGCTTCATGGGCCCGTCGAACACGGGAATGCCGCCCTGCCCCGGGTCGAACCAGAGGCTGCCATTCTGAAACCACGACACGTTGTTCCAGTCGGTGGTGTCAGACCGCTTGATGGCGGTGTTGAACAGGTACTGCAGCTGACAGGGCCCCGGGGGTGGCGACATTTGCGCGCACGCGGTGTTGATGAGCGAAATCGTCATTTGCTGTTTCACTTGGGTCACCGTGCCGCCCGACGGGCCGACGCGCCACGAGGGCACGCTCTGCACCGAGCGAAACCGCGCGCGGTTCGAGCCGCTGAACGGGTGCGGCGCGGTCGAAAGCCACCACGGCTGACGCACCGACGAGAAGCTGCCTTGAATGTACGCGTTGGCGCCCGACCCCGACTGGCCGCGCGAGTCGAACGGCTGCCAAAACGGCAAGCCGCCTTGGGTGCGCGGGCCACTCGTCGTCCACTGCCACCAGCCGCCTCCGACGGGGTCGATGAAGCCGGTCGACTCGCCCTGCAGCGAGGCGTTGCCGCACGCGGGCGTCGCATGGCTCGACGAGGGGGTCCACCGCATCGAGGGTGACACGTTGGCCGACGGCACACCGGTGGCCTTGAGTGCGTTGGTCAGCGTGGTGCCGGTGGGGGCCACGGTGGGGCCTCCCGAGCCTTGCGGGCAGGTCGCCCCCAAGCCGAAGAACGCCATCTTGGGGCCGGTGGGTATGGTGGTGGGGTTGCTCGCGGTCACCCAGACGCCGCCGACGTTCGGCTTCGCGAGCACCGCGGCCGGTGAAGACCAGGTCGAGTCGACCTTCAAGTAGAACGCCTTGGCATTCTTGGTGTCGACCGGCGGGGCCACCCAGCTGCTCAGCGCCGACGTCGACGTCGCCACCTGGTTGCCTTCGAGCGACTCGACTTCAGCGTCTTGAACCACGCCCACGCCACAGCCACTCGCGACGAGAACCACGACAACCAATTGAATTTTCAAGCCATTCTCCGAACGCACGCGCCAAAGAGAACGCCGTCGACGACCGACGTGCGGTGGTGAAGGCGCGGGGAGTCACCAGACACACCCAACACCCTGGGCTTGCGGAGGTTATGCCGCTCGAAGCATTTATTTGGGAATGGGGGCGATCCACGAGCAGGAGTCGTCGACTTGGCACGGCTCGAAGCCGAACTCTTTGCCGGCGCTCGCGGCGTAACGGCCGATCATGTTCGCGAGCAACGAGCCCAGGTCGAAGGCGGCTTTGGGGTTTGGCGTGGCGAAGCCGTGTTTGCCCTGCGGCGAGAGGTAAATGAACATGAGCCCGGTGACACCGTCGGGGCCGGGCTTGTATTTCGGCAGCCGGAGCGGCGGGCTGAGCCGCGGCACGTCGTAGCCGTCGTTGCCGGTGGTCATCGACGCGAGGTACTCGAGGTCGACCAGCACGCCTTGGCCGTCGGCCGACGTGTACCGCTTCATGCGGCTCAAGCCCTCGACCGACCACTTGTCGATGAGCAGTTGGTTTTGGCTGACGCCGTAACGCGGGTCGACCCGGTCGTATTCGACGAAGCCGGCGGCGCGGGCCAGCGCAACGCCCGCCGCGACGGGCACGCCGGTGTCTCCGACCGACGGCATGAGCACCACGCGGGTGGCGACGGTTTCGCCCGTGCCGTAGGTGAGCGTGCGGTGTTGCTCCCAATAGGGGGCCCAGTTCATCGGGTCTCCCGACTCGAGCGCGATTTGCGCGAGCCCCAACATGCGGCGCAGTTCGGGCGCCGCGCGGCGCAGGCCGAAGCCGTCGGTGAACGCGTGCAGCTGGTCGCCATTCGCGAACTTGCGAACGCCGATGTTGGCGTCGCGGTCGAACGAGTCGATGACGAGCACCGGGTCGGCGTCGGGCAACAGGCAGCCGGCGGTGCGCACCGAGGCGGGCATCGATTCGTCGGTGGGGTCGAGCGTGCCCGAGTAGAGGCGAAATTCGAGCGGGTCGCCGTTGTCGGTGGGCACCGCCACGCGGAACTTGCCGTCGGGTTGCACCACGCCGCAGCGGTATTCGTTCGTCTTGTTGTTGACCGCGACCACGGTGTCGCCCGGGGTCAGGGTGGGCAGCGCGTGCACGGGCAGCTTCGCTTCGTCGCCTTCGGCTTCGGGCGCCGACACGGTGAGCACGCCGTTCTCATTCGTGAACAGCGGGGCGAGCAGGCGCAGCACCATGGCGTTGCGCACGCCTCCCAGCGACGAACGCGCGCCGACTTCGCTGAGCATGCCGCCGGGCACAATGGCGAGGGCGCTGTCGAACTGCGGTTCGACGCCCGCGCCCACTCCCGAAATGATGCCGCCCAGAGAGCCGCCCATGAGGTTGAGCGACGCGTCGGGGCCGCCGACGTCGACGACGCCGTCACCGTCGACGTCGCCCGCCAGGTCGGGCTCGCCGTCTTTGTTCAGGTCGAACGACCAGCGCTGCGTGCCGTCGAAGCTGCGCACCATGCGCACCACTTGCATGAGGTCGACCATGGTTTGGCGAACCATGTCGCGGGTGTGAAAGACATACGAAGTCCAATAGTCGGCGCCAGAGTCGAGCTGGCCGTCGCCGTTGAAGTCGATGGCGCGGCCCGTGAGAATGGCGTCGCCGAATTGGCCCAAGTTGTGTTGTTGAAACACCGCTTTGACGAGCAACGTGGTGGTCGGGTCGAGCCCGACGCCGTGGCTGGGAGCGTTGATCGACAAGGTCGCCACGCCGTAGCGCGCGAGCGGGCCGGCCACTTCGAGGCCCGCGTAGTTGCTGCCGCCGTGACCGTGCACGAAAACGGCGACGGGGGTCGGCCCGTGGCGGTTCTTCGGCACGATGAGCCAGAACTGCACCGCTTCGGAACGTGGCGTCTCATTCAGGTTCCACACCTGTTTGTAGAACGGCAACATCGCTCCGTCGGCGTCGGTGCGAGGAAAGAATTGGGGCGACTGCACTTCGCCGATCACGTGAAAGTCGACGAACTTCTGCATTTCGATGAGCGCGTCGGCGTCTGACGAATTGCCGCCGCCCGTCGCTCCTTGCAGCGCGACCAACAGGTCGGTCACTTCGGTCGCTTTCAGAATTTTCGAATTGAGGCCCGGCGCGGGCTTCTTCAAGTCGAACAGCTTCGAGATGGTGGCCGGGTAGTCTTTGTGCAGGTGCGCCAAGGCGCCTTGGCCGTACAACCCGTCGCGCACGGTCTTGTAGTCGGCCGAGATGCTCTGGGTTGTGAAGCTCCAGGTGAATTGCACGTCGTTCATGGCCAAGCCGTACGACGGTAGGCAGTCGTTCAACTTGCCGAGCGCTTTGGTCTGCGACGCGTGGTTGATGCCTTCGAACGGCGAGCGCACCGGGTCACCGGCTTCTGACACGAGCCGGTTGGTCAGCACGACCGCGTAGGTGGTGGCCTCGCGCATGGGCATCATGGGCTTCATGATGAGCGTGTTGGTCTCGCGCTCGTAGAAGCCGAGCACCGGGTTGGAGTCGCTCACGGCTTTGCCGTCGAGCGTGTTCGGGTGGTCGAGCACGCCGTCCATGTCGGTGTCTTCGCCGGGGTCGAGCAGGCCGTTGTGGTTCAGGTCTTCTTCGACTTCTTCGAACTGCAGGTTCTGCAGCGAGCTGCGGGGGTCAGACGAATAGAGGTCGAGCGTGGGCAAGGCGATGGGGTAGTTGCCCTGCCCCATGTCGAGCGGCACGGCTTCGCAGAAGCCTTCAGAACCCGGCGTGACGTTGATCACGAGCACCGCGTCGTTGCTGAAGTCGAGCAGGTCGTGCTGGTGGCGATGCATCACGTTCGCCACGTCGAGGGGCTCGGTGAATTGAACGGTGATGGGGGCGAGCGTGCCCCAGCCCGACAGTTCGTCGAGCCCGGCGCGGGTCGCTTTTTCCCACTCGGTGGGGGCCACTTCGATGCTCGCGTTGATTCGCTTCTTCGTCGGCGAGAGCGCGTCGAAGCGAGAAGCGAAGTCGTTCGGCAAGGGCACGTCGGGCAACGGGCGGTGAAACACGTCAAACTTCACCACCGGGCCCGGGCCGAACTCGGCCATTTTCAAGGCTTCGGGGCTCGACGCGGCGCACGCCGCAAGCAACCACACTGCCGACATCAGACCCACAACTCGGCGCTGAACCATTGGGAGCGCATAGCCCCTCGGTGGCGCCGTTGACAAGTGTGCTCGGGAGCTTGTTTCGACGCGGTGCGAGGGGTCGACGAGGCTCGTTCTTTTCAAGCGGGTCGGGCGCCGGAGCCTTCGCGAAATGGGGCCACAGTTCACCCATGCATCGCGCGGTGCTTCGTGTTGAAAAGGGTCGCAACCTGCCGGTTTCTTTCAAGGAGTTCGACATGCGAGCAGTGGTGTTCATGGTTTGCGTGGTGGCGTTGGCCGCCTGCTCCGGAGCGAGCGGGGGCGGCACCGGCGGTGGGTCGGGGGGTGGCGGCGCACCAGGCGGCGGCAGCGGTGGCGGCTCGGCGCAAGACGGTGGTGGCGGCGGAGGCACCGGCGGCGGTGGCGGGGGCAACGGCAACGTCGATGCAGGCGCTCCGGGCGTTGACGCGGGCTCGTCGAAAGACGCGGGCACGACCGACGCGGGCACCACCGGTTCGGCGGGGCTGGCGACCTTCGCCCGGCCGGGCTTTTCGCGCGCGTTCTTGGCGCCGGCGAGCTCGGGCACCATGCACATGGTCTTCGAAGACGGCGCCGCCGAGCGCGTGCAGTACAGCGCCTGCGGCGCGAACTGTGGCGAGTTGGGGTCGTGGCCGGTGTTGACGTTGACCGACGTGACCGCGCTCGGAGCGACGGCCACCGGGCCTGCAGGCCTGGGCATCGACGGCACGGGGCGGCTTCACGTGTTGATCTCGAGCGTGCCCATGTTCGGCTCGGCCCACTCGGTCGACTATGCGACCTGTGCGAGCAACTGCGGCTCACTGTCGAATTGGGTGTTGACCGACTTGTCGGCGCTCGTCGGCGGCCAGTCGCTCATTCTCAACCGCGACGCGTTCATGGTCGAAGCCAACGGCCGGTTGTCGTTTCTGACCGAAGGCATTACCGGCTCGCGAACGGCGTACTACGCGACCTGCGCCACTGGGTGCACCGACGCGGCCAACTGGGTGGCCGCCCCCGTGCTCGACGGCAACCCGGTCATCGCCAGAAAAGACGCGAGCGGCGGCACGCACGTGGCGCTGCGCATGGGCAACACCTCGGGCGGCGACCGACTGCTCGGCTACGCGCGGTGTGCCAACAACTGCACCCAAACCGCCAATTGGGAGGTCTCGCCCCTCGGGTTTCTCGCCAACACCTACGACGACGACGTGGCCTTCGCGTTGACGGCGTCGGGCCGGGTCTTCATGGCCTACAACCAAGGCAACACGAACGGCGCCACGAACAACATCAACAAGCTCTTCGTCGCCAGCTGCAGCGGCAGCACCTGCCTCGACCTCAACAGTTGGGCGTCGTTCAACCTGGGAGACCTCGAAGAGGGTCAAAATGGGCTCTGGCTCGTGACCGACGGCGAGAGCGCGGCCCTGCTGAGCACGACCATCAGCGAAGTGCACTTGCGAACCTGCGACAGCGGGTGCGAGGCGTCGAGCGGCTGGCCGGGGGGCAGCGTCATCGACACGTCGAGCGCCATTGCGAAAGTCGTGGCTCCCGACACCGGCAGTGGCTGCGGTTCGCTTTCGTCGGCCTGGTACCCCAACAAGCCGGTCATGGCCATCGGCGGCAAGGGCGCGGTCATCGTGCACAGCCCGTACGCGCTCGTGCAATGCGTCGGCTCGGGCACCATCAAGCGAATGCCGACGCTCGGCCGGTTGCTGTCGACGTTCTGACCCCGAAGTTCAGTTGAGCGGTGGGCTGGAGATGCGCGGTGACCTGCGAACGCTATGGCCGCACGCGTGGGGCGGTCGTTGGGCGTTTGCGCCCGAGCACTTCGTCGATGAGCGCGAACCGGGCCGGCATGACGGCGCGCAACTCGGCTTCGGCTTTCGTGCCCCGCACCATTTGGTACAGCTGGTAGGTCTCGCCGAAGTCTTCGGCGACCGAATCGCGGGCGTAGTCTGAAGCGAAGAAGTGGTCGCGAGCCATGGCCGCTTTCCACCGGTTCCACCGGGGGTCGTCGGTGCTGCGGCCCCAGAGCAACCAGCTGAGCAGGTGCCCGGTTTCGTGCACCAACCCACCGTCGATGCGGTCTTGGGTCGCGGGGTTGGGGTCGGGGTACATCCACACGGTGCCGTTCTCGACGATCATGAACGACTCGAAGTCGGGGTCGTTCAAGACCTTGGCAAGCTCCGCGTCGTCGGGGTTTCGCTGAGGCTCAATCTTCACCCGTTCGACCATTGCGAGCGCCGCCGGAGGCAGCGCCGCCAAAGCGCGCGCCACGCTTCGCACCGAATGGTAGGCGAGCTTCGGGTCGGGCTGGCTGGGGGCGAACACCGTCACCGAGTGGCCGTTGATTTCGACCACGTGCTTCTTCGCGGGGCCGGGGTCGGTCGAAAACACCCCTTCGACCTGTTCGCCCGTGTCGGTGACTTTGATGACGGCCCGTTGCATGGCGAACGTGCCAGGCGGCGTAGCAACCACGGTCGGCAAGAACGGCTGCTCTGAAAGAAACCGGCGCAACGCCGCGGCCTGTTTTGCGGGCGGTGCATTCGCGAACGACGGTCGTGCCATCAACTCCTTGAGCGCGACCCGGCTGGGCTCGCCCAGCATCGAATTGGTGCCGCTGACGAGCGTGACCAACCGGCGCGCGTCGGCGCCCATGAGCGCCAAAAAGCCGGGCTGAGCGGCCAGGCGGTCGACGACGTTCAGCGCCTGTGGGTCGCCAGCCAGCCACCCGCGGCCTTGGTCGAGCGCACGGTCGACGCCCGGTCGCGCTTCGGCTCGGTTGGCCGTGTTTTGGCCGGCTGTACGCGGGTCGACTTTCATGCGCCGGTTCGGGTGTAACACGACCTTGGGCCGCGGCGTAGTTGGGCCACGAGCACACCGGTTGGCCGTGCTTCGCTTCTGAGAGGTCGCATGATCGTCAAAAGAGCAGGTTTGCGAAGCGGGCAAGAGGGTGACCGCCAATGGCTCTCCTATTCAGACACCGGCGGTCTGACCCACGACGTGTGCCACTCCGCCGAAACGGGGCGGGCGCTTCATACCGAAGGCGAGACCTGGAGAATCGAAGGCCCCGACGGCAAGGTGCTGCGCTGTCGCCACCCGGGCGCGACTGAGCGCTTCGCCCGAATTGGCACGCACGGCAGACCCGCTTCGGCCGTGCTTGAAAACCCAAGTGAACTGAAATGGTTGCGGCCGCGCGCCCATCTCACTGCGGCCGAAGCTCGCTCGAGCGCCAGCCCCCGCCGAGCGCGCGGTACAGGTTCACGACGGCCACCATTTGTTGTTTTCGCGTCTCGATCAGCTCCATTTGCGATTCGAGCGCGTCGCGCCGGGTCATCAACCCCTCGACGTAGTCGGCCCGGGCCGACGTGAAGAGGCCCGACGAAATGGCGCTCGCCTCGTTCAGGCGCGCGACCTCTTCGGCCCTCACCGAATTCGCCTGAGCCAGGTTCTCAATGGTGGCCAATTGCGTGGCCGACTCCGTGTAGCCTTTCAAGATGGCGCGCTCGTAGTTGGAGACCGCCTGTTTCTGTTTGGCGTTCGCCGAAAAATACTGGGCGGTCAGCCCCTTTCGGTTGAACAGCGGCGCCATCAAGTCGCCAGCCAGGTTGGCGAAGAGCGAAGCGGGCGTGGTCAGCAAGCGAAGCAGGTCGAAGGCGCGGTAGCCGACTCCGGCGCTGATTTCGATGGTCGGGTAGAAGCTGGCTTTGGCCACCTCGACGTCGAGGCCGGCCGCCGCCAGTTCGAGCTCGGCTTGCTTCACGTCGGGGCGGTTCTCGAGCAGCTGGGCCGGGAGCCCGACGTGAACCACCGGCGGCACCGGGCTTTCGGCGCTGGTCGAGGCCCGGTCGACGTGTTGGGGGTACCGGCCGACCATGAAGTTCAGGCGCTGTTCGGTTTCGATGATTCGTTGGGTAATCGCATACTGCCGGCTCTGGTTCTTCAGCACTTCGGCCTCGAAACGTTTCACCGCCAACTCGGTGACCCGCGCCGCGTCTTTTTGCAGCCGCACGACGCCGAGCGCGTCTCGCTGAATGGCGATGTTCTGCTTCACCACCTCGAGCTGAGCATCGAGCGCGACCAGCTCGTAGTACGTCGCGGCGATTTCACTGACCAAGGTGGTCACCGCGAACTTTCGCCCTTCAATGCTCGACAAGTACCGCAGGGTCGCCGCCTTCGTCGCATTGCGCAGCTTCTTCCACACGTCGATTTCCCACGACGCGAACAGGCCCACGCCGTAGTCGGCGAGCGGGTTGGGCAAGCCGTTGGCCTCGTCGGCGGCCCCCTGGCTGGTGTACCGACCGACCTTCTCGAGCCCGCTGCCGACCCGCAGCTGCGCCTTGGGCCAAAACTCACCCTCGCGCGACATGATCTCATTTTGGGCGACGTCGACCTCGAGGGAGACGATCTTGAGTTCTTGGTTGTTCTTCAGCGCCGCCTCGATGAGCGCCTTCAACTTGGGGTCGGTGAAGAGGTCGGCCCACGCCACGTTCGCCGAATTCACGGCGTCGGTGACTCCGCCGTAGCTGTCGGGCACCGTGGTGTTGGCCGCCCGCGGTTCTCCTTGAACCAGGGTTGGCACGCACGCCCCCAAGAGCACCACGCTGGCCACCCACCAAACAGAAACGAGATCACGCATCGTGCGCCTCGCCTTCGGTGAGTGGTCGTTCGTCTTCGTCGCGAATCAGCGCGCGCCCCTCGGCGATGCGGCCAAACAGGTAATAGAGGCCGGGCACCAGAATGACGCCAAACGCCGTACCGAAGAGCATGCCGCCCAGCGCCGAAGTACCGATGGTGCGGTTGCCGACCGCGCCGGGCCCGGTCGCGACCACCAACGGCAACAGCCCGGCGACGAACGCGAACGACGTCATCAAAATCGGCCGAAACCGAACCTTCGCTCCGGCGATGGCCGCTTCGGCGACCGAGAGGCCCTGGGCGTGCTTTTGGGCGGCGAACTCGACAATGAGCACCGCGTTCTTGCCCAGCAAGCCCACCAACATGACCAGGCCGACCTGCGCGTAGATGTCGTTGGCGAGCCCCATGAGCTTGAGCAACTGAAACGAGCCGTACGCGCCCGGAGGCAACGACAGCACGACGGCGAGGGGTATGACGAAGCTCTCGTACTGGGCCGCGAGCACGAGGTAGACGAAGAAGAGCACGACGAGAAAGATGAACAGCGCCTCGTTGCCGCGGCGGGCTTCGTCGAACGACAGCCCTTCCCACGCGATCGAATAGCCGCGCGGGAGCGTCTTGTCGGCCACTTCGCGAACGACGGCGATGGCGTCGCTGCTGGTGAAACCTTCGGCGGGGCCGCCGCGAATCGCCGACGACGTGTACAGGTTGTAGCGCGTAATCTCGTTGGGGCCCTGGCGCTTCACGAGCTTCATGAACGCCGAGTACGGCACCATTTCGCCATGGTCGTTCTTGACCGACAGCTGCAGCACGTCAGACGGCAGGCGCCGGTATTCGGGGGCGGCTTGGGTGTAGACCTTGAAGAACTGCCCGAAGCGAATGAAGCCCTGCTCGTAGGTACTGCCCACGAGAATGTCGAGCGTGTCGAGCGCCTTGCCGATCGACACGCCCTTTTGCATCGCGAGCGCGTTGTCGATGACGATTTCGTACTGCGGGTAGTTCGCGGCGAAGAACGTGAAGAGCCCGGTGAGTTCTTTGCGCTTTCGAAGCTCGTTCATGAACGCCGTGTTGACCTCGTCGAACTCGCGGTAGTCGGCCGAGTTCGTCTGGTCGAGCAGACGCAACGAGAAGCCGCTCGCGGCCCCGTAGCCCGGCACCGCGGGCGGCTCGAAGAACTCGACGACCGCGCCGACGTCTTTCGTCTTCGCCTCGAGCTGTTCGATGATCTCGTGCACCGAGCTTTTGCGTTCTGACCAGTCTTTGAGGTTGATGAGGCAGGTGCCGGCGTTCGAACCGCGCCCTTCGGTGAGCACTTCGTACCCGGCGAGCGACGAGACCGACTCGACCCCTTCGACGTCTTTGACCAACGCCTGCACGTGCCTGGCGACGTCGTTCGTTTGCTCGAGCGTCGAGCCCGGCGGCGTCTGAATGATGGCGTAGATCATGCCCTGGTCTTCGTTCGGTATGAACCCCGACGGCAGCCGCGCATTGACGGCGAACACGCCGACCCCGAACGCGAGCAGCACGCCGAGCGTCAGCGCCCGCCTCGTGACGATGCGCTCGAGCAGCCCGGTGTACCGACCCGTCAACCGGTCGAACGCTCGGTTGAACAGGCCGAGGGCCCGGCCGATCAGCCCCTTCGGCCGCGCTTCGCCGTGCGTGTTCTTCAAAATCATCGCGCACAACACCGGGGTGAGCGTGAGGGCGACGACGCCCGAAATGATGATCGACGTCGCCATGGTGATTGAGAACTGGCGGTAGAAGACCCCGACCGGCCCGGTCATGAACGCCACCGGCACGAACACCGCCGTCATCATCACCGTGATGGCGATGACGGCGCCGCTGATTTCGCCGAGCACCTTGGCGACGGCTTTGTACGGCGTGAGGTGCTCGTCGGCCATTTTCGCGTGCACCGCCTCGACCACGACAATGGCGTTGTCGACGACGATGCCAATGGCCAACACCAGCGCGAAGAGCGTGATGAGGTTGATGGTCAACCCGAACAGCTTCATCACGAAGAACGAGCCGACGAGCGACACCGGCACCGCCAACGTGGGTATGAGCGTCGAGCGCCAGTCGCCCAAGAAGACGAAGACCACCAAGGCGACGAGAATGAACGCTTCGACCAAGGTGTGAACGACCTTCTCGATCGAAGCGTCGAGAAAGCTCGAGACGTCGTAGTTGATTTTGTACGCCATGCCCGGAGGGAAGAACGGGCGCAATTCGTCGAGCTTCGCCTTCACGTCGGCGATCACGTCTCCGGCGTTGCTGCCAAAATTCTGCTTGAGCACGATGGCGGCCGAAGGGTGACCGTCGAGGTTCGAATAAATGTCGAAGAACTCACTGCCGAGTTCGACGTCAGCCACGTCTTTGAGCCGCAACAGCTCGCCGTCACCGGTCGCGCGAATGATGACGTCGGCGTACTCTTCGGGCTTGTTGAAACGGCCCTGGTACACCAACACGTACTCGAGCGACTGAGAATGTTTGCCCGAGCTGATGCCCGTTCGCCCCGGGCGGCCGATGACGCTCTGCTCGTCGATGGCGCGCATCACGTCTTCGGTCGACACGTTGTAGGCGCGCATGCGGTCGGGCTTGAGCCACACGCGCATCGCGAACTGGCGACTCCCCAAGATTTGCGCGCGCCCGACGCCGTTGATTCGCTTGATCTCGGGCAGCAGGTTCACGTTCGCGTAGTTGTAAATGAACTTCTCGTCGGCCGTGGGGTCGGTGCTGTACAGGTTCACGTACATGAGCATGCTGGGCTGCACGCGAGAGACGACGACGCCTTCGCGCTGTACCAACGGTGGCAACAAGTTCATGACCTGGTCGACGGCGTTCTTCACGTTGACGACCGCCGTGTTCGGGTCGGTGCCCAATTCGAAGATCACCTGAATCGTCGCCTCGCCGGCGCTCGTTGCGTCTGAAATGAGGTACTTCATGCCCGACACGCCGTTGATCGCCTTCTCGAGCGGTATCAACGTCGACTTCACGAGCACGTCGGCGCTGGAACCCGGGTAGGCAATGGTGACGAGCACCCGCGGAGGCGAAATTTCGGGGAACTGGGAGACCGGCAAGCTGCGAATGGCCAAGACCCCCAGAAAGACCAACACCAACGACGTGACGATGGCCAGCACCGGCCGGTGAATGAATCGCGTGAACATGGGTGGCCTCGCCTATTCAGCCGGTACTTCGAGGTGGGCGATGACCGCTTTGGGTTCGGCGAAGCGGGTCGAAATCGTGTCGCCATCTTTCACCTTGCGCAGGCCGTCGAGCAAAATGGTCTCGTTCTCGGCGACCCCCTGGCCCACGACGAAGACGTACGGCAGCTCTTCGGCCACGGTGATCTGCCGAGACCGCACGACGTGGTCGTGGTCGACGACGAACACGAAGCGCTTGTCGAGCACCTCGAAGGTCGCCTTCTGCGGTATCAACAGCGCGTTCGGCAGCGGTTTCGTCATCAACACGTTGCCGGTCTCTCCGTGCCGCAGCAGGCCGCGCGGGTTCGCGAACACCGCCCGAAAAGGAATGGTGCCGGTCTCGTTGTTGAACTCGGCTTCGATGGTCTCGATGCGCCCCGGCTGGTCGAAGACGCGGCCGTTCGCCATCACCAGCGTCACCGCGGGGGGGGCCTCGGCCGAGTGCCGCGTTTGGTAGTCGAGGTATTCGGCCTCGGCGACGTTGAAGTAGACCCACATGTTGCTGTTGTCAGACAGCGTCGTCAGCAGCTCGCCTTCTGACACCAGGCTGCCTTTGCGCACATGAAACCGGTCGATGACGCCGTCGAACGGCGCTTTGATTTCGGTGAAGTCGCGGTGCACCTTGGCGAGCGCCAACTCGGCGTTCGCCTTGTCGAGCTTGGCCTTGCTCAGCGCGAGTTCGTTCGCCGAGACGACGTTGCGGTCGGCCAACACCTTCGTGTTCTGGTATTCGATTCGGGCGAATTCGGCCTCGGCCTGCGCCTTCTGCAGTTCGGCTTGGTACACGGTGGGCAAAATTTGAAAGAGGCGCTGGCCGGCTTTCACGGCCTGCCCTTCGTCGACGAAGATCGCCTCGAGGTACCCTCGCTCGAGCGCCCGCAGTTCGATGTGCTGTATCGAGCGAACTTGCGCCACGTACTTCGAGGTGCTCTCGGTGTCGGCGCGCGAAGGCGTCGTCACCAAGAAAACAGGGCCGTCTTCGGGCTTCGCTTTTTCAGCGCTGCACGCCATGACGGTCAAGAAACCAAAGACAAAGAACGACGAGCACGGGGAGTTTCGAAGTGAGTTCATGAGGGTCGGTGGCCCGAGAAGGCCGACGTGAAGCGAAAGAAAAGGTGGAGTGGTCGAGCCGCGACAGAGCCGCGACCCAGCGAGCAGGGTCAGCCTCGCGAAGGAGGGCCTCGCGACAGCCCCATCGACGCCCACACCAGAAGAAATTCGGTCAGCGGCGCGACGCGCGCGGCTCGGAGCGAACGCCCGAACAAGACTTCGGCGGGGTACCCTTCGGTGGCGACGGGCGCGCGCGCCGCCCCGCTTCGCCCTTCGCCATCGGCCAATTCATCGCCGTCGACGACCTCTTCGGCCAAGAAACAGGCGGCGTCTGTCGCTACGGGCTGTTGCCCTCGTGCCTCGCGAGCGCACCGTTGCTCGACGCCGACCGACCGCGCCGCGGTTTCAGACGGGCCGACCGGCGACCCGCCACCCACCCCGATCGCCCGCGCGACCACCATTTTGAAACACACGAGCATCGACGCAACGCAATCAGTGCGCCCAGGCAAGCCTCGTGTCAAGAATAACCGTTGCTATTGCAACCGTTGGATACGCAACTGTCTTCTACTGGGCAATTTGCCGAAGTCGGAAAAAAGCCTCAGCGACGAGCGCGCCGCTTTGCCACGCGCGGCTTTCTCTTGGCGACGAGGAGCCGTTTGGAGGCCTTGGCCAGCGCGAGTACTTCGTCATAGGTGGTGCGCTGCCCCGTCTTCAAGTCGGTCTTGAAGTAACTGTCGTGGTGGCCGATGACCGCGAATGGCCGCTGGGGCAGGCGGTCCCACCGAGTGACGAACCAGTGTTCGAGGAGTTTTGACGCAGTCGCCCAGGGGTCGAGGCTTTCGTACTTCGGGTCGTCGTAGACGTCTTCGGGTACGACGACCGCTCGACCGGTGAGCAGCCGGTGCCGTTCTGCGGTCGGCTGGCCGCGGCGGTTCATGGGCCACACCGACACGGCGAAGTCTCGACTGAAGTTCGGGGAGTCGTACTCGAAGAGAAGAAACGCGGCCGACGCTGACGCCGGCAGGGCCACGAGCCGCTCCAAGGCTGCATCGAGCCGCGGCGTCAGCGCCCGAAAATGGGCCTTCACCTGGGCTTCGAACGCTCGTCTCGGGCTTACCGATTTCGCCATGGCCGCCTTCAAAGCACCGAGAGCTTCAGCTTCGTACGTTTTTGCCACAGGGCGACGCGCTTGGCCGAACGCCGGTCGAGGCAAACGACGACCAGGGTGTCTCCGTTCAGGTCGACCTGCGCCAGTGACACGGTCTCGAGCGACTTGGCGACGACCTTCAGCGCCTTGAGGCGAGGGCCGCGGTCCCACACGGCGCAGCGTGGCACGAAGGGCGCGGGGTCGAAGTCGAGGCCGGGGCCGGCCTTCAGCACTCCGCGCAGCATGGTGAGAATGTCGAAGGTCGCCTCTTTCCAATCGAAGTCGAGCACGTAGGCGGGTGGGAGCTGCTGGAGCAGGGCAACCGGGTACAGGCCCTTCACCGGCGCTTCGATGCCGAATTCGTCGCACGCGGCCGCGTTCGCGGCAATGTACGCGCGGGGGTTGGTGGCGGCGAGCACCAGTTGGTCGACCAGTGGCGCCACGTCGACCTTGCCGAAGGTCACCGCCGAAACGAAGTCGGTGAGCGCGGCCCGGTCGACCTTCACGGGGGGCACCTTGCTGCGGGCGGCCACCGCGGCGAGGTACCTCGGCACGGCTTTCTTCGACGCGGCGAACAGTTCGTCGGCGAAGGCGCGGTCTCGGGGCGTTCGCGCGGTCGTGCGCAACGTGCCCTCGACGTCGTACACCCAGACCCTCACGTAGTCGGCGTTCACGTCGGCGGTCGCGACGGGTTTGAGCCGCCTGACGAAGAGCACTTCGTCGGGCGTGTCTCGGTGGGGCCCCGCGGGTTGAATCATGACGGTGTCGCGGGCATTGAGGTCAATGTCCCACGCGGTTGACTTCGACGTGGGCCGGGTGGCCAGCAATTGAGCGAATTCGGCACGTGAGAAGCCCCGGTGCACCGGCAGCGCCCTCAACGAAGCGAGGTGTTCGGCGCGCGAGCGAAGCCGGGCCTCGAGCGCGGGGCGGAGCGCTTCGACGCTCGCGTCGATGCCACGGCGCTGGGCGGCGGTGGTCGCGGTCGTGCGCAAGGCGCCGTCGACCTCGCGAACCAGCACGTTCAGGTTGGTGAACACCAACCTTCGCCCCGAGGCCGTGTGTTCGACCTGCAGCTGGTGCGACCCGACCGCCAACCGGGTGACGGCGCCGCGGTGCGCTTCGAAGAAGGCGGCGAACTGCTTGGGCGTGAGCACGTCACTGCGAAAGGGCTTGTCACCAGGCACGGGCCCGAGCGTCTCATGGCGGCGTTCGTTCGCTTTCAAGAATCGACGCGGCGGCTCACGTGAACGCCGCCCTCACGGCACTCCGAGCCGCAGACAAAAGTCTTTGAGCGAGCGCCTCTTCACGACGTCGGGCCGGCAAATGGCGGCGAAGTCGGCCGCTTGCCACGACAGAGAGCCGTGGTCACGGTACGCGTCGAGACCGACGTCGTAGCGAACGCGCAAGCGCAGGGCGTCGAGCGGGGTGAGCTTGTCGCCGGGCACCAACGCGCGAGGCGATTCGGGAAGCGCCAGCCGCGCGTCTTCGGGGGGCTGGGGCAGCGCCACGTTGGCCTCGGGCAGCTCGGCCAAGTACCGAAACACGAGCCGGGCTTGGGAGCGCCGAATGGCTTCGAGCCGGAGCCCGCACCACGGGGCTTCGCGGCAGGCCCGCAACTCGCCGATGGCCCTGTGCCACGCCTCGCCGGGGCTCGCGTTCAGGCGTTTTTCGGTCTCGTTGATCAGCGCAACGGTCGCACTGGCGCGCTCGGGAGCACCGCTGAACAACTCGAACCCTCGAACCAAGCTCGGGCCCGCGGTGACCTTCTCGGTGTTCTCGGTCAACCCCACGACGAGCGAAATGACACCGGCGTCGGGCGCCCAGCTGGTCTTCGAACCGGGCGTCGACACCAGCCGCGCCTGCTCGATGAAGCCGGGTGGCAGGGCGTAGCCCGTCGCGGTGCGGTGGAGCGGAAAACGGGGGCAGGCGCCGTCGCCGCCGTCGAGCGAGAACCCCCGCGCGCAGCGCTCGAAGTCGGCCCGCGACATGGTGCCATGCATCGAAAGCGACAGTCGGCCCGCGTCGGCGCTGAAACGGTACCGGTCGGGAGTCGGCGCCCAGCTCAGGTCTTCGGTAAACCGAGGGCTCCAGGTGTGGAGCGCTTCGAAGAGTTGCAGCTGCGAGAGGTCGTCGTTCGAACCCGTGCGAATGTCGCGAAGTTGCACGTCGATGTCGACGCGCTCGGCACCGAGCTCGAGCACCGTTTCAATTTCACGGGGGGCGACTTTGCACCCGGTGAGCGCCAGCAGCCCCACCAGAACGCGAACTCGCATCGCGCGAGTATCGACGAGCGTGCCCACCTCGGCAAGACAGTGCCGGCGGCCTCGGGTGCCTGTTGGCGTGAGGGTCAGGGCACCTGCAGCGTGAGCCCCTGGCTGGCAACGGGGCTGAGGCCGACCCCCGCCGCGAAGTCGGGGGCCAGCTCGTTGGGCACCCGCCAGGTCTGCCCGGTCGACTGAATGACGGTGATGGCGTAGCGGCCGCTGGGCACCGACTTGAGCACGCCCAGTTGCGTGGGGTTCGCGGCGTCGAGCGCGCGCGACTGAATGACCAGCGGCAGCGACGTCAGTGGCGTTGGCACGGTCTTCACCTTGCCGTTTTCGTCGAGCAGCGTCGGCAACAGCTTCGCCGCGTCGAACCCGGCGGCGAGAATCACGACGTCGGGCACGCCGTCGGCCGCGATGACGGCGCCGTTGCTGGGGTTGACGTGGTCGTAGTCGGTCGTCGTGTCGTCGCTCAGCACGGCGGCGTTCACCACTTTGCGCACGACGACCCTGGGCCACATCAGCGGCTTGCCGTCGGGCCCGAGGTCGGGGGCGCCGTCTTGGTTCTCGTCGACCAGCTGGGCCAAGAACACCGGCCTCGGTTCATTCACGAATTCGCTCGTGACGGGGCGAACGACGAGGTCGACCACGGTGGCCGCGCCCGTCAACGACACACCCGACGCCACGCCACCATCGACCTGCACTTCGAACACGGGCCGGTCGACGGGCACCCTTGCGACGTCGGCGAACGTCACCGGTACGTCGAGCGCGGGTTGGGGCACGCCCGCGTCGTCGGCCACGACGTCGACGACCCGGGCCGCGCGCGTCACGGGGTCGACGTACGCCCCACCGACGTCGCCGGCATTGACGTCGCTCGTCACCTGGTACCAGGGCACGAAGTCGTCGTTCGCGTCGATGAAGCCGCGCAACAGGTACTTGCCGACGGGCACCAAGCTCAGCGCGAACGGCGCCGTGAAGGGGCCGACGTCGCCCGGCCGGGCCGAGCCGAACAAGTCGTCTCGGGGCACCACGGTGAACGAAACCGGTTTGCCGGTGCCGACGGGCGGCGGCGGCTTCGAGGCGTCGTACAACAGCACCACGGCCCGCCCCCGTGCGGTGCTCGAGACCACCACGGTGCCTTCGATGCGCGCGCTCTGGGTGTTCTGTCGTTGGTCGGCGGTGGCGAACACCCGCGGCGCCTCGCAACCGCTCAACAGCACCAACCCTCCGAGCGCCACGAGTGAAAAACGAAATGAGTTCATGGCGTCACCGTCACTTGCGCGAACACGCGGCGGCTCACGTCGTTGCCGAAGGGGTGCTCTTGGTGATTCGGGCCGAGCTGCGAGCCCACCACCGCGAGCGACAAGCGGTCAGCCAGCAGGCGGTACGCCACTCTCGCGTTGAGCACGGTGTACGCGTTGAGTGGGTTCTGCAAGTTCGCAATTTGGGTGGGGTCGCTGGCGCTCGGCTCGCGCTCGACCCACACCGTCGAGGTGACGAACGACACGTCGGCCGACAGGTCGATGTTGACGGGGGTGCGGTAAATGAAACCGCCGTTCACCTTGAGCGCCGGCGCCTGCGTGCACGGCCCACAGACCGCGACGTTGTCGTTCGAAACGACTTGCTGCACCGACGTGGCGACGCGCAGGTCGAGCCCCGACACGGGCGACCACGTGAGGCCGAGCTCTCCGCCGCGGGCGGTGTACGAGCCGGGGTCGTTGACGAACAACGAGCGCCCGAGCAGGTACGACTGGCTCTGCGCGTCGTACGCTTGGCCCACCGTGAGCGGGTTCACCGCCGACAACCCAATGAGGTCACTCACGATGTTCCAATACAGGGCAACGTCGAAGCCGAGGCCCCATTTCGCGGCCTCACCGCGGTACCCGATTTCGAAGCTGTAGAGCCGCTCGGGCCGCAGCGCGCGGTTGCCTTCGGTGAGTACCGAGGCCCCGTTCACTCCGGGCACCGGCGTGCGCAAATTCATGTAGCTCTCGAGAAACGTCGGTTGACGAAACGCGGTGGCGAAGCTCGCCCGAAGGGCATGGCCTTCGGTGGGTGCGTAAATGAACGACACCCGAGGAGACTGGGCGTAGCCCGGGTTGCCGTTGTCGAGCAGCGGGTGCCGGTCGACGCGGTAGCTCGCGACCAAGGTCAGCTGTTTGATGATGCGCCATTCGTCTTGCACGAACGCGGCGGCGTGAAACTCGTCGCGCAGGGCGCCCAAATAGTTCCACGAGACGCGCTTGAAGCGCACCGACGCGCCCGCGCCAATGAGGTGACGGCCGGCGAAGTCGAATTCTTTTTGAAACAGGGCCTCGGTGTCGAAAATGTTCTCTTGGAGCGTCGCCGCCAAAGACCGCTGACCAATCGGTTCGTACTGCGGCCCGCCCACGGCGTCGGTGTGGTTCCAAAAGAAGCGCACTTTTAGCGGGCCGGCGGTCAGGTCGGCTTTGGCGAAGCCGGCGGTGCCGTCGAGAAAGTAATTTCGCAACAAGCCCAGGGCGTACATTTCGGTGAAGAACCGGTTCACCCCGGCCGACACGGCCACGCTGAAGTCGCGGTTGAACGCGTGGTACGCGGTGAAGTTCGCCCGCGCGGCGCGGTTGCTCAAGCTGGGTTCAGCGACCCTCGACACCACGTCGGCCCGGTCTTCGGCGTAATCGCGGGTGAATTTGTCGGCCTGTTGGTACCCGGCCGACGCGCGGTACTTGATGAAGTCTCCGCCCGAGGCGACGACGCTGCCCGCCGCGACATTGCCGTTGCCGCCCAGCAGGTGCAGCTCGCCCTTCGCTCCCGTGCCCGGTGCGCGGGTGATGATGTTGATGACCCCCAACATCGCGTTCGCCCCGTACAGCGCCGAGCCGGGGCCTCGAATGACTTCGATGCGCTCAATTTCTTCGACACCAATGGGTATGACGGGCCACAAGGTAATGCCGAGAAAGTCTTGGTATTCGGTACGCCCGTCGATGAGCACCAGCACCTTGTTGGCGACCCGTTGGTTGAACCCGCGAAAGCTGACGTTGGCGCTCGAGGGCCCCATGGTCATGACTTCGGCCCCGGGCACGCGGCGCAGCAAGTCGGGCAACGTGGTGAGGCCCGAGGCGCGAATTTCGTCGCCGGTGATGATGGTGGTCGCGTTGGGCGATTCGAGCGTCGACTGCGCGCGGCGCGACGCGGCGACGACCGTCTCTTCATACGGCACGAGCGAGTCGTCGGGGGTCGCGACCTCGACCGACGGGCCCACGGGCAACACCGGGGCGCTCGGGGTGGGCGCGGCTTCGACGCGCTCGACGGCTTTTTCGAGCCGCTCGGCGAGCGCGTTCAACTTGGCCATGGTTTCGGCGTCGGCGACCGCGCGGGCGTCGGGCTTGCCGGCCGGTGCCGGCGGAGGCGTTTCGGCGGCTTTCGGCAATTCGGCTTCGATGCGGGCAATGGCCTGGCGAACGTGTTCGGCGTCGGGCGGGGCCGCTTCGAGGTAGCGCTGCAAGTAGGGCAAGGCGTCGGCGGGGCGCTTCGCGTTCTCGTAGGCGCGCGCCACGTTGAACAACACGTTCGGGTGCGGCTTGATTTTGTAGGCGACGAGCAGCTCGGCGACGCCCTCGTCGACCTTGCCCACGTCGATGAGCGCCATGCCGATTTTGAAATGCTTTTTGGCTTCGACCCGGGCGTCGGCCCAGGCGACGGTGGCCAGGAGGGCGACGGCGAGCACGCCGCAGCGACTCCACCGGCGAGCGACACGCAACGCGGGCACGGTCATTGGTACGGGTCTTCCTTGTAACCAGACGGTGAATTCGGTTTCGGAGGCTTCTTGGGCGACGAGCCGGTCTTGCCGGGCGGGGCCACCCCGGCCTTCTTCTGCAGCACCTGGTGCACGGGCACGACGCCGTCGCGGCCCTGCACCACCACGGTGGCGGGCTGGTACCCGTCGAGCTCGAACGTCAGCTCGGCGCGGGCGGCCTCGGCAGCCGCGGCGCGGGTCAGGGTAATCGACAACGGCGTGGTGCCGACGGGCTCGCCGTCTTGCAGCACGTTGGCGCCGGGCGGCTCGGTCTGCAGTTCGAAGACGATGTCGACGGGTTTGGGCGTGGCGAGGGGCGGCGGCGAAGGCGGCGTTGCCTCGCTTGGCACGACGGGCGGGTTCGGCGCCACCGGTTGGGCCCCCTCGGGTTCAATGCGATCTGCGGGCACCCAGCGCAGG
>JBGAIY010000098.1:0-22256 GCA_044225205.1 Myxococcaceae bacterium | reverse complement strand
ACATGACCTTTGAGGTACCAACCGTGAAGGAGGTGGACGCCAGCGACGTCAAACGCATCACAAGTGAGCCGCTGAAAAAAACCGCGTAGCAGTCGCAAAGGGTGGCGCAACGACGGACACCACTTGACGGGACGTGACCCGCATTCCGCCCGACTCACGCGTCGCAGCTCGCTTCGACCGAGCCAGCCAAGCGCATCTCGCGCCGTCGCCTTCCGCTCGACTCACGCGTCACAGCTCGCTCGACCGAGCCGGCCAAGCGCATCTCGCGCCGGCGCATTTCGCTCGCCGAAGTGACGAAGCCGCTGCGACCAGGGCGCGCTTGGCTCGCGCCGGGGCACCCGCACTGACGTGGCGAAGCCGCAGCGACCGGGCGCGCTTGGCTCGCGCCGGGGGGCATTCGGCTCACTGAAGCGCTCGCGGCCACCGAGCCCGGCCAAAGGAGTCTCGCGCGGGCGTACCCCGCTCACGTCGCGGCTCGCGGTCACCGAGCTTCGCCACGCGAGTCACGTGCCGGCGCATTCCGCTCACTCACGCGACGCCGCTCGCCACGACCGAGCTTGGCCACGCGAGCTCGCCCCGACGCCTCCCGCTCACTCACGCTGCGTGGCTGGCCGCGACCTCGGCGGGCTGGGCGCGTTTCGCGCTCGTGGCCCGAGCACTCCGGTTCACTCGTGCGCATCAGCGCCTGACAGCCAACAGCCGGCCCGACCCAACCACAACGCAGCCGACCAGGTGCAACACCGCGAAGGCCCACGCGCGCCGCCGCAGCGTCTCGGAGTCGTAGCCTTCGACGAGCCAGCCCACCAAGCCCAGCTCGAGCGCGGTCAGCAACGCCCCTTGCCACACCGCGTGCGACCAGCCCGGAGCCGGCCACTCGAAGCGCGAGAGCCCCCACGCCAGCGGCACGCCCACCATGCCCGAGAACAGTACGAACAACCCTGTGTCGGTGCCTCCGTTCGCCCAAAAGTCTGAGGGCGGCAGCGGCAGCATCGCCAGAGACCAGGCGGTGACCGCGGCGGGCAACGCCACCAACCAGCGACGCGCCGGCCGCCGCCGAGCCAGACCGACCGCCTCGACGAAGGCGAGAAACAGCAGTGACGCCAAGCCCACCAAGACCACCACCACGAACGAGTCGCCCACGGCCGAGCCCAGCGGGTGGTCGACCGCGCGCGAGGCCCGCAGGGCTTGGCGGGCGAACATCGAGAGGCACGCCAGAAACAAGGCCACGAGGCTCGGCGAGTGCCACCCTGCCCCGAACGAAGGTCTCGACATCGTCAGCGCAGCCTGGCGACTCTTGGCCGCACAATCAATCGCGACACTCGCGGTACGCTGACCTTCGATGGCCACGCGCCCCCGCCAACCCAGGTACACCGTTTCGGGCCGTACGATTCTGTCTTTGCTGCGCTACGGCGAAGGCCGCGGCGTCGACGTCGGCGTGCTCGAACGAGAGCTCGAGTTCGACCGTGCCGCGCTCGCCCACCCCGACACGCGCATCACCCAGGCCCAAAGTCACCGCGTGTGGCACTGGCTCGCCGAACGGCTCGACGCGCCCCACTTCGGGCTCGACCTGGCTCAACAACTCGACCTCGACGGGCTCGACGTGCTGGGGCACCTGGCGGTGAACTGCGCGACCGTTCGCGAAATGCTCGACTGCGCCGTACGGTACGCGCGCATTCTGCACGACGCTGGGCGAGTCGAATACGAAGTCATGGGTCAGCGGGTGCGCATTTACCCAGGGTGTCGTGGGCTCTCGCATGCCGTGCCGCGCGACGTGGCCGAATACTCGGCGGCGCTCGTGCTGCAGTTGGCGAAACACGCGACGGGGGCCGACCTTCGAGTCAAGGCGCTCGCCTTTCGTCACGGGCCGCCTCAGTCGCTCACCCGCCTCAAAGCGGTCTTCGGGGTGACGCCCACCTTTCACGCCGCCGAGACCTCGCTCACGCTCGACGCCGCGGTGCTCGACTGGCCCGTCGCCGGGCGTCATGCCGGCGTGGTCACCTACCTCGACCGTTACGCCCAACAATTCGTCGCGCGGCTGCCGGCCGAGAGCCAAGGCACCCTGGCCGACGAGGTTCGCCGGCTGTTGGCCGTGGGGCTCGAAAAGGGCGTGGTCACCGCGGCGCGCGTCGCCAAGCAATTGGCTCTGCACCCGCGAACGCTTCAACGACGACTGGGGGCCGAAGGTCATTCGGTCAGCGCCCTGCTCGACGAAACCCGGCGGGCGCTGGCCGAGCGCTTCTTGGCCGACGAGCGGCTCGGTCTGGCCGAGGTGGCCTACCTGCTGGGCTACACCGAAGTCAGTGCGTTTCACCGCGCGTTCAAACGGTGGCACCACCTGACGCCGGCCGCTTTTCGCGCTCGAGCCCCCATGAAACGAAATGACGGGGGCCCTACGGGCCGTTCGCCGCCGCCGCGAACGCCCGCAGTTGATTCACCACGATTTTCGCGTTTCGAGCGCCCATGCGCAGCAGGTGCTTCTGCGCGGGGTCGAGGCGCTCGAGTTCGGGGTCGGCGAACTCGTAGCCAACCCCCTTCTTGACCTGAACCAGCTCGATCGGGCCCTCGGGCAACGGCGTGGCGGCGAGCCGCTCGATCGCCCGCGACAGAGCCTCGTCGAACCGCCGCCCGGGTGGGCTCACCTCTTTGAACGCGGCGTTCGCGAATTTCTCGACTTGGTTGACGAGCGTGCCGGCCCGTTGGGCGTCGACCGAAGCGAGCCCGTTGGCGACGAAATCGTACCGGGCGGCGCTCTCGTCTGAGAGGTACGTGTGGCCCTCCCGCGACGTCACCGAGAACTCGCTCTTCGGGGCCAAAAATCGCAGCGGCTCGCGAGGGCTCTCTCCTTCACTGACTTGCCAGACCGCGGCGACCAAGCGGCGCAGCATGCCCGGCTGCGACAGCCAGTCGACCACCTGCCCGTCTTTGCTCAGCGTGGCCGCCTCCTTCGCCACCAACGCGTCGCCTTCGTTCGCGTCGACCAGCGGCGCGGCGGGGGCCGCCACCGGGGGCGGAGCCTGCTCGACGACCGGGGCCGGTACCGGCTGGAGGCGTTGAAACACGAGGTACCCGAGGCCCGCTGCGGCACCGAGCAGCAACACCACCACCACGCCCACGCCAAGCGGCGAACGTGAGCGCAACGCCGACGGCGGCACTTGATTCGGTTCGGTCGTGTCCATGAATGCAGGCTCCCACAGCTGCAACCCCCCACCGTGGGGAATGTTCCGACCTCTGCGCACTCGCGTTGACAGTTCGCCCTGGCGCGGCCTGCGGCCCACGGCTCCGTGGTCGAACGACCCCACGTGGCACACCGGCGACCCGGTCGAAGGAGCGTCGGTGACTCAGTTGAAGCGCGGCCTGGGTGTCTCCACGATGAAGCCATGCAAACGACCATTTCGCCGGTTTCGACCACGCAGCCCGTCGAGCGCACTTCTGAACCCCGAGAGCCGGTGGCCCAGAAGGCCCCCGTCGAAGACGTGCGTGACCGAGTGACGCTGTCTCAAGAGTCACGCGATGAAGAGGCCCAAGCCCAAGCCCGGGCGACCGAAACCGAAGCCGCCGACCGCAACCGGGCCGTCGCCGCCTACCAAGCCGCCGCGCGGAAAGCGCAGACCAACGGAGCCTAGCCGTGCGCTTGGTCGGCCCGAGTTCACCGAGCGCGAGCGCCGCGCCGCCCCGAACCCCAACCGATTCGAGTCGAACCGCCGGGCCCGAGTCGGGAGACGGTTCGGTGCCGCGCGACGTCGTCGACGTGTCGTCGGCCGGGCGGGCGCGCGCCGAGCAGAGCGACCAACGCTCGCCCGACGAATTGCGACTCATCGACGAGCTTCGCAGCCGCGACACCGAAGTGCGCCAACACGAAGCGGCCCACCAAGCCGCGGGAGGCGCGCTCGCCGGCGGCGCCAGCTTCACCTACCAGCGCGGCCCCGACGGCAAGTCGTACGCGGTCGGTGGCGAAGTGCCCATCGACCTGTCGACCGGCCGTACCCCCGACGAAACAATTCAGCGCGCGCGGCAGGTTCGCGCCGCCGCGCTCGCCCCGGCACAACCTTCGAGCCAAGATTTGCACGTCGCCGCCGAGGCTTCGGCGCTCGAACAAGCGGCGCTGCTCGAGCGAATGCAACAGCCAAGAGAGACCCACGTTCACACCCAAGACGGCTGCGCCAGCTGCACGAAGAACGTCGCCGCGTACCAAGCCCAAGCCGCTCCGGAGCGCTAAGAGGTGAAGTCGAGGTCGGAGCAGCCGCCACCAATATTCACCATTCGCACCACAAGCGAACGCTGGGCCCGGTCGACGACGTTGTTCGGTCGTTCAAGGCGACCGAGAGGGGTCGAGGTCGAAGCAGCCGCCGCGCTACAACCGAACGCTGGGCTGCCCCTGGGCCCCATCGACGACGATGTTGGCGCCGTTGACCCAACTCGCGCGCGGCGAAGCGACGAAGGCCACCACGTCGGCGATTTCGTGCAGCGTGCCCATGCGCCCGAGTGGAAACTCGCGGGCGATGAAGTCGTTGATTTTTTCGGGCATGGCTTGCGCGCGTTGGTGCCACGAGCCGCCCGGCCACATCACGCTGCCGGGGCTCACGGCGTTGACCCGTATGCGCTGCCCGGCCAGTTCTTTCGCGAGCGCGGCGACCATTGAAATTTCGGCGGCTTTGCTGGCGCCGTATTGCGCGCGGGGCCCCGGCTTCGAGCCCGAAATCGACGCGACGACGACGACGCTGCCTTCGCCCACTCTCTGAAAGTGCGGAGCGGCGGCGCGAATCGCCCTCACCGCCAGCACGGTGTTCACCTCGAACGTCTTGAGCCAGGCCTCGGGTGGGGTCTCGAGAAAATTGCCGCCGACGGTGCCACCGACGCTCGCGACGACCACGTCGAGCCGGCCGAACACCGAAGCCGCCTCGTCGACGAAGCGTTCGACCCCGTTGGGCTCGAGCAGGTCGACGCACACGCCGTGCGCCCGCAACCCACGCTCTTTGAATTCGGCGAGGGCCTCGTCGAGCGTCTGGGCCGAGCGCCCGCAAATGGCCACAGCGCACCCTTCTTCACCCAGGCGCAGCGCGGTGGCCTTGCCGATGCCGCGGGAGCTGCCGGTGACGAGGGCGACCTTGCCTTCGTACCCGAGGTTCACAGCGTGCCGACTTGGCCCGACGTGCCGTCGACGCCCGCGTTGCCCGCCGACGCGCCGCCTTTGCCCGCTTGGCCAGCGACGAGCGTGTTGCCGGTATTGCTGGGGGCCGTCGTGCCCGACAGGCCAATGGCGTACGAGGGGCCGCCCGCGCCGCCGCCGCCCGCGCCGCCGTTGCCACCCTTGCCGCCCGCGCCACCAGAGCCGCCGCCGCCAATTTCACTCGTGCATTCTTGAGCGCCGGCCGCGCCGTTGCCTCCGGCGCCGCCCATGCCGCCCGCGCCTCCCGCGCCGCCTTTGCCCCCGGCGCCGCTGGTGACCTTGCAGTTCGTCAAGGTGGCACCGGTCGACGAAATCAACAGCACGCCGAACGAGGCGCCGCCCGCGCCGCCGCCGAGGCCGCCGCTGCCGGCGCAACCGCCCGCGCCGCCGCCACCGCCACCGTTGCCGGGCCCGTTGTCGCACAGGTTGCACCCTTGGCCGCCGCCGCCCCCGCCGCCGCCACCGCCGTCACCCGGGGCACCCGACATGCCGTCACCGCCGGGCGCGCCGACCCAGAAGCCGTTGGCGATCATGCCGCCCATGCCTTTGACCCCCAGCATGCCGTCGGTGCCGCTCGCCCCCATGGCGCCCATGCCGCCCATGCCGCCCGGGTCACCACCCGACCCTGGCGTGCCGCCCATGGTCATGCCGGTGCCCAAACCGCCCGTCGCGCCAGGGTTGTCGCCGTACGCGCCGCCGACGCCGCCGTTCCCGCCGACGCGGCCGCACATCGAAAAGCCGCCGGGGCCTCCGAAGCCGCCGGGTTGGTTGTTGTCGCACGAGCCGGGGCCGCCGGGTTGGCCGTCTCCGCCGGCCATGCCCGAAGTGCCCGCGGAGCCGCTCATGCCATCGCCACCGGCGCCCGCCGTGAGGGTGCTCGAGCCAGCGACAAGCCGGTGCAGCCGGTGCAAACCAGGGCCACGCTCGACGCGCCGGGCATGGTGGCATCTCCGGCTCGAATGGTGAGGTGGTCGATGACGGTCACCGCGGTGAGGTTCTTGCCTTCGGCGCCGACGACGCGGTTCGACAACAACACGTTGTTCGTCACCGTGACGACGCTGCTCGCGCTGCGGGCCCAGCCGCGCGCGTGTCAGAATAGCCGCCGTATACCGGCACGCCGTTCACCAACGTGAGCGGGCCGACGTAGTCGCCTTCTGACACGTAGACGCTCGCCTTGGCGTTGGTCACCGCGCGCGACAGCGCCGCCTGAATGGTGCGCATGGGCTGTTCTTTGGTGCCCTGGTTCGTGTCGAGGCCGTTCACCGAGACGAAAATGGCCTGGTCGAGGTCTCCGTCGATGCCGTCACAGTTCGAGTCTTTGAACTCGTCGTCGGGCAGGTCGTCGCCGGCGACTTTCGAACAGGTGCCACCGTCGCCCTGACTCACGTTCGGGGCGCCACATTCGAACAACATCAGCGCCACGACGGGTACTTGCCAAGCTCGCATGCCGGTCTTTCCAATAAAAAAGGTGAAGGCCTTCAAAAAAACATCACATCACTGGGGCGGTATCGTCGCCATCAAATCAGACGTGCACGAATAGCCGTTGTCGAACGCGGTTTGGTTGAATTCGGGGTCGAGCACGGTGGGCGCAATGGTGATGATGCTGTTGTCGCCCATGGTCACGGCGCCCGAGAGCTGGTTGCTCTTGCCGTTGAGCGACCCGTTGAGCGCCGACACCCGAAGCGCCGGTATCAGCAGGTTGAACGCTTTGCCGGCCACGGCCAACGTGACCGCGGCGTTGCGCAGCTCGACGTCGGTGAAGGTGGCGACGGGCGTACCCACGTCGAACGTGCCCGGCTTGCTCTTGCGCTCACCCAGGCCCGGAGACACCGTGGCCGACAAGGTGCCGCTGTGAATGGTGAGCTTCGCGTAAGGGTCGGTGTCTTGGGCGGGCACTGTCCACGCGGCGAAGTCGGTGAGCGGTACGCTCGCCAGCGTAATGGTCATGGCGTCTCGCGACTTCGGTATGATCGACGCGAAAATCACGAGGCTCGTGTCGCGCAGGCCGGTGATAACGCGGGTGCCCGTCACGTCGGCGGTACCCCCCGAATAGGTGCGCGTGCCCGCGCAGTCGGTGCCGAGCGACAGAACGCCCGGCTGCCCGACCCGGCAATGCTGAATGTCCCACCGCATGCTGCCCATTTCGCCGTTGTCGCCCGTCACGTTGCTGGGGTCGGTCTGCACTTTGAGCGCCGAAAAGCCGCACAGGGTGTCGTTCTGCACCATCGACGTCACGGTGCCCGCGGCTTGCACGGTGAGCCGGGCGATGTTCGCGGCCAGTGCCTGGTTGAGCGAGCACGACAAGTCGCTCTGAGCCAGTTCGAAGCCCGGAGCGCAGCTGAACGACTTCACGAACTTCGCTTCGTCGTAGCTCGGGTCGAGCACCGGGTCGGTACCCGCCGGAGGAATGGTGATGGGCAGCCCGTCTGACACCGCGGTGCCCGCCAGGTAGTTGGTCTTGTCGCCGTTCGTACCGCTCTGGGCGTTGAGCGTGGCCTGCTCGATGTTGACCTGAAAGTCGAAACCGCTCGAATTGACGACGAGCTTCGCGTCGCGCCAGCTCACGTTCGAGAACTGCGCAATCGACGTGGTGTTCGAACAAATGCCCGAGCGCACGTCGACCGCGACGCGGGGGCGAATGGTGCCACTCAAGGTGCCACTCGAAGTGACGAAGGTGTTTTCACCGCTCGAATTCGACAAGGTGAAGTCGGCGAACGTCACCGTCAGGTTCAGCTCGGCCGGGTCACGCCCGTTCGGAGCGACTGGTTGATTCACGTCTCCGGTGAGCACCCCGGTCAGCTTCTTCGTACCGATGACGGTGAGTGACCCTTGAGCGAATTGCGACTGGCCGTTGCAGTCGGTGCCGATCTTCGTCTTCGACGGAAATGAGATGGTGCACGGAGACCCGATCGTAAACGTGGCCGACCCCGCTGACCCGTCGCTGCCCTGCTTGGTGACGTTCGCGAGCACCGTCGAGCTCGAAAAGCCACAGCGGTTGTCGGCGTCGGCCAGCGAGGCAATGGCCCCCAACTGCTGCACGGTGAGCCGCGAGGCGCCGTGCACCAGCTGCTCTTTGAGCGACGGGCAGGTGTAGCTCACCGGCAACACCAAGTCGGGGTCGCACGAAATCGAATCGAGGTAGTCTTTCGGGGTGTATTCGTCGTCGAGGCCTTCGTGGTCTCCGTCGGGCGGCAAGGTGACTTTCGTGCCCCACACCGTCAGGTCGCCCGAAAAAGAATTCTCTTGGTCTTGCCACTTGCCGACCTGCGCCACGACGTTCGAGCCGTCGACATCGACGGGGAAGACGTGGTCTCCGTCTTTGACGATGACCTTGGCCTGGCCGTAGTGCACGTCACTGAATGAAAAGTCGAGCGTCGACACCGCGCAGAGGCCGAGCGAACGACTGAGCGCAATGCGCGGCTCGAACACGTAGTTGAGCGTGCCCGACACGTTCGTCAAAGCCGCCTTCGACGAACTCTTGCGAATGATGAAGTTGTCGAACGTGGCCTCGAGCTCCATGTGCACGGCGTCGGCTCCGGCGGGTATGACCGGCGTCTCACCGTCGCCCGTGATGGTGCCGCGAATGCGCTTGGTGCCCGTCACGGTGATTTTGCCTTGGGCGGCCGCCGTCGTGCCGACGCAGTCGGTGCTGATGACCGTCGACTCGGGAAAGTCGATGGTGCAGTTCGTCACTTTCCACGTGACGGCGCCTTGTGAACCCGGTTGGCCCTGAACCAGCGCCGCGCGCTTCACCGCGTCGTTCTCGAAGCCGCACTTCGTGTCGGCCAACACCAACTTCGACACGTAGGCGGCGTTGCGCATCGACAAGCGGGTGACGCCGGCCGCGACCTGCCCTGGCGCCAGCTTTTCAATGCAACCCGCGCAGCTCGAAGCCACGGCCAGGCCCAGCCCGACAAACCACACCGAAAAACGTCGCATCAGCGGCATTCAACACCGAGGTCTACACCAGCGGCCCCAAAATGACCTGAAGTCTGCCACGAATGCCGGCTTGACGCGTGGCGTCTACCGAATGACGGCCGAATGTCGAGTCATTGTGCGTAGTTGTACTTCATGCTGACCGCGGCACAGGCGTCGACGTCGGCCGTGACGTCGCCCGGCGGCATGCGGCCTTCGAACTCGACGGAGTAGCTCATGACGCTCGCGGTGAGGTACGGCGCCAAGTCGAAATCGTCGCCGGCGAAATGCAGGGCTTTGGGGGTCGCTCCCACCTTTTCGAAGTCGACGACGGGGTGCGCCGACAGCGTCGACCCGGGCGGAGGCAGCAGCGTCACCTTCGCTTTGTGAACGAAACCGAAGTCGGTGGTCGCGCCCACCGCGGTCAAGGTCACATTCGAGAGCGCGACGTTGAGCTCGGCCGAGCTGAGCTGCGGCGGCACTTGCACCGAAATGTCGAACGAAAAAGTCTTTTCCATCGACGCGGTGGTGGCGATGACGGCGTTCGCGGGCAAACGAAACGTCTGGGCCGGCAGGTGTTCACACAGGGCCGAGACGTGCGCCTCGACAAAGAGCTGGTTGCACCCCGACGCCCCGACCACCGCTGCCACCACGAGAAGCGTTCGCATGAAAGACCCCAAAGCCACCGTCACCAGAAACAGACCATGAAGCCGATTCGGGCCGACGGCACCAAGCCGCGCAAACCGAGCCCACTGACCGACAGCGTCGCACCGCCCAGGTCGACCTTGGGGTTGCCGAGCGTCAAGTCGAGGTACGAGAGCCCGCCGCGAATGACGAAGCAGAAGGTGGCGTTGCCCAACTCGAACCCGACCTGCGCATTGGCAAACCCGTAGCTCACGTCGCGCAGCACCGACTTGAGCATGGCGTTGTCGGGGAGACCCGGTAGCCACGTGGCGTCGCCGTTGAAAAACCAGCCCGCGTCGACCCCCAAAATGGGCCGCACGTACCGCAACACCGCCCCCAACGGAGACACCGTGACGCCCAGGCGAACCCCCGCCCCTGCCCCGTTCGTGAGCCCCGCCACATGCACCCGCAGCCACCGAGTCGGGCTGGCGTTGAGCGACGCCCCCGCCCCGTCAGGAAAGCCGGCCTCGAGCTGAACCCCCAAGGTGGGCGCGGTTTCGAGGGCGAGGCCCGTGTCGTCCAAAGGCACACCTTCGGCGTTGACCAAGGGCGCATTTTCCGAAGCCATGGCGAGCGTGAAGGTGAGCAGCGCGGTCAACACACCCGGCAGAAACTGCAGGGCACGTGCCCCATGAAAACCCCAACAGATTCAGGCGGTCGGCTCGTTGGGCCGGGGGGTAGCGCGGCACCACGAGGTACCCCGTGACGCGAAGTGAAACGCGACTTCGCGTGCAACAACTCCCGGCTCGCCCACGTCTGGTGGTTCTCTCGCACCCCAGGAAGCGCCGATGACGACCTCACGCCCATGGCTCATGGCTTTGACTGCACTGACCCTCTGCGCCTGCGGAGGTCACGGCCCCGACGTCGCTGAGCAACAAGGGCTCGCGCTCACGTTCGCGAATGGCGCTCTGGGGTTGAAGGTCGGTGAAACGGTGCGGCTCCAAGCCGCTCCAGTCGACGGCACGGGCAAGGCGTTCACCGGGTTGTTGACGGTGGCGTGGTCGAGCAGCGCACCGACCCAAGCGTCGGTGGGCTCTGACGGCGTTGTCACCGGCGTGTCGGTCGGCACGGCCACCATCACCGCCCAGGCGACGAGGCTCGACACCGGGGCCACGGCATCGGCGTCGGTCGTCGTGACCGTCGCCAGCGCGACCGGCGATGCGACCGCTCCCTCGGTGCCCGCCTCGGTGACGGCCACCGCCGTGTCGAGCACCCAGGTCAACCTGACGTGGGCCGCTTCGACCGACAACGTCGGCGTCGCCGGCTACCGAATTTACCGCAACGGCACCTTGGTGGGCACCTCGGCCACCACCAGCTTCAGCGACACGGGGCTGAGCCCCGCCACCACCTCCCAGTACACGGTCGTCGCGTTCGACGCGGCCGGCAACGCGAGCGCTCCCAGTACCGCCGTCAGCGCGACGACGCCCGCCGCGCCTCCGCCGCCGGCGGGTTTGTTGGCGGCGTACGCTTTCAGCCAAACGACCGGCACGACGCTCACCGACGACAGCGGCAACGGCCACTCGGGCACTTTCGTGGGGGGCCCCACCTGGTCGACCGGCAAGAACGGCGGGGGGCTCCAATTCAACGGCACCACGGCGTCGGTCACCATGGGAGACGTGAACGCGCTCGACGGGCTCACCCGGTTCACCGTGTCGGCGTGGGTGAAGACCACCGCCACCGGCGAGAAACACATCGTCGACAAGTCGGCTTGCGACGGCGCCACCAACGGTGGCCCCTTCGAGTTCGGCACGGGCTTCTTCACCGCCGGCCGGGCGACCTTCATCGTTTACCGCACGAGCGGGCCGTCGACCTTCGTGTACGCCGAGAGCAGCGCTTCGGTGACCGACGGGGCGTGGCACTTCATCGCCGGGGTGTACGACGGCACGTCGTTGCTGGTGTACGTCGACGGGGCTTTGGCCGGCACCACCGCCGCCGCGGGGTTGACCATGCCGGCCACCGCCAACGCGCTCGAGTTGGGTGGGCACTGCAACGGCAACGCGTACCCGTGGGCCGGCAGCGTCGACGACGTGCGGCTCTATGGCCGTGCGCTGAGCGCGGCCGAACTGGCGAGCGACATGAACACCCCAGTGCCCCCCGCGGCGGGCGGAGCCGACGCCGGCACGCCGCCGCCCCCGGTCGACAGCGGCGTCAAGAGCGATGCGGGCACACCCCCCGCCGACGCGGGCAACGGCAAACCGAGCTACTCGCTCGACTTCGCCACCGCCACCGTCGAAGCCGAACTGTCGGCCGGCGGAGTGTGGACCAACAACAGCCAAGGCACGGGTGGCAACGGCCCCGCCGGCACGCAAACGAGCATGGCGGTCGGCCTGGCCTCAGACGGGGTCACCCGAATCGCCCTCACCACCAACACTGGAGACGGCGTGTACGACGACGCATTCGCCTTCGTACCCGGCTTCAGTGGCGACCAATGGGCCGAGGCCGTCATCTACAAAGCCCCAGGCTACGACACGAACGTGCCGAACCACGAAATCGAACTGATCTTGGGCTGTTCGTCGGCCGTCGGCACCCGCACGTGGAACGAGTTTCTCGTCAATTCGGGCGGCGGCGTCGACATTCTCTACCTCGACGGCGACCCCGGTGGTTTTCACAACCTCACCGACGTCGCGACCTTCATGAGCGCGACCCCGGTCGACGGCGACGTGATTCGCGCCACCCGGGTCGGCAACGTGCTGAGCCTGTACCTCAACGGCGCGTTGTGGGCGCGCTCGCTGGGCGGCAACCCCGCCTGGGTGGCCAAGGGCTCGGGCATCGGCCTCGCCGGCTTCATTCGCCCAGGCTCCGTACCCAACAAGTACGGCTTTCGTCGGGTGAGCATGGGGTCGCTCTAGCAGTAGAGCAACCCGCGAGGCCCCCAGCTCACCCAAAGTTCAGGAGCTCACCCGAAGTTCAGGCGGCCCCGCTGCCGAGTTTCGCGGTCAGAAACGCCTCGACCTGGTCGAGGGCGATGCGCTGCTGGTGACCTGTGTCGCGGTCGCGCACGGTGACCGTCTGGTCTTTCGCGGTCTCGCCGTCGACGGTGAAACAGTACGGGCAACCCGCTTCGTCCATTCGGGCGTAGCGCTTGCCGATGTTTTGCTTCGCGTCGTATTCGATGAGCCCCAAGCGGCCGAATTTTTGCCGCAGGGCGCGGTACAGCTTTTCGGCGATTTCGGGCATGCCGTCTTTGTTCACGAGCGGGTACACCGCCGCTTTGATGGGCGCGAGCCGAGGGTGCAGCTTCAAGAATTCGGGGCTCGGGCGTGACTCGTCGCGCGTGTAGGCCTCGCAGAGCAACGCGAGCACCCCGCGGTCGAGCCCCGCGGCGGGCTCAATGCAGTCGGGGGTGAACCACTCGCCTTTGCGTTGGCCGTTGGGCAACAGCTCTCCGCGCGTCACGTCGAAATACTGCATCTTCACGCCCGAGTGTTTCTCGTGCTGGGTGAGGTCGAAATTGCCGCGGTGGGCAATGCCCTCGAGCTCACCGAACCCCGGAGCGGTGAACGGAAAGCGGTATTCGATGTCGCACACGCCGGCGCCCGCTTTGGCGTAGTGGGCCAACTCGGCCTGGTCGTGGTCGCGGAGCCGAAGGTTTTCTCCCGCCAACCCGAGCGACTGCCACCACTGCATGCGGTGGTGTTTCCAAAACGCGTACCAGTCGCGCGCTTGCTCGGCGTGACAGAAAAACTCGAGTTCCATTTGCTCGAATTCTCGCGAACGAAACGTGAAGTTGCGCGGAGTCACTTCGTTGCGAAAGCTCTTGCCGATGTTGCCGATGCCGAAGGGCACCCCCACGCGGTTGCTGTCCAGCACGTTCTTGAACTGCACGAAAATGCCCTGCGCGGTCTCGGGCCGCAGGTAGGCGACGTCGTCTTCGGTGGCGGTCGCTCCGACGTAGGTCTTGAACATCAAGTTGAACTGCCGAGGCTCGGTGAGCGAACCCACCTTCTCGGCGTCGGGCGCGAGCACCCGCGGCCACAGCTCTTTGGCCACCTCGGTGAGCAGCACCGACTTCGCCGCGCCGAACGCCTTTTCGGCTTTCTTGCGTTGGCGCGCTTCACTCGGGGTGTCGCTCACGTACGCGAAGAGCGGCTTGTCGGTGGGCTGGTCGTCGGCGGGCACGAAGACGTGCACGTGGTCGTAGCGGTAGCGGTTCTTGGTCTCGCGGCAGTCGACCATGGGGTCGCTGAAACCAGCGAGGTGACCGCTGGCCTGCCAGACCTTCGGGTGCTGAATGATGCAGGTCTCGAGCGGCAACACCGTCACCGGTTCGCCGTCGGGGCCGTTCGCGCCGCCGCAGGGCATCATGATCACGTCTTGCCACCACGCGTCGCGGAGGTTCTTCTTGAGCTGCGCCCCGAGGGGGCCGTAGTCCCAAAAGCCGTTGATGCCGCCGTACACGTCAGAGGCTTGAAAGATGAAACCGCGCCGCTTGCAGAGCGCCATGATGGCGTCCATCGGCTTTTTGGTGACTGGCTCTGATGACATTCGCAAAGGCTCCAAGGCGTCGAAAGAAAACGGTGAGGTGCGCGCGTATACCAGAGCCGCGTCTCCCGTGGGGCACTCGACCGTAAAGGCCCTGAACAAACCGCCCTTTTCGACTGCGACACCCAGTCGGCAATTGACCGAAAAGCAGTCAAAAATCAGGTGATTTTCAGAGGGCGCACACACCCGCGTACCGTGGCGCCACTGTGCGGCATTTCACACATCGCCCGGCCTTGGAAATTGGGGTCTGAACCCTGCCCCTATGGCACGACATGTCTTGCTGTTCGCGACCTTCAGCGCCGTTGTGATGTCTTGTCAGGAAACCAGCTCGCGGCCGGTGGTCGACGAATTCTCCGACGCCACCTCGACGAGCGACACGCGCGACCTGACGAACGACGCGCAGGTCTGGGTGACGGTCGGGCAAGACGCGGTGCCGGCGCTGACGAAGGCGCTCAAGCTCAAAGGCGGGCCCGCCGCGGCGCTCGGCCCGTCGAAGAACGGAGCCACGTCGTTGCGCCTGCGCGAGTCGCAACTGCTGACGCTCGCGCAGGTCATGCACGACCAATTTCACCGCTGTGGCGGTTTTGAGTTTCACGAAACCGAAGCCCAGTCGCTCGCCGCGCTCGAGCCCGCCGTGGCGCCGAGCGCCGCCGCCTTCACCTACACGGTCGACAACGGCGCGGTCGTGAACCAACTGCTGCCCTCGCTCACCGCCTCGAACGTGACGGCCACGGTCACCCAGCTCGCGAGCTACAAGAACCGTTACTACAATTCAGACACCGGAGCGGCCGCCGCCCAGTGGCTCAAGTCACAGTGGGCCACGCTCGGCCAAGGCCGCCCCGACGTCACGGTCGAAACCTTCACCCACTCGTGGAAGCAGCCGTCGGTCATTCTCACCATCACCGGGCAGACGCTGCCCAACGAAGTCGTCGTGCTGGGGGCTCACCTCGATTCGATCAACGTGTCTGACACCGCGGGCACCGCGCCCGGCGCCGACGACGACGCCTCGGGCATCGCCACCTTGACCGAAGTGATTCGCGCGGTGCTCGCCTCGGGCTACCACCCGGCCCGCACGGTGAAATTCATGGGCTACGCGGCCGAAGAAGTCGGCCTGCGCGGCTCGAGCGACATCGCCAGCAAGTTCAAGACGAACGGCGTGAACGTCGTCGGCGTCATGCAGCTCGACATGACCAACTTTCACGGTTCGTCGAGCGACATCGTGGTGTTCACCGACTACACCGATTCGTCGCAAAACGCGTTCGTGAGCACGCTCATCGACACCTACGTGAAGGTCACGCGCAGCACGTCGTCATGCGGCTACGCCTGCTCAGACCACGCCTCGTGGAACTCGAGCGGCTACCGCACCTCGATGCCGTTCGAGTCGCTCATGAGCGACTACAACCCCAACATTCACACCGAAGACGACACGCTCGCCAACAGCGGAGGCAACGTCGACCATTCGATGAAGTTCGCCAAGCTCGCCACCGCTTTCGTCGCCGAGCTCGGCAAGGGCGGCTTTGGCACCAGCACCGACAGCACGCCGCCGACCGTCGCCATCACCAGCCCCAAGTCGGGGGCCACGTTGTCTGGCACCGTGACCATTCCCGCGCCCGCCAGCGACAACACCGCGGTCGCCCGGGTCGACTTCACCATCGACGGCGCCTTGGCCGGCAGCGACTCCACCGCGCCCTACACCTTCGAGTGGAACACGACGACCGTGCCCAACGGTGCCTGGCACACCATTTCGGCGCAGGCGTACGACGCCGCCGGCAACAGCGCCTCGACGCGCGACTCGAGAGCGACGGTCAGCAACACCGGCAGCGCCACCGCGGCGTACGACAGCACCCGCAAGGCCCCCACCTGCGCGGTCAGTTCGCCGGGCTGCGATTCAGGCACGCTCTTGGTCGGCCGCGGCAGCCTCGGGCCCGAAGTGAACAAGCCCAACACCCTCAACGGCTCGTGCAACGACGGCGCGTCGGGCAGCTTTCACGGCGACGAGTCGGTCGACCGCTTGGTCGTCTCGAGCACCGACGGGCAGCCGCTCAGAGCCGGAGCCAGCGCCAAGCTCGAAGCCACCGTGTGGGCGTATTCGGGCTTCACCAACGACAAGGTCGACTTGTATTTCACCGCCGACGCGACGGCCGCCTCGCCGAAGTGGGTGCTCATTTCGACCCTGACCCCGACCGCGGCCGGCGCCCAAACCCTGTCGGCGACCGCTGCGCTCGGGTCACTGACATTGCGCGCGAGGCGCCTGACCCGCGCCAAGTTCGACCCCGTCGACCTCGGGTATTGTGTTTCGCGACATGACCGGCCTGGGAGTGACGTGGATGGCGATGCTGGCGATGGCGGCGCTGCCCGTTGAGGTGAAGGTCGAGCTGAAAGGGGCCGCCGTGGTGGAGGGCCTGACGTGCACGGTCGAAGCCATTGCCCGCGACCCGGCCAGCGGGCGCGTCGCCGTCACGCTGACGCTCCAGAAGAATGGCGAGCGGCGTACCGTCACCTGGGCCGCCGCCGGGCCCCCCAGCTCGATCAACCTGCAGGGGCTTCGGGTCTCGCTCGTCGGGGTCGCCCAGCCGCCCGAAACCGCGAGCGTCGTGACCCTGCGGGTCGAGTCGGCCGCGCGCGTGGAGTTCGCCGCGCTGGGGTACGACCAAAAAATCGCGTGGGCGAAGGCGACCGCCGAGAAAACGCTCGGGGCGGTTGAGTGGAGCGACGACCCGCGCATTCGCATACTCCACAACCGAACGAGCGGCCGAGTCGAGCTGAGCTCACGCGTCAACCTCGGCTCCGAAGACCGATTCATTTCGGTGACGGTCGGCCCCGACGCGACGACCGTGGTGCCTGCGAAGCTGACCCCGCTGCCGCCCGAGGCCCGGGGCGTCGCCGCGCTCTTCGGTGCCGGGGTCACCTTGCAGCTGACCGACCAACCCGAGGCGTATGAAGTCACGGTGACCCACCCCGCGGTGAACGGCTCGTCGGGAGGCGCCGAACGGTACCGGGTCGACAAAAAGACCTTCACCAAGACCCTGCTCTGGCACGAACGCTTCTCGCGTGAAGCACCCGAGCCCCCACCGCTCGACGACCATGACTTCGTCGAAGAATACCGCGAACCACGCTCTCCTTGACCCGGCGACCCGCTCAGGGCAACGGCGCGTTCGCTGCTGCCGCCAATGGTTCAATGTGCGTCTCGACCATCGACCGTTCGAACGCCAAGCCGACGGCGTGTTCGACTTCGTCGGCCAGCACGTGGGCTTGGGTGACCGACGCTCCCGGCACGTGCAGCGTCAAGTGAATGAAGACGAAGCTGCCGGCGAAGCGTGACCGAATGGCCGAGGTCGATGCCTCGGTCGCGAAAGGGCCGAAGGGCAGGTCTCGAGCGCGGCGCGCTGAGCTGGCCCGAGCTGCGCGTCGACGGGCCGCCCATGGCCTGCTGGAGAATTCGCACGCCCGTGCCCAACACGAGCACCGCCACCACGACCGCGGCGACCGGGTCAACCACCGCAGGCGGCCGGTGAAGTACGCCAAGCCGGCCGACGATGACGCCCACCGACGACCAGACGTCGGTCATCAAATGGTGGCCGTCGGCTTCGAGCGCGGTCGACTGGAGCCGCTTGCCGACCCGCACCAACGTCAACCCGACGGCGCCGTTCACGACCGTGGCGACGACGGTGAGCACGAGGCCCAACGGCGCACTCGCCAGTTCGATCGGGTGCACGAAGCGGTTGACCGCCACCGCGGCGATGGCGCCGCCGGCGACCAACACCAAGAGCCCTTCGAGCAGCGCGGCCAGCAATTCACCTTTCGCGTGGCCGAAGGGGTGTTCGGCGTCGGGGGGCTGGGCCGACCAGCGGAGCGCGAACATGGTGACGAGCGCGGCGGTGAGGTTGACGCCCGACTCCAGCGCGTCAGACAGCACCCCGACCGAGCCCGACAACGCCGCCGCCACCGACTTGAGCGCCATGGTGACGACCGCGGCGGCGATCGACAGCCAGATCCACGACGAGGCCGACGCTCGGGAGGGCCCGCTCACTGCACGGCTCCACTCGCGCACGACAACACGTCGCGCATGACCTTGCGGGCCGCGGGTATGAATTCAGCGCCCTTCACCGTCGACTCGAGCTTCGCGACGAGCTTCATGTCGGGGGTGAGGCGGTACAAGCCCTTCGACTTCTGCACGAGCGCGGCGATCTTCCCAGGCTCGAGCAAGGCGTCGGCTCCCAGGGTGATGACGATGCGACCGGGCCCGCCGTCCATCTGGCGGAGGCGCAGGCGCCGCAGGTCGATTTTGATGAGCATCAGTTCTTGCAGGTTGTCGACTTCTTCGGGAGCGTCACCAAACCGGTCGATGAGCTCGGTGCGCAAGTCGGCCAGCTCGTCGCCCGACGTCGCTTGGCTGAAGCGTTTGTAGAGCACGAGCCGCTGGTGCACGTCGGGCACGAACATTTCGGGCAAGAAGGCCGGCACCGGCAGGTTCATTTCGGGTTCGACCTGCTGGGTCGGCGCTTCGCCCCGAACCTCGGCGATGGCCTCTTCGAGCATCTGCGCGTACAGGTCGAACCCGACGGCTTCGATGCTGCCCGACTGTTCTTTGCCGAGCAGGTTGCCCGCGCCACGAATTTCCAAATCGTGCGAGGCGATGTTGAAGCCCGCGCCCAGCTCGGTGAACGCCTGCAACACCTCGAGCCGGCGCTGCGCGTCTTTGGTAATGGCGCGCCCTTGGGGCACGAGCAGGTACGCATACGCCCGTTCTTTCGACCGGCCGACGCGACCGCGCAGTTGGTAGAGCTGCGAGAGCCCGAACTGGTCGGCCCGGTTGACGATCATCGTGTTCGCGGTCGAAATGTCGATGCCGCTCTCGACGATGCTGGTGCACAGCAACACGTTCGCCCGCTTCTCGACGAACTCGAGCATCACCTTTTCGAGTTCGCCTTCGGGCATTTGGCCGTGCGCCACCACGAGGCGCGCCTGCGGCACCAGGTCGACCAAGAACTTCTCCATCGAATGAATCGAATTCACGCGGTTGTGAATGAAGAACACCTGGCCGCCCCGGGTCAGCTCGCGCGTGATCGCTTCTTTGATCTGCTGCGGGTCGAACCGGTTGACGAACGTTCGAATCGACCGGCGGTCGGCCGGAGGCGTGGTGATGAGCGACATGTCGCGCATGCCACTGAGCGCCATGTTCAGCGTGCGCGGTATGGGCGTCGCGGTCAGCGTCAGCGTGTCGACGATCGTCTGTAGGCACTTGAGGTATTCTTTCTGCTTCACGCCGAACTTCTGTTCTTCGTCGATGATGAACAGGCCCAGGTCGCGAAAGCCCACCTCGCTCGTGAGCAGCTTGTGCGTGCCGATGAGCACGTCGAGCCGGCCTTCTTGAGCGCGCCGAACGATGTCGCGCACTTCGGCCGTCTTCTTGAGGCTCGAAACCACTTCGACGGTGACGGGGTAGCCCTCGAAGCGCTTTTTGAACGTGTGGTAGTGCTGGTGTGCGAGCAGCGTGGTGGGCACCAAAATGGCCACTTGCTTGCGGTCGAGCACGGCTTTGAACGCGGCGCGCATGGCGACTTCGGTCTTGCCGTAGCCGACGTCGCCGCAGACCAGCCGGTCCATCGGCAGGGTCTTTTGCATGTCGGCGATGACGTCTTCAATGGCCTTGAGCTGGTCGGGCGTCTCTTCGAATTCGAAGTCGGCTTCGAACTGGCGAAAATAACGGTCGGGTGCGGCGAAGGCGTAGCCGGGGTGGGCGCGGCGCTGGGCGTACAACTGCAGCAAGTCGGCCGCCATCTTGAGCAGCTGCTCTTTGACGAAGGCCTTCTTCTTTTCCCAACTGTTGGTGCCGAGGCGGTCGAGGGTGACCTTCGCCGGGTCTCCGCCGGTGAAGCGCGAGATGAGCCGCATGCGGCCCACGGGCAGGTAAATTTTGTCGCGGCCGGCGAACTCGAGCACCAAGAAGTCGGCGCTCACGTCGTTGACCTGCATGGTCACGAGGCCCGAATAGCGGCACACGCCGAATTCGACGTGCACGCACAGGTCGCCCTCTTTGAGGTCTTGAAAGCTCGCGGCGAACCCGGCGACGTCGGTTCGCTTCTTGCGGGTCTTGCGCCGCGCCCGGGCACCGAAAATGTCTTCGTCGCTCAAGACCGCGACGTGGGCCGACCCGTCGACGAAGCCTTGCGACACGTCACCCACGAACACGTTCGCGTACGACGTGAGTTCGCGAAGGGCCGCCGGGTCTGACAGGGGCTCGGTGTGCGCGGTGACCACCACGTCGCGGTCGGCCAAAAGCCGCTTCAAGCGGTCGATTTGCCCGGCGCTGCCGCAGCCGATGACGACCGAGTAGCGTTCGTCGCGCCACGCCTTGAGGCGGTCGACGAGCGGCGCCAGCGCCCCTTCTTCACCATGGTGCGACCAGATGAGCTCGCGCGGGTCGCGGGTCTGACCGAACGAAAACGAGACGGGCGGGGCTTCGTTGAGCGAGCCCGAGTCGAGCGTGAGCCCGCCGCCTTCGACGACCCGGTACTGTTTCAGCTTCGCGTCGAGTTCTTCTCGCGACAAGAAGTGCGCGGCGGGCCCGAGCGTCAATTCAGAGCGCCGAACCGCGTCGTCGTAGCTGCGGTCGATGTCGGTGAACAGGTCGTCGAGCGCCTGACCCTGGGCCGCCGGCTCGTCGAGCCAGAACAGCGCGTCTTTCGACCAGAGCGACAAGTAGTCGAACACCGAGGCCATGCCGCCCTCGAAGAAGCCGGGCAGCAACCCCTCGAGCCCGGCCGCGGCGATGCCCTCGCGAATTTGCTCAATGCGTTCGCGCACTTTCGAGGTCGGCACGTGTTGGGCTTCGGCGGCTTCGCGCACCGCGGCCTCGGCCAACTTCTTCGTCGCGTCGCTGAAAAACAGCTCTCGCGCGGGCGCGAGGGTCAGCGACTTCACTTGTTCGAGCGTGCGTTGGGTTTGCGGGTCGAACGTGCGCATCGACTCGACGGTGTCTCCGAAGAACTCGAGGCGCACCGGCGCGTCGTGGAGCGCGGGCCAGACGTCGAGAATGTCGCCGCGGGCCGAAAAGCAGCCCGGGTCTTCGACCAAGGGCGCGTTGCGGTAGCCCATGTCGTTGAGCTTTTTCGCGAGCGCGTCTCGGCCGTGGTCTTGCTCGAGGCCGACGACTTCGGCGAGCCCGTTCATCACCGAGGGGGGCACGACCCGCTTGACCAAGGCGCGCGCCGACAGCACCAACGCGGGGAAGCGGGTGCCCTGCCCCAGGTGAAAGAGCGCCCCCAACCGTTCACCGACCACGCCCGAGTCGGGTACGAGTTCGTCCCACGGGAGCACTTCGTCGGCCGGCAACCGCAGCACGCGCGGTGCGAGCTTCGTGCCTTCGCCTCCCAAGAAAAAGGCCAAGTCTCCGGCGAGCTGGTCGGCGGAGTCTTCGTCGGGGGTGACGCACACCAACGGCACTTTGAGCGAGCGCTGGAGCCGTGAGAGCACCCACGCGCGGGCCGACCCCGACACGCCGACCGTACGCACACGCCCCCCTGAAACCAACGATTGAGCCAGGGTCGCGAACGCGTCAGACATCAACGGGTGGGTAATAACGCCAGCCTCGCGAAGTCAACGCGTTTCCAGTCGGGTGGGCCTTGCGCACTGGCCCATGGGTCGGGGTAAAGCCGCTCGGGTGCTCGTGTTCGCGCTGGTGGGTTCGGCCGTCGTCGGCGGTTTGACCGTCGACGGTGACGCCAGCTGCCCGGCCGCGGCCGAGCTGGGCGCGCGCTTTCACCAGCTGGCACCAGACACGGGTTCGGGCCACCGAGCGACGGTGAGCCAGGCCGGCCCGAGCGCCGTTGACGTGAAGTTGACCGACGGCCGCGGCGTGGTCTTGGCCGAGCGGCACCTCGAGGCTTCGACCTGTCAGGCGTTGACCGAGGCGGCCGCCGCCACGCTCCTCGCGTGGGAAGCGCTGTTTCCATCGGCGAAGGTCGAAGCGCCGGCGCCCAGGTCGCCGCTCCCGGCGGGCGGTGAC
>JBGAIY010000682.1:0-2672 GCA_044225205.1 Myxococcaceae bacterium | reverse complement strand
AGACGTGCTTCTTCAGCCAGACGTGCTTCTTCAGCCAGACGTGCTTCTTCGGCGAGACGTGCTTCTTCGGCGAGACGTGCTTCTTCGGCGAGACGCGCTTCTTCCGCGAGCCGTGCTTCCTCAGCGAGCCGTGCTTCTTCGGCGAGACGCGCTTCTTCCGCGAGCCGTGCTTCCTCAGCGAGCCGTGCTTCTTCAGCGAGCCGCGCTTCCTCCGCGAGACGCGCTTCTTCCGCGAGCCGCGCTTCTTCCGCGAGACGCGCTTCTTCCGCGAGACGCGCTTCTTCCGCAAGACGCGCTTCTTCTGCGAGACGCGCTTCTTCCGCGAGCCGCGCCTCCTCAGCGAGCCGCGCCTCTTCGGCACGGCGTTCCGCCTCGATCCGCTCCAATTCTGCGCGCTTGGCGTCTTCCTTCGCGCGCCACGCGTCGGCGGAGATCGACTCGACGGCACCGCTGCGGGCGAGGACCTCGAGCAGCACGCGTTGTTCGCGGGTGGTCTCCGCGGCGGAGCGAAAATCTTGAAACCCGCTCAGCCAGGCGCGTTCGGGTTCGCCGACGCCCCAGCGTTCAACGCCGTCGAGCGACTTCACGCGAAAATACGGGGCCTCTTCGCCACCGGCGCCGCCGAGCACTTCAAAGGCAGCGCGCACGACGGTCGCGCCGGGCACGCGGTCTTTGCCTTCGACTTCGGCGTGTTCGAACCTGACCGAATCGGCGAGGGAGAGCACGCGTCGCACGCTGGCGAGGGCGCGTTCGCGCCACTCCTCGCCGACCGAAACGCCCAATTCGCCGAGGGTCTCGGCGTCGGCGAGGCCGGCTTCACCGCGGGCCCACATGGCATCGAGTTGCGAGGTCTTGAGTTGCTTGGCGGCGAGGAGGCCCTGCAGGGGGGCCTGAAACCCGAACTGCAGTTCTAAATCGACCAGGTCGCTTCAGCGACCTGCGGGTTCGGCATCGCGCGGGAGCTTACCCCCAGAGTGCCCTCGGTGCCTCGTAGGCGACCAACTTCACCACGAAGTTGACAACTTCAAACTCCTGGGGGCGAAGCCGGCCACAGTTGCCGCAGGGCCTCGTACGCGGCGATGCCGACCGACGTCGACAAGTTCAAACCCCGGCGGTCGGCGAGCATCGGTATGGTCACGGCGGTGCCTTCGGTACCCTCGAGCACCTCGTGGGGCAACCCGGTGGTCTCGGCGCCGAAGACCAAATGGTCTCCCTCTTCGAACTTCACGTTCCACAGGCCGGTACCAGTCAGGCCCGAGAACAGGTACCGGCGGGCACCGGGGGTGGCTTCGACGTACGCCGCCCAGCTCGGGTAAAGCTTGAGAAACACCTTGTCCCAGTAGTCGAGGCCGGCCCGCTTCAACTGCTTGTCATCAATTGAAAACCCCAACGGCTCGACCAAGATCAGCTTGCACCCCGTACAGGCACAGAGCCTGGCCACATTGCCGGTATTCGGCGGTAGTTGGGGAGAAACGAGCACGAGATTCAACGGGCGCGCCAAGGGCGGCTTGGGTTCGGTAGGCTGCACGCGCCATGCGCTACCGCGTGATGAACGTCACACGCAACTCCTTGCTGGGTGACGATGTGCGTTCTGCGGCTACCTTCCGAGCCCGCTTCAAGGGGCTCATGGGGGTGACGGGCCTGCCGATGGGCCAGGGGTTGCACCTCGAGCCCTGCACCTCGGTGCACACGTTCTTCATGAAAATCGCCATCGACGTGCTGTTTCTTGACGCACAACGGCGGGTCATTGACGTCAGCCACGCCTTGCAGCCCTGGAGGCTGAGTCGGGTCTACTTTGGGGCCCGTTCGGTGCTCGAATTGCCGGTGGGGGTGGCGGTTGGCAGCCAAACCGAGCCCGGCGACCAGCTCGAATTCACCCCGGTACCGGCACCTTGAACTGCGGCGGCGAAATTGAAATCGTGTGGTCGGGCTCAAAAATGCTTGCCTCCGGGCCCGTCGATCCGCTTTGACCTGTGTCGTTTGAATTGGTTCACTCTGATGATCGCGTGCCCGCCCTCCCCATGAGACTCGAGGTTTCAGGTCAGACCCATGTAGGGATGAAGCGGAACCACAACGAGGACAACCTCCTGTTGTTGCCGGAGGAGCGTGTCTTCGTCGTGGCCGACGGCATGGGCGGCCATTCTTCGGGTGAAATCGCCTCGAAAATCGCCGTCGACGAGGTCGGCGAGTTCTTTCGCATGACCAGCCAGGACCAAGACATCACCTGGCCCTACAAGATGGACAAGCAGAAGAACTACGACGAGAACCGACTCGCGGTGGCGGTCAAGCTCGCGAACCAGCGCATTTTCGAAAAAGCCAGTGCCGACACGAAGTTCAAAGGCATGGGCACCACCATCGTCTCGGTCTACTTCGCGCGCGACAACGAGGTCGTCATCGGCCACGTGGGCGACAGCCGGGTCTACTTCTTTCGCAACGACACCCTGCGGCAAATCACCGAAGACCACTCGCTGCTCAACGACTACCTCAAGGCGAAGAAGCTCACGCCCGAAGAAATAGAAAACTTCCCCCACAAGAACGTCATCGTGCGGGCGTTGGGCATGAAAGACAGCGTCGTGGTCGACGTGAACCGCGTCGAGCCGTTGCCGGGTGACGTGTTCTTGCTCTGCTCCGACGGCCTGTCGGGCATGGTGACCGACGAACACATTCAAAGC
>JBGAIY010000097.1:0-21710 GCA_044225205.1 Myxococcaceae bacterium | reverse complement strand
GGTTCGAACCCTGGCAACCTGTCGATGTTCTTGTACGCCCCCGCGAATCTACCGGCGAGTGACGTGGCGGTGGTGGTGGCGCTGCACGGCTGTTCGATGAACGCCAACGCCTACCAAGGCGCCGGGTGGAACACGCTGGCTGATCAACTCGGTTTCATCGTCGTTTACCCGCAGACCACGGCCAGCGCGGGTTGTTTTGGGTGGTTCAATTCGAGCGACATCACGCGCGGTGGCGGCCAGGTGCTCTCCGTGAAGCAAATGGTCGACTACGTGAAGACCAAGTACCCCGTTACCAAAGCGTATGTGACGGGTCTGTCTGCGGGTGGTGCGATGGCGGAGGCGGCCCTCGCCGCCTACCCCGACGTGTTCAGTGCGGGCGCGATCATGGCCGGCATACCCTACAACTGTGGCATTTCATGCATGAGCTCGTCGGCCAACAAGTCACCGACGGCCTGGGGCGACTTGGTGCGCAATTCAGGAGCCCCGACGCCCGCGGCCTGGCCGCGTGTTTCAATTTGGCACGGCACGAGTGACTCCATCGTCGTGCCGGCCAATGCCGACGAGAGCGTCACCCAGTGGACGAACGTGAACGGCCTCACCGACACGCCGACTTCGACTGAGACGGTCGGGTCGGCGACCCGCAAGCGCTACGCCGACTCAAGTGGCGCCGTGCTCGTCGAGCAGTGGAAGATTTCGGGCATGGGCCACGGTACGCCGGTCGACCCCGCCAACGGCTGCGGCCAAGCCGGGTCCTTCTTGCTCGACGTCAAGCTGTGCTCGTCGGGCTACGCCGCGCAGTTCTTCGGCCTGACCAACCAAGCCAACGATGGCGGAGTCAAAGACGCGGGCGTGCCCGACGCCGGCCCGAAAGACGCCGGCCTGCCCGACTCCGGTGTGCCCGACGCCGGCCCGAAAGACGCGGGCGTGCCCGACTCCGGCGTACCCGACGCTGGCCCGAAAGACGCGGGCGTGCCCGACTCTGGCGTACCCGACGCTGGCCCGAAAGACGCCGGCGTGCCCGACGCCGGAGGCACCTGCACCGAGACCTACGCAAACAACTACGCTCACACCACCGCCGGCCGGGCAGCGCTCTGCAGCCCTTACAACGGCCACGCCTGCACGGTCGGCGCGAAGAACGACATCGGCCTGTGGTCGATCGCCATCTCCAGTTGGGTGCGGCAAACCAAGCCAGGCTATTTCGAAGCAGGTCGCTGCCCATAAGCCCAGTCGGCGGCGCCGATTTCACTTGAGATTCAAGGTGGTTGCGCGCCCATACATGTCAGTGCGAAGAGCACTCGTCACCCCTCGAGTCGCTTGAGCTTCGGTCGCTCGCTCGCGATTCTCACTGGCAGGCGAAGGCGGAGCGCGCGTAGTGGGGCCTCGGGTCAAGTGCTGCTGTTCTGGCGGCCGACCTGGCTGTTCCGGCCACGACCGCCCGAAGAAGACGAGCTCACCTTGTGGTGCGAGCGCAGTCGGGAGACTTTCAGGCGCAAGCGGCGTTGGTGAAGAAGCACCTCTCGCGGGCGGTGGGGCTGGCGCACCGACTGGCCCCCGATCAAGACGAAGACGCCGCCCGCGACGCGTCTGTTCGATGCTGACGCCGCCGCACACGCTCAAAGCCCCAGCGGCCTTTTCGGGGTGGTTGTCGAGCACGTCGTGGCCGAAGTTCGCGGTTGCGAAAGTCACCGTGCGACGGAGGTTGGGCCTGTCGCCTGCGAAAGACGAAGAAATGGTGTTGGTGGTCCTAGCCGACGCGCCACTCCACATTCGAGACGGCATCATCGACCTGTATCGCTCGGTGACGATGCTCGACGTCGAAGGAGCGGTCGCGGTTCTGCTCCAGCGGTCGAAGGGCTGGACTGAAGAAAATTGCCGAACGAATGGACCTTCGGTCGCCACTGTCAAACGACGGTTGGTCGCGGCCAACCAGAAGTTGATCGAGCGTCACATGGGTGACCAAGACAGTTACAAGGCGTACATCGTCACGCCTGAAGTCAATGAAGACGCCTTCGTGCAGCGGCTGTTCGACGCGGCTCCGACGGCGCGAACTCGGCCTCGGTTGCAATGGGCGGCGGCCGCGGCGGTGCTGATGATGGTGGCGAGCGGCGCGTTGCTGCTGTGGTCGCGCGCCCACCGGCCGTTGGCTCCGGGGGCGTCAATGCGCGCCGACGACCGGCCCGTTACGGTCGCACTCGGCGCCGACGGCTCGTCGTTCACGCTCGACGAAAAGAGTCAGGCGCAACTGGTCGCGCTCGGCCCGACCGACGTGGTCGTCGAATTGACGAAAGGGCGGGCGAATTTCGCAGTGGCGCACAACCCGGCGCGCAGCTTTCGAGTGCTCGCCGGCACCACCGAGGTTCGGGTGCACGGCACGCGCTTCGCTGTCGAACGGGTCGGCGACTCGGCGGTCGTCGTGGTCACCGAAGGCAAAGTCGAAGTACGCGAACGGGGGCAGTGGGTCATGAACCTCGAGGCCAGCCAGCGGTACACCGGGCCCGCGGCCGCTGGTGAAACCGCTCGCGCCGACGAGGCCGACCTGAACAATGAGGGCCGCGCCGCCCCCGACGTGGTCGACGACACCGAGCCCGCCACCGACGACTTCGACCTGAGCCCCAAAGACGTGCCCAGCGCCTCCCCGCCCCGCCCGAAGCACCCCGTGCGACGTTCGACCGCCAAGGCGGGCACCGCGCGAGGGGGGGCCACTGGCCCGGCCACGGTCGCCTCGGTGTCACCCAGCGACACCCGCCCACCCAGCACCGTCGACGAAGCCGAACAGCTCTTCGAGCAAGTGCGTGAAGAGCGCCGCCAGGCGCACTACGCCAAGGCCGCATCGCTGCTCGGCGTCTTTCTCGAGCGTTATTCGAACAATGAGCAAGCGGGGCTCGCGGCCTTCGAGCTGGCCCGCCTTCGAATGGACCAGTTGAACGACGTGGCGGGGGCGATTGCCCCGCTCGAAATGGCCCAGAAAAAACTGCCCGGTCAATGGCGCGAAGACGCGGCGGCTCGCCTCGTCAAGGCGTACCAACAAACCGGTCGATTCGATCAGTGCGCGGCGGCCCGGAGCGAGTATCTTCAGCGCTTCTCGAGCGGCATTCACCGCTCCACCGTCGAGTCGCTGTGCCCTCCTTCGCCCACGCCATAACCCATGCCCTGGTCGGGTCGTCGAGGTGCTTCGTTCAGGCGGCCCTCGTCGCGTTCGCCGTCTTCGCGTCGAATGCCCGGGCGCAGGGCGGGAGCGCCGGCTGCGCCGAAGGCTCGCGGGCGAGGGTCGCGGTGACGTTCGACGGCCCGGGGTGGTCGGCCGACTGGGCCCAGGCCTTACCGGCCGAACTGGCGACCGAAATCGCCGTGGCCGGGCTGTGTGAAACGCCTGCCGACGCCGCGTCAGACGCGCAAATCGTCTTGCGGTTTCGGTCGACCACTTCGATTCAAATGCAAGTTCGTTCTGGCGAGGGCGACGCGCAAAGGAGCGTCAGCCGCACCGTCGACCTCGCCCCCCTGCCCCTCAAGCAATGGGCCTTCGCGGTGGGCGTCAGTGCGAGCGAAGTGCTGCGTGAAGCGCGCGAAGTCATACCGGTGTTGCGAAAGGCCGAAACGCCCGTCGGCGAACGCCGGTGGCGCTTGTCGGTGCGCGCGCACTCCCTGTTGTCGTCGGGCGGCGTGTCGCTCGTGGGCGCCGAGCTGTCGGCAGCGGGTACCTTCGGCCGCTTGGTGACCGAAGTGGCGGCTTCGCTTCACGGAGCGCCCCCGCTCGGCACGGGGTCGGGAGCGAGCGTCGACGTCGTGGCTCCCGGCGGGAGCGTGATGCTCGGAGTCAGGGCGTGGGAGTCGGAGGGCGCTTCGTTCTCGCTCGATGCCGGGGCCTTGCTCGATGCTCGCTGGCTTTCGCTGCACGGCAACCCGACCAGCGCCTCGCAGACCGGGCTGACCAAGGGAGGTCTCGTGCTCGCCCCCTTGGCCGTCGCCACGCTGTGGTTCGGCTCGGGCGCCTTTCAGGCTTCGCTTCGGGCCGGCGTGGGTGGCGTGGCGCGCGGGGTCTCGGCCCAAGCGGCCGGCGTTCAGGTCGGCGCCTATTCGGGGCTCGTGGGCACCGTTTCAGTCGGCGCGGGGGTGCGGTGGTGAAGGCCTCCTTGCTCGTGTGTCTGGCCTTGAGTGGCTGCGTCATACCGCTCGACGTGGTGCAGAACACCCCCACCGCCGACGCGGGTACACCCCCCGATGCGGGGTCGGCGTTTCTGGTCGACGTGACCGACGTCTCTGCTGGCACCAGCCATTCGTGCGCCATCGTGCAAGGGCGAATGACGTGCTGGGGGTCAAACGCACACGGCCAACTCGGGCGCCCGGCGAGCGCGGCGCTCGAACTGCCGCTCTGGGTCGGCACCGACTCAAACTGGAAACACGTGCTCGCCGGAGAGACTTCGACCTGCGCCACGAAGAACGACGGCAGCCTCTGGTGTTGGGGGTCGAACGTCAATGGCCAGCTCGGCAACGGCACCTTCACGTCGACCGAAGTGCCGCAGAACGTGTCGCTCGGCCTGCCGGTCGTCTCGTTCGACTTCAAGTTCGCCACGGTGTGCGCCGTCGTTTCGAACGGCGTCGGCTCCTGCTGGGGCGCGAATGCCGAGGGCCAGGTGGGCCTGCAAGACGTGCCATTTTTGCCCGATCAGCCGACTCCGAAAAAACTGCTCGCTCGCTCGGGCTGGGCGAGTTTCGGCACGGGCCAAGGCCACACCTGCGGGGTCGGCACCGACGGCACGCTCTGGTGTTGGGGCCGAAACACCGAGGGCGAACTCGGTCTGGGAGACGGGCAACCCCTGCAGGTTCGCGACGTCACCCAAGTCGGCACCGACACCGACTGGGTCGAAGTGCAGACCTCGCAGACCATCACCTGCGCCCGAAAACGAAACAACGCGCTGTGGTGTTGGGGCTCCGTGCCCGAACACACCGACGTCATCACGACGCCGACGCTCGTGCCGGGGCCGGCCGACTGGGTCACGGTGTCGTTGCACACCTTTACCCGAGGTGGCCTGAGGGCCGGCGGGGCGTGGGCGAATTGGGGCCGCAACATCGAGGGCCAACTCGGGTTGGGCGACTACGGCGCGCACGACACCCAGCCCGAGACGGTGGGCACCGGGTATTCGGTCATGTCGACCGGGCGGTTTCACGCTTGTGGCGTGAAGAACGGGGCGGCGTACTGCACTGGCCTCAACCAAGAAGGCCAGTTGGGCATCGCCGATGCCGGCACCAACCGCGTCAATGCACCGACGCCCGTTGCGGCGCCGCGCTGACTACTTCGCCGCTTCGAGCAACTTGGTGTAGGTGCCCGAGTCGAGCAGTGCGTCGTATTCGCCGGCGGCCGACGGCTCAATTTCAATGAGCCAGGCGGCTTGGTACGGGTCTTCGTTCACCAGGCCGGGGTTCGCCACCACCGCGTCGTTGATCTTGACGACCTTGCCCGAAATGGGGGCGAACAACTCCGAGACCGCCTTCGTCGACTCGATGACGCCGAACGACGCGCCCGTCGACACGGTGCTGCCCACCTTCGGCAGCTCGACGTACACGACGGCGCCCAAGGCGTCTTGCGCGTGCCACGTAACGCCCACCTGAACGGCATTGCCCGCCTTGCGAGCCCATTCGTGGTCTTTGGTGTACTTCAAATTCGACGGGTAATCGGCCATGACAAGAAACTCCTGTGACGAGATGCGGTTTAGGCGCTGGTGCGCTTGTAGAAAGGCGTCTTGACGACTCGGGCGGCGACGGGGCGGCCGCGCATTTCGACGTGAAAGGTCGACCCCTCAGCGGCCAACGCGGTCGGCACGTAGCCAATGCCGACGGCCTTCTTGATGCTGGGGCCCATGGTGCCCGAGGTCACCTCGCCGACCTTTTGGCCGTCTTTGAGAATCGCGTAGTGCGCGCGCGGTATGCCCGGTTCGGTCATTTCGAAGCCCACCAGCTTGCGCGGCACGCCGGCGGCCTTCTGCTTTTCGAGAGCCGATTTGCCAATGAAATCAGCTTTGTCGAGTTTGACGACCCACGCCAAACCCGCCTCGAGCGGGGTGTGGTCGTCGTCAATGTCGTTGCCGTAGAGTGCGAACTTCATTTCAGTGCGCAGCGAGTCACGGCACCCCAGACCGCACGGCACGCAGCCGTCGCCCTTGCCTTCTTCGAGCAGCGCCAGCCACAAGCGCTCGGCCTGCGACGGCGGGCAGTACAATTCGAAGCCGTCTTCTCCGGTGTAGCCCGTGCGCGAAATGATGCATTCGACCGAGGCGACCGAGCCTTGCGTGAAACGGTAGGTGCCGACGCCACTCAGCTTGGCCGAGGTCAAGCGCTGCACCAGGCCGAACGCTTTGGGCCCCTGCACGGCGATCTGCGCAAAGTCGTCAGACCGATTGACCGGCTTGACCGACTTCGCGTTGGCCGACATCCACCCGAAGTCTTTGTCTCGGTTGGCGGCGTTGACGCAAATGAAAATGTGTTCGGGCGAAAAGCGGTACGCGACGATGTCGTCGACGAAGCCACCCCGCTCGTTCAGCAGGCCGGCGTACAGCGCTTGGCCGTCGGCGGCGCGGGCCAGGTCGTTGGTGATGAGCCGGTTGGCTTCTTCGAGGGCGCCCCGCCCTTTGAATTCGACTTCACCCATGTGGCTCACGTCGAACAGACCGACCGCGTGCCGCACCGCTTCGTTCTCTTTCTCGAGGCTGGTGTACTGCACGGGCATGTCCCACCCGGCGAAGTCGACCATGCGTGCGCCGAGTTTGCGGTGAACGGCATTGAGGGGAGTCTGTCGGGGGGTGGCCATACGGGCGCGCACTCTACCGATTAGACCTGCACAATCAACGCCGCTCGACAGGGTGCCCTCGCACAGGCATGAATGGCACCGTGAAGATTCGCAATCGCCTCAACCCGTCAAAGCCGTGCTTTTCGTTCGAATTTTTCCCTCCGAAGACGCCCGAGGGTGAAAAGCAGCTCTGGGAGACGCTCGAAGACCTGCGTTCGCTCGAGCCGGGGTTCGTCAGCGTCACCTACGGCGCCGGAGGCAGCACCCGCGACCGAACCATCGAGCTGGTCACGCAGATCAAAGACCGAACCGGCATCGAACCGATGGCGCACTTGACCTGCGTCGGTCACTCGAAAGAAGAAATCGCCGAAGTGCTGCAGCGGCTCGCCAAGGCGCGCATTGAAAACGTCTTGGCGTTGCGCGGCGACCCGCCCAAAGGCCAAGACCGCTTCGTCGCGCACGCGGGTGGCTTCGAGTACGCCAGCCAGCTGGTCGAGTTCATTCAGCAACAAAGCGCGGGGTTCTGCGTCGGTGGCGCGGGTTACCCCGAGGGCCACATGGAGACGGCGTCGCGCGAGGCCGACCTGAAGCACCTCAAAGAAAAGGTCGACCAGGGGTGTGACTTCATCGTCACCCAGCTCTTTTTCGACAACGCGTTCTTCTTCGACTTCGTCGAGCGGGCGCGGCGCATCGGCATCAACGTGCCCATCGTGCCGGGCATCATGCCGATCACCAACTTCGCCCAGGTGCAGCGCTTCGTGCGCATCTGCGGCGCCACGGTGCCCATGCGTCTGCAGCTCGAGTTCGAGAAGATCAAAGACCAACCCGAGGCGGTGATGCAGCTGGGCGTGGCGCATGCCACCGTGCAGTGTCTCGAGCTGCTCAGCCGGGGCGTGCCGGGCATTCATTTTTACACGCTCAACAAGAGCCCCGCGTCACGCATGATCGTCAGCGCGCTCCGAGCCCGCGGCTGAACCGAGCCGACTTCAGTCGAGCCGGCGGGCGACCGGCACCCCGTTCGTCGCCATGGCCGAGGCGGTCTCGGGGGCGAGCATCGCCGCGTCGGCCGAGCGCATGTCGGCGGCGCCGAAGCCTCGAAACGCGACGGTGCGGTGCGGCCGCACCTGGGCCAGCTCGAAGAGCGTGGTGTAGGCCTCGAGCACCTGGGGTGTTTCGCGCATGGCCTTGAGCGCCCGGCCGACGGCGAGCGGGTACTGCGACTTCGCCTCGGCGACCAGCTCGGCGACCTTCTCGGCCGTTTGGGCTTCGAGCCGGGCGACGGCCAACCGCCCGTGTTCTTCGATGACCGCGCGTGCCCGCTCGAGTCGCGCCGCGACCGCGCCGAAGAGCTGGCGTGACACTTCGGGCAACAGGCTCACGTCGCGCAAGAACACCTGCTCGACTTTGACGCCCCACCGTTCGGTTTCGACCGAGATCTCGCGTTGCAGCATCGTCGTCAACTCGGCGTCGTCGCGCAGAATTTGAAGAAAGTCTTTCGCCGACAAGGCCGACGTGACGGCGTGCACGACGAGGTTCTGGGTCGCGGTGTCCCACTTTTCGATGGCGAAGAGCGCTTTGACCGGGTCGACGACGCGCAGCTCGACCCACAAGTCGACCAAGACGGTCGTGCCGCGCGCGTCGTTGACGTGCACGTTCTTCAGTTCACGAAAGTCGCGCGCGAGCGACACCTGGTGCACCGTCACCCACGGCAGGCGGCGGTCGAGCAACACGTGCAAGCCCGGAGTGTCGATGCGTTTGACGAGCTTGCCGAAGCGCGTGACGAGGGCGACGTGTTCGTCTTCGACCGAGAGGGTCACCGCCCGAAACAACCCAATGCCCACGAAGACCAGGGCCAACACCGCCCCAAAACCTTCGGCCAATTCGATCATCGCGGCGTTCATCGGGCACCCTCGCGCTCATTCACGTACAGCGTTCTCGACTCAGACAAGATTTCGGCTTTTCGCCGTTCGACGTACAGCCCAAGCACGCCGTCGCGGTCGAGCTGGCCCAGGTGACGGCCGAGCGTGCCCATTTCGAGTTGCACCGCGTGCGCCTGGGTCTTGGCGATCTCCACGCCCTGTTCGGCGGCGATGATCTGCTGGCTGCTCTCGCTCTCGGCCCGAAACCGCGCCGAGTCGGCTTCGGAGCGTGCGTTCATGACGGCGTTCAGCGCGTCGGCCAATTCATCTGGAGGCAAAATGTCGATGAGGTCGACCGCCGAAAACGACACCCCGTACACTTCGCCGAGCTGCTTTTTCGTGGCCGCGGCCAAGCGCTGGTTGAGCAAATTGCGTTCTCGGCGAACCAGCCCATACGACCCGGCCACTTCGTGCACGTCGTCGGGCAGCGCCAAGGGCGCGTTGTTGACCGTCGGGCGGCTCAGGTTGGCGATTTCGCCGCGAAGCCGACAGGCAAACAACCCGTTGATGTGCTCGACCGGCCGTGCGAGGCCGAACAAGAACCGCTCGAGGCCGGCCGGGTCGGGAGAATACCGCAGTGACGTTTCGAGCCGCAGCACGGTGCCGTCGTCGCCCATGACGCGCTGGCCGTTCTCACCCGACAGCTCGAGCACCTGTTCGCGCATCGACACGCGAATGACCCGCTGCCACGGCCATTTGAAGTGCAGGCCCGGCCCGTGCGTTTTGAGGCCGTGGCCTTCGCGGGCCGCCGCCCCGAACGTGGTGACGACGGCGCGTTGCCCTTCGTCGACCCGAAATTGGCACTGGCGGCCGTACCAAGCCAACACCACCGCCGTACCCAACAGCACACCGAAAATCAGCACAAGTCACCTCTGCCCAACCGGGCGTTAGAACCGTTTGTTCGTGTTCGACGCGCGGGCCCACCCTTGCGACCACACCGTGGGGCGCCCGGGAGCCACCGTTAGGGCCGCCGGCCCCTCGTGGTGGGGTGAAGGCTCGGTCGTCGCTCGGTAAGCCGCGGCGAGGCCACGGTTCACGTCGACGACGTCGGCATTGAAGTGGTGTTGTGACGGGTCGACCGGCGGCAGCGCGTCGACCTTGTCGACGGAGTCGATGATCGACCCATGTGGCACGAAGCGGCCGTCGGGTATCTCGACGCCCACGACCACCGCGCCAATGCCGATGAAGCACCCTCGGCCGACGACCGAGTCGTGCACCACCGCCTTGAAGCCAATGAAGGTGCCGTCGCCCACGAAGCAGGGCCCGTGCACCAGCGCGTTGTGCGCCATCGACACTTTGCGGCCGACGTACACCGCCCAGTCTTCGCCGCCGACCTGCACCCACTTTTGTTGGAGCGCGTGAATGACGACGCCGTCTTGAATGTTCGAGTCGTCGCCGATGAAGAAGGGCGTGCCTTCGTCGGCGCGCACCGACGCCGAAGCGGCGATGTGCACGTTTTCACCCAATATGACCCGGCCGATCACCGTGGCCTGGGGGTGAACGAACGCGCTCTTGGGCAACACCGCACGGCCGCGAACGTTCGGCAGCCACTGGGCTTTCGACGGTGACGCGTCGGCGTGTTCGGGGTGGCGCGCGGCGGCCAACTCGCGCCGAAGCACCGCCCGTATGCCCGGCCGTCTGGGCGCTCCCGCGTTGACGCCCGTGGGCTCACCATTCTCGGCTGAGGCCGAAAACTGGCGCCGAAACCAGTGGCCGACGCCAGAAATGACGAGGCCCGCCACCAGCCCGAGCATCAAGTGACCGCTCACGGTGCCCGCGCACGTCACCAAAAAGGCCACTGCTTCGAGCCGGTGCTTCGAGAGCAGCTCGAGCAGGGTCTTTACCTCGAGCAGCCGAACCGCGACGACGCACAGCAACCCGGCCAGCGCGGCGAGCGGCACCCGCGCGAGGTACTGGCTCGCAAACAGCACCGCGCCGCCCAGAAACACGGCGTGCAAGAGCGCCGACAAGCGCGTCTTCGCCCCGGTTTGCACGTTGATGCCGCTGCGCACCACCACGCCCGACACCGGCAGGCCCGCCATCAAGCCCACCGCGAGGTTCGCGAAGCCCTGCCCGAACAGCTCGAGCGACGGGTGGTGGGGCGTCTTGGCGTTGCTCATGCGGTCGACGACGCTGGCCGCCAGCAACGACTCGACTCCGGCCAACAAGCCCAACGGCAGGGCCAACAAGAACAGGTCGAGCCACTGGTCGTCGGGCAGCCGGGGCAGCGCCGGAGTCGGAAAAGTCGACGGCACTTCGCCGACACGGGTCAGGTCCCAGTTGACGTAGTTCGCGATGAAGGTGACGACGGCGATGCCGACGATGGCGGCGGGGAAACGCTTGTACTGCCGGGTCGCGACGACCAAGAACGCCACGAGCACCCCGCACACCACCGCCGCCCATTCGACCTCATGCAGCCACTCGGGCCGGTGCATCATCGCCGCCAGCTCACTCACTCGGTAGTCGAACCCCAAGAGCTCGGGCACCTGCGAGTCGAGCAGCTTGAGGCCGACGCCGGTGGTGAAGCCCGCGAGCACGCTTTCGGGCACGAAGCGAGCGAGGTGGCCCGCCCGGGTGAAGGCCATGACCCACTGAATGGCGCCGACCATCAGCGTGGCGGCGGCGACCCCCACGACCCCGAACCGGTCGGCCACGGCGAGCACCATGACCGAGAGCGCGGCCGCGGGCCCGGTCACTTGCAACGACGCGCCGCCGAACGTGGCGGCGATGAGGCCGCCCACCGTACCGGCGACGAGGCCCGCCGCGGGAGGCATGCCGCTCGCCACCGCCAGCGCCAAGTTGAGCGGCAGCGCGACGGCGGCTACGGTGAGGCCCGCCAGCACGTCGCTCGACGGCGCCTTGTTCGCGAAGACCTTCTTCCACTCCGTGGCCCAGGTCGACGCCATGGTCGCCCAGTCGGCGCGCAGGGCGGCCCCCGTGTTGCTTTCGCCTGCGGCTTCGCGTTCGCGGTGTATGGCCATCGAACGGTAGGTGGTACAGACCGCCGCGCGTCAAAACCATGTGAGAAAGCGACGACGTCAGTCAGAAAAACTCGAAGCATGTACGCTTTCGAATTTTCTGGGCGTTACTTTCACTTCTTCGAAGAGAACCCGAGCCGCGCTTTCGCCGCCTGCACGGTGTTGCTCATCAACATGGCGATGGTCATGGGCCCCACCCCACCGGGCACCGGGGTGATGTAGGCCGCGCGCTCTTTCACGGCGTCGAAGTCGACGTCGCCGCAGAGCTTGCCCTCGGGGGTGCGGTTCATGCCGACATCGATCACGACCGCGCCGGGCTTCACCCAGTCGCCTTTGACGAGCTTCGCGACTCCGACCGCGGCGACCACGACGTCGGCCCGCCTCACTTCGGCCGCGACGTCGCTCTTCGAATGGCAAATCGTGACGGTCGCGTTCGCGTTCAGCAAGAGCATCGACATCGGCCGGCCGACGATGGTGCTGCGACCAATGACGACGCAGTTCTTGCCCGCCACGTTGTACTGAATTTCTTCGAGCATGCGCATGACGCCCGCGGGCGTGCACGGCACGAGCGCCGGTCGCCCCTGAAACAACAGGCCGGCGTTGACCGCGTGAAACCCGTCGACGTCTTTCGAAGGGTCAATGGCTTCGAGAATGAGGTTCGAGTTGATGTGTTTGGGCAACGGCAGTTGCACGAGAATGCCGTCGACCGCCGGGTCGACGTTGAGCTTCTTCACGAAGGCGAGCAGCTCGCCTTCAGAAATGGTCGTCTCGAAGTGGTGGTGCCACGAGCCGAAACCCAGCTCGAGCGCGGTCTTCTCTTTCGACGTCACGTACACCTTCGAAGCGGGGTCTTCTCCGACGCGAACGACCGCGATGCCGGGAGCCCGGCCGAAACGCCGAACGATTTCGGCCGTGTCGCTCTTGAGCCCTTCGCGAACCTTGGCGGCCAGCGCTTTTCCGTCGATCAATTGAGCCATGCGCGCACGATCGGCGAAAGGCTCGGGCGCGGCAAGCGGTTCACTCTTCTCGAACGAATCAGAACCGGTCGCGCACGTGTGGTACACCTGTCCCACCGATGTACGGCAAGATTTTCGGCGCCATGGCCTTCGGCAGTGCCGGCATGTTGTTGGCGTGGTCTCCGCTCGTGGCCACGGCCTTCGCGGTGCTGGGGGCGATTCTCGGTCACTTCGTCTTCGACCGTGAGCCCGAAGAACCCCGAACCCTGCGCGCGCCCACCTTTTCGCCGCCCGCCGCTTCTCCACGCACCCTTCGGCGCGACACCCCGGTCGACCCGGTGCCGGTCGTGGCCGACGCCGACGAAGTCGAGCTCGCCGACGCGCTGTGCCCGCTGTTCGTCGAACTCGCGCGCGTCGACTCGCCGGTGTCGCAAATCGAAGTGCGCGTGGTTCGAGAGTTTTTTGAGCACCTGAAGTTCGGTTCGGCGGGCCTCGAAGCCGTTCGCCTGGCCTTGAAGCGGGCCATTGAAGCCGACGTGCAACCGCTCGAGTCGGTGGTGAAGCGCGCCCGGGGCCGGGTCGAACCACCTCGCCGCGTCGACGTGCTGCGCTGGTTGTACGACCTGGCACTCGCCGACGGGCCGTTGACCAATTCAGAATCGGTGGCGCTCCGGCGAATCGTGAATGACTTCAACGTCTCGGCCGAGCAACTGCGCGAGGTGACCGCGCAGTTCTTCGGTGAAGGCACGCCCCACTACGAAGCGCTGGGCCTGCCCGAAAGCGCGAGCGACGAAGAAATTCGTTCGGCGTTTCGGCGGCTCGCGGCCGAACACCACCCCGACAAGGCCGCGTCGCTCGGGCCCGAAGAGGCCCGACGGGCCGCCCAGCGGTTTCACGACGTGAAAGAGGCCTACGAGGCCCTCAAACGACTGCGTGGGTTTTAAGCTGCTTTTCGTACGGCCCGTTTCGTGGCAGAAACGGCCATGGTTCGCGAGCTTATTGATCTCCACATTCACGTTGGCGGCGCGGTCGCTCCTCACATTCTTTGGTCGATCGCCCACCAGCAGGGCTTCAAACTCCCGGTCAAAAACTATTTCGAATTCGTCGACCTGATCACCGCCTCGCCTGACAAGGTCGGTGGGCTCGACGACTATTTGAAGATCATGCACACGTGGACCGAGAAGATTCAGTCTTCTCCGCACGCGATCGAGCGGTCGGTCTACGAGGTCATCGGCAAAGAATACCGCAGCTCGCGCGTCACCCAGATCGAGCTGCGCTTCAACCCGGCCAAGCGCAACTTGGCCTCCGAGCTCGACCTCGACCACATCATTCACGCCGCCATTCGCGGCATGGACAAGGCTCAGCTCGAGTACGGAGTGAAGGCTTGCCTCATCTTTTGCTTGGCTCGCGAATTCGACCATTCGCTCAATTCGGTCATCGTCGAAAAGGCGATCAAATACCGCAACCGGGGCGTGCTGGGCATCGACCTCGCGGGTACCGAGTCGAACGCCATTGAGCTGAAGCCAGCGGTCGTCGCCAAGTACGAAGACCTCTTCGAACACGCCCGCAAGGCCGGGCTCAAGACCACGGTTCACACTGGAGAGACCCGAGGTACCGGCGCCGAAGGGGTGGTGGCGGTCGTGGAGCGGCTCAAGCCCAACCGCATCGGTCACGGCATTCGCGCCGCGTACGACGAGGCGGCGATGAAGCTGTTGCGCGAACGCGACGTGGTGCTCGAACTGTGCCCCACGTCGAACTTGCAGACCAAGGCGGTCGAGGGCGTCAAAGAATTCGAGCACATCGTTCGCACCTTCTGGGACCGCGGTGTCAAAATCACCTTCAACACCGACGGCCCGTACCTGCTGAACACCGACATGCGCCACGAAATCGAGCTCGTCGAATCGAACCGCATTTTGACCACCGAGCAGGTCGACCAAACGCTCGCGTGGGCGCGCGAGTATTCGTTCATCGCCAAGGGTTGATGCGCATGCATGTACGGCCTGGCGCGAACGTTGTTGTTTCGGCTCGACGCCGAGCGCGCCCACCACCTGGGCATCACCGCACTCAAGGCGCTCAAGCCCCTGGCTGCCTCGCTTCGGCCCGCGCCGCACCCGGCGTTGCGCACGCGAGTGGCGAACGTCGACTTTCCCAACCCGGTTGGCTTGGCGGCGGGGCTCGACAAAAACGCCGAGGTGGTGCCGGGGTTGTTCGCACTGGGGTTCGGCTTCGTCGAAATTGGCACGGTGACGCCGAGGCCGCAACCGGGCAACCCCAAGCCGCGCCTGTTTCGACTGCCCGAGCACGAGGCGCTGATCAACCGGCTCGGGTTCAACAACGACGGCATGCACGCGGTCGCCCGAAGGCTCGCGGCGTTGACGTGGCGGCCGGGCCCCATTGGCGTGAACGTGGGCAAGAACAAAGACACGCCACTCGAGCACGCCGTCGACGACTACGTGGCGGCGGCCGAGACGTTGGCTCCGTTGGGCGACTACGTGGTCGTGAATTTGAGTTCTCCCAACACCCCCGGCCTGCGCCAGCTGCAAGAACCCGAGGCCCTCGAGCGATTGTTGCGCGCCGTTCGGCGCGTCGTCGTTGGGCGGCCGCTGTTCTTGAAGATCGCCCCAGACCTGGGCGACGAGGCGGTCGACGCGGTCGTCGACGTCGCTCGCGGCAACGGCGTCGACGGTCTCATTTGCACCAACACCACCATCGCCAGGCCGTTCGAGCACCCCTTGAGCAAAGAAGCGGGCGGCCTGTCGGGGCGGCCGCTGCGACAACGCTCGACCGAAGTCGTGCGCCGGGCGTTTCGGCGTGCCCAAGGGGCCTTGCCCATCATCGGCGTCGGCGGCGTCTTTTCGGTCGACGACCTGTGGGAAAAGCTGAGCGCCGGCGCGTCGCTCGTTCAGGTGTATTCGGGTTTCATCTACACCGGCCCGCGCCTGCCAGCCGCGCTGTGCGAGGGGCTCGTCGCGAAACTCGCCGCGGCCGGGCTGTCGTCGGTCAGTGACGTCGTCGGGCGCGACGCGGGCTGAATGCTTGGCGCTTCACGCCCATTTCAGCGGCGGTAGCGTGGTTCACCGTCGACCGGCGCTCTCCCGAGATCGCGGCGAACGCCCGCCCGCTGTTTCGCCAGAAGGAGTTTGGTCTGCGTCGTCGAGCGGGTGCCGTACTGGGAGCGCGGACTCTGCCCGTGACCGCCGCGCTCGACGCCTCAGCCCGCTGAAGCCTTGAGGGCGCGCTTGATACCGCCCAGTTCCCACTTGTGGGGAGCGCGAGTGCCTCGGTGACAGGAGCACGGGCACTCAGCGCGCATGGCATTGTTTGGCGCGCTTGGTTTCCCCCGAGTTCCCAATTGGAGGGAGCGCGAGCGTCTCGGTAATGCCCTCGTGGGCGCGCTTGCTCTCCCACCCAGTTCCGTTGTCGGAGCGAGAACGGCTCCGTCTCGGCCATTCAGCGCGAATGAACACGTACGGCCTGCACGCCCATAGGGCGCGCCCTGCCCGCTTCGTTCGAACTGCCATCGCGCACCCGTGTGGCCCCGGGCCGCCTCACACCGGCAGTTCGCCCACGATGGGCAACGCGATGACGCGCTTCGGGTCGACCCGCCCCTCTTTGGCCCAGGCGGCCCCCACGTCATTGAGCAAGGCGTTCATGACCCGGTCGACCATCACCCGAAGCTCTGCTGGTGACGCGTCGGGCAGTTTGGCGCCGATCACGGCGGCGGCGCGCTGGCCGGCCGAGGCACGCAATTTCACCGAAGGGCCGACTTCTTCGAAAATTCGGGTCGTCAGCTCTTGCAGGCGCATGGCCGAAAACGGTGCCACTTGAACGACTTGGTCGAGCTCGGCCGTCATCACCACCGCGGCGAACAGGCGCTGAGGCGTCAATTCGGACAGTGACACCCCAAAGTGCGCGACGGTCGCGGCCGGGGCCGCTCCGAGCAAGCCAGCCAAAACCGAGCGTTGTGCCCGCACCCGAGCGAACGAGGCTTCGGTCTCCGCCAGTTCTCGTTTCGAGCGAAACGTCACGGGTTCGGCTCCGGGCACTTTCAACGCCTTGAGGGGCCGACGGCGCAACAGCGCAGCCAACATGGCCGTCTCTTCGTCCATGGCCAGCCACGTTTCGCCGAACTTCGCACTCGGCTCTCGGGCCATGCGTTCGACTTGGCGCTTGAGCTTCAGGGTCAACGAAAAGCCGACCTGAAAAATCTCTCGCAGGGAGTGGTCTCGCACGACGTCGGAGGCGAGCTCGACGTCGCCACCGGTCCACTGCTCCAGGCCCAAATTGAGCGAGTCACGCGCGGCTTCGCTGAAGCGACGAATGGCCGCCGGGTCTCCGGGTTCAGCGCCTTCGGCCATCAGCACGCAGTTGACGAGGTAACGCGTTTCGCCCTCGAGGTTCTGGCGTTCGGTGGCGTCGAGGCTCTTGAACATCGCGCTCACGTAGTCGACGTTGCCCACCGTCGCAGGCAAGACCACCGGTGCGCCACTCGGCCTCGCGGGGGTGACTTTGTCGGGGTCGACCCACGCGAAGACCTTCACCGCTTCTTCGAGCGGAGGGAAACCGAGGTCTTGCAACCGGGCCTGCCGAAACTGAAACGCGGCCTCTTCGAGCTCGGTCGGCATTTCCCACCGAATGGCTTCGAGAAAGCGAGACAACTCGAACGGGTTGTTCGCCATGATGTCTTGGGTGAGCCGGCGCAGCGCCGCCTCGTCGACACCGTCAATTTTGAACTCGAGCAAGAACACGCCGTCGGGCGTCTCCATCGTGACGCCTTGGGTGTCGACGTCTGGGTTTTCTTGCAAGTCGTGAACGATGGTCAGCTTGCGGTACAAAAACTCGAGAATTTCGAGGTCGAGCCCCTGCAATTTGCGAATGAATTCATGGTCGTCGCCACCGCGAGCGGCGCGCAGCCAGTGCAGCACCTCGAGTGGGTCGATGCGGTCTTTTTGCCAAGCCGCCAAGTCGATGAACGTTCGAAATTGTTCGGGCGTCGCCAGCTGAACGATTTCGGTCGAATCGGCGAGGCCGACGTCGATGATGGTCGAATACACGTCTTCGGCGGCGATTGACCGAACGAGTGCCTTGCCGTCGACCTCTTCAAGCATGGCGTCGAGGCGATGCTTGGGTGCCAAGTCGGTCAACCGGCGCACCAATTCGGCCCGACGGGCCTGCTGTTTCTCGTGAGTCGAAGTCACGCCCATGCGCCTAGCACGAAATGCGACTACCCGACGATGTCGAGCACCCGACCCCACACTTCGGTGTGGCCAATGGCTTCGAGGGCCGAAAAGCCCACCACCGTGCCCTCGGGCAGCTCGAGCTTCTTCGTGAGTTCAATGACGCGCGGTTTTCGGTACGACTTGCCCAGCCGGTCGATCTTCGTGGCCGCGACGAGAATGCGCGGTGGTGCGTCTTGCAGAAAGTCGAGCATTTGCAGGTCGTCGGGCGTTGGGCCGATTTCAGCGTCGATGATCGACACCACCACCTTGAGCGTGTGTCGCTCATGCAGGTACTCGGTGATCATTTCTTGCCACGCCGCCCGCTCGCTCTTCGACACCTTCGCGAAGCCGTACCCCGGCAAGTCGCACAGGCGAATGACGCGCTTGCCGCCCTTGTGCTCGAGCGTCGCGTCGAAGAAATTGAGCGCCCGCGTTCGGCCCGGGGTGTGCGAGACCCGCACCAACTTCTTTCGGTTGGTCAGCGCGTTGATCATCGACGACTTGCCGACGTTCGACCGGCCCACGAACGCGACCTCGGGTATCGGTTCTCGGGGGTACTGGTTCTTCTGAGTCGCGGTGGTGACGAAGACCGCGTCGAGCACCCGAATCATGGGCGGCCGCCAGCCGTCGTCGCCGCACTCGAAGTCTTGGTGGCGGGCTTCGCCGGTTCGGCCGCGTCGGCGGTGCTCGCACGCTTGGCCCGCTCGGCCGACCAGTGGTCGAGCGCCTTTAGTTTGCCAATAAATTCAAATGGTTTGACCGAAGGGCTCGAGTCGTCATGGCACGACCGGCACTGTTTCTCGTTGGGGTCGACCAGGCCGACCAACCGTGCGAGCTCGGCGTCTTTCATGACGTACCGCGCGGTGTAGTACTGGCCACCGCCGTGGCAGGTCTCACACGAAATGCCGGTGACCTTTTGGTCATTTTCGTTGGGTGAATGGCACGACAAGCAGCGGGCGTCTTTCTGCTGTTGGGCCGACAAGACCTCTTTGGCCCGTGCGTGGGGTGACGCTTTCCACGCGGCCCAGGCTTCGGCGTGGCAACCCTGGCAGCTCTCGGCGCCAAGAAAGTCGTGAGCCCAGGCCGTTGTCACACTTGACCCCACGCCGGCGCCGGCGACCATCACTACGCGAAGGAGCAGCGAACGCATCGAAGGTTGCGTAGCATGGGCCCCCTGCCATGTCGCGCGTTCTGAATGCAGCCGTGTTGTTGTTGGCCTCCTCGGCCTTCGCCCGCCCGTGGAACGGCATCGACCCCGGTACGTCGAGTGTCATCGACGTGGTGGGCAAGTTCGGTGAGCCGTCGAAGCGCTCCGAAGCCAAGGGCAAGCAAGTGCTGGTCTATTCTGGAGACCGGGCCATCAACGGCACCATTCAGGTGCACTTCAAGGTGAACCCCGCCAGCCAAACGGTCGACCGAATCGACGTCTACCCGGCCCCCGAAATCAAGGCGTCACAGGTCGAAGAAAGCTACGGCGGCGCCTGCGACCCCAGCTCGGCCGGTGGTGGCGAGCGACCGTGCTTTTACAAGCGCCAAACCGAAACGAAGCACGTCTACTACTTGTATTTGAAGCTCGGCTTGGCCGTGTTTTTCAAAGACGACCAAACGGTGCGGTCGTTTTCGTTCTTGTCGCCCGCGGCGGTGGCGGTGACCAACTCGGGCGCGGCGGCGGGCACGACCCCTTGAAGGTCTTCGGGCTCACCGGCGGCATCGCCACGGGCAAGAGCACGGTCGTCGAACAGCTCCGCGCGCTGGGGGCCGAGGTCATCGACGCCGACGTCGTGGCGCGCGAAGTCGTCGCTCCTGGCCAGCCGGCGTTCGTCGAAATCGGTCAGGCGTTTCCTGAAGTGGTGAAAGACGGGGTTCTCGACCGCGCGGCGCTGGGCGAGCGCGTCTTTCGCAACCCCGAAGACCGCGCGGCGCTCAACGCCATGACCCACCCGCGGGTCAGGGCGGCCGTCATCGAAAAGCTGCAGGCGTTGGCGGCGAAGGGCGTGCCGCGGGTGATCTACGACGCGCCGTTGCTCATTGAAAACCGACTCTACGAGGGCCTCGACGGGGTGATCTTGGTGGTCGCACCGCCCGAAGTTCAACTCGAGCGACTCATGGCGCGCAACCAGCTGACGCGAGAGCAGGCCCAGCAGCGCATCGGCTCGCAGTGGCCGCAAGACGAGAAGCGCCGCTACGCGACGTGGGTGATCGACAATGGGGGGTCTCGCGAACAGACCCGCGCGCAGGTCGAAGCGCTCTGGCAAGAATTGCTCAAGGCCTCGCCTCCGCACCAGGTAGACTCTTCGGCCTCGTGAGTCACACGTACTTCGTTACCGGCTTCCCCGGGTTCATCGGCAAGCGGCTGGTGAAACACATTGCCCAGGCCGACCCCAAGGGCCGCCTCGTGCTGTTGGTGCAGCCGAAGTTCGCCAAAGAGGCCCAGCAGTATGCCGCACGGCTCACCGGAGCGCAGATAGACATTCTCACCGGCGACGTGGTCGACATGCACTTGGGCCTCGCCGGGCCCGAATACGCCGAACTCGCCGCCGACGTGACCCACGTGTTTCACCTGGCGGCCATTTCGTTTCTCGGCATGCCGTACGAAGCCGCCCACAAGGTGAACGTCGAAGGCACGCGCAACGTGCTCGAGCTGGCGCGTGACTGCGCGAAGCTCAAGCGCTTCGTCTATTTTTCGACGTGTTACGTCTCGGGCGACCGGGTCGGCGTGATCGCCGAAGACGAGCTCGAAGCCGGCCAGAAGTTTCGCAACGCCTACGAACAAACGAAGTTCGAAGCCGAGCGAATCGTTCAAAAGGCGAAGGCCCACCTGCCGATCACCGTCATTCGGCCGTCGAGCGTCGTGGGCGATTCTCGCACCGGCGAAATCGACCGCTTCGAAGGCCCCTACTACCTCGGCATGTTGCTGGTGCTCTCGCCGCTCGTCTTGCCGTTGCCCTTGCCCGGCAATGGGGTCGCCCCGCTCAACGTGGTGCCGGTCGACTTCGTCGTGGCCGCGACCTGGGCGCTGGCCCACCGTGCCGACGCCGTGGGTCGAACGGTGCACCTCGTCGACCCCAACCCCATGAGTGCCCGCCGGGTGTACGAGATCATCGCCGAGCGGTCGAACCGCCGCTTGCCGCGCTTCAACTTGTCGGCGCGCGCGACCGACGTCGTCTTGCGGTTGCCCGGCCTCGAAAAGCTCGCGCGGCCCCAGCGTGCCGCCATCAACTACGTCAACCACTTGGCGCTCTACAACTGCCACACCGCGCTCGAATTGCTCGACGGCACGGGGGTTCGGTGCCCTCCGTTGCAGACGTACCTCGACAAGCTCGTCGAGTTCGCCATTTCAGCGTGGAAGCGACGCGGAGGTGACGGCGATGAAGACGTCGACGACCCGCTCGACCGCCCAGTTCGCTGAAGCCGCACCGCCCGAAAACACCGCCTGGGGTACAGTGTGCCCAACATGACCACTCGCACCTATTCGGTTGGAGACACCTTCACGCTCGTGCGTGAATGCGATCGGTACCGGCCCATTTACTACGCAGCCGCCTCGGGCGACTTCAACCCCATTCACATCGACCCTGAGGCCGCGAAGCTGGCGGGCTTGGGCGGCCCCATCTTGCACGGGCTGTGCACGTACGGCTGGGCCACCGAGTGCTTCATCAACTACCTCGGAGACCCAGGCCGGGTGAAACGCTTCAAGGTGCGCTTTTCGCGGCCGGTCGCCATTGAAGACACCGTCACGTTCGAAGGCAGAGTCACCGCCATTGAAAACGGCGTGCTGACCGCCGAGCTGAGCGCGAAGAACCAGCGCGGCGAAGACGTGCTCAAAGGCGCCGTGCTCGAAGGGCGGGTGTGACATGGCC
>JBGAIY010000096.1:0-21168 GCA_044225205.1 Myxococcaceae bacterium | reverse complement strand
GGGTCGCCGACCCTCGACGCGCTGTCGTTTCGGGCGTTCAAAGACGCGAACGTCACGCGCGTGTGGCAGTTTTTGCGAGCGCGGGGCGTGCCGCGCCGCGTGCGCTTGGCCATCATCGACGGCGGCTTCTGGCTCGACGGCCAGGGCCACCCCATGCTCGACGCCAACGGGCGCGCCGACTTTCCCACCGACCTGCTGCAGTTCGACTTCGACTCACAAACCCCCTTTGCCGGCGGGCCGAACGCCAACAGCTGCACCGGGGGCAATGCCTGCGCGTGGCACGGCACCGGCGCGGCGTCGGTCGCGTTGGGGCTGCTCGACAACCTCTCGCAGGCCGCGGGCAGTGGCGGTCAAGTCGCCGACCCGGTGTTGCTCAAGGTCGACGGGAGCGCGTTTCAAGCCCGCGCCGCGGTGAAAATGGCCACCGCACTCGACGCCGACGTCGTGTCGATGAGCTTCAGCGGCTGCGGCAGCGTCTTTTGCACCATTGGGTACGCGGCCATCGACTACTTCGGCGCGTTCTCGCAGGCGCTCAAGGCGGGCGTCGTGCTGGTGGCCTCGGCGGGCAACGACGGGGCCGAAGCCGACGTGTACCCGTGCAAACTGGGTGACGTGATTTGCGTGGGTGCGCTCGCCGACGGCAAGCACACCGCCATTTGGTATTCGAACTCGGGGCCGCAGGTCGACGTGTGGGCGCCGACCAACGTGAACGCGCTGTACGGCGCCCCGGCGAACGCCCCTCCCATGCTCACCACCTTCGGCGGCACGAGCGCTTCGACGCCGTTGGTCGCCGGCGTCGCGGCGGTGCTGAAGGCGTTCAACCCGGCGCTCACTTCGAGCGAGGTATCGGCGATTCTGCGCAAAACGGCGGTGACCGGTTCGACCGACCCCAAGGTCGACGCCGAGCTCGACGCCTTCGCTGCCGTGCTTTCGGTGAGCGGCAATTTCTTGCCGAAAGACGCGTTCGAGCCGAACGACACCGCGGCCCAAGCGAGCCCGCTGTTGCTCGGCGACACGTTCGACCTCACCCTGTCGACCAACGCCGACGCCGACTTCTTCGCGTTGACGCCCAACGACTACACCAAGGTGGTGCTGAACTTCTCTTCGCCTGACGCGCTGGGGCAGTTGATGTTGCCCTCGGGCCTGACGGTGGCGAGCGGCTGCGGCCAGACCGTGCAGCTCCAAGAAGTCGTCACCGCCAATTCGCGTCGGCTCGAGGTGCTGGTGCCGCCCACCCGCTCGCTGTTGCAGGTTCGCGCCGGCGCGCGCGTGCCGTACAACATGAACGTCTCGGTCACGGCGAGCCCGCTGCAGGCCGACCTCTTCGAACCGAACGAGACCCAGGCCGGGGCGTGGTTCATCGGCCAGGGCAGCTTGAGCGCCACGCTCTTGAACGGCGACGTCGACGTGTATTCGTTCTGGGGCAACAGCACCGCCAACAAGCCGATGATGTTCTCGGTCACTTCGGCCGACATGCCTGTCACGCTCGAGTTGTTGGCGGCCGACGGCACCGTGCTGGTGACGCGAAGCTCGAGCAGCGACTGCGGCACGTTGCCGACCGTGGGGCTGCCCGAAGGGTCGGGTTCGTACTTCGTTCGCATCACCAGCCAAGGCACCGGCCGGTACGAAGCGAAGCTGGGCGTGGCGGTGATTCCTCCGCCTCCGCTCGAGACGATTTTCGCGCAGCTGGGGCTGTGGTGGCTCGAGCTGGGCGACCCGGCACCCCGAACCCTCACCGGCCTGGTCGACGGGTACCTGGTCGCCAAGAACGTCGACCTCACGGGGCTCGAGTTGAGCGGTCAGGGCGTGCACGCGGTGGTGTACGCGCTCGACGGCCAGGTCGTCGCCGAGGGCACGCCGACCGTCGACGCCCGCGGCCAGGTCGTCGAATCGGTGTCGTTCGCCCGGTTGCAAGACAACGCGTCGTACGCCGTCGCGGTGAAGCGCGTGGGCGACTCGCTCGACGGCTCGGCGCGGTTGCCGGCGCTGCCGTACGGGCTTCGCGTGTCGACCCGCTGAGGTGTTGACGCTTGCCGGCCCCGGGCATGTGCTCGGGAGACGAGTGGCCCCGCGTCTTCGGGCGGGGTCACTCGAGTCGAACGTTGTCGAGCTCGAACGAGACCGCGCCAGGGTTCGGCCCACCGACGAAGGCGATGCCGAGCACGTCGTGCCCGTCGGCGCCGTCGAACTGGTTGAAGGCCATTCGCTGCTCGCGCCACGCCGGGCCCGCGGTGAACGTTTGCGTTGACGGCACACCGCCGCCGGCTTCGGTGAAGAGCATGACCTGGTACGTCTGCCCGTCGCCCTTGGCGTCGAACACGAGCTGCTTCTTCGCCGACAAGTTCGTGGGAACCATGGGGCGTGACCCGGGCGAGAACATGACGCCGGCCCAACGGTAGCGCGCCACCGAAGTGACCACGCCGCGCACGACGAGCGCCCCGTTGGTGACGGTCATCGTCGCGGTCGAGGTGCCTTGGGCGAGCTGGTCGGTCGTGACCGACCAACCACTGCCGAAGTGCGTGGCCGTGGTGCCGTCGGCGAAGTCGCTCACCAGCCCGAGGTTGCTGGGCGCTTGTTGGGCCTCGGCGCGCTGGGCGGCGACGCGCTGCGCGAAAGCCGTGCGGTCGACCGGGTGGCCGCCGCGCCACACCGACGCCAGGTGCCGGGTCGCGCCGATGTCGACGGTGGGGTCTTGGTCGACGAGCACGAGGTCGGCGCGCAGGCCTTCGCGCACTTCGCCGCGGTCGGTCAGCCGAAACGCCGCCGCCGGGGCCGACGTCGCCGCCACCAGTGCCTCGCTCGGCGAAAGGCCCGCCCGCACCAGCCATTCGAGTTCGCTGTGCAGCGACGCGCCGTACGTCGTGCCGGGGTTCGGGGCGTCGGTGCCGGCCAGCACCGGCACGTGCGCCTTCGCGAAGACGCGCACCGACGCCTCGGCCACCGGGTACGTCACCGCCCCCTGGAGAGGGGGAAACGTCTTGCCCAGGTTCGCCTTCGCCGCGTCGGTCAGGTACGGCGTGACGGCCGGGTCGGCGAGCAGTGATTCGCTGGTGGCGAGGCTCACCACGCTGCGGTCGACCGTCAACGTCGGCACGACGAAGGCGTGGTGCGCCGCCGCCAAGGCGCCGAGCGCCGCGGTCGGTTCGACGTCGAGAAACGTGTGGGCCAGGCCGTCGGCCCCGGCTTCGAGGGCGTCGGTGGCTCCCTGCAACGAGCCAATGTGCACGAGCGCGAGCGCGTGGTGTTCGTGCGCCGCGACAATTGCCGCTCGCAGCGTCGCCTTGTCGAGCGTGGGAAACGACAGGCCGTACGCGCTGCCGTCGTCGTAAATGAGTTTGAGGTAGTCGCTGCCCTCACCCAACCGCGAAGCGACAAAGGTCGCCGCATCGCTCGCCGTGGTGACCGTCGGCACGGGTAACCCGTATTCGGTGCAGTGCCCATTCGGCGCGGTCACCGCGTAGCCAGCGAAGCGCAGGTCGGCCAACGTCGAGCCCGGTGTGTTCGCTTCGGCGCGCGCCGCGTGGCCCCACTTCGGGTCGCCGCAGCCCATGTCGAGCACCGTGGTGACTCCGAACACCGACGACTGTTCGAGCTGATTCGCGTCGCTCACGTGCGCGTGCGCGTCAATGAAGCCAGGCAACAGTGTCTTGCCTCGGCCGTCGACGACCGTGGCGCCCGCGGGCACCTCGACGCTCGCCGCGTCACCCACCGCCGCAATGCCCGCCGCCGAGAAGACGACGGTTTGGTCGGCCCGGGCCTGGTGACCGTCGAAGACCCGCACGCGCGTGACCGCGGTGGTCTGGCCGGCGCTCGCCGCGCGGTGCGATGAACGCGACGAACTTGCGCAGGCCGTAGCCACGGCGACGGCCATGGCGACGCGGGCTGAAACCGACAAACGAGAACAAAATGGTGTGTTCATGGTGTCAAAAGGTCGCTGGGCGGCCACAAAGGTGACCCTTCGCCACGAAGTGCCCGTGTTTGCTTGGTATTTCGTTGATTCACCGTCGAATTCGTCGAGTTCGTGGGTTCAACGCTGCCCGACCGACTCCGCGCTCAACGCGGGGTCGACGTCGTTGACTTGAACTTGCTTCAAGGTGCGCGTGGCGGCGAGGGTGCCCGCCGGGTTGCCTTCGACGTACAGCGTGTGAAGGTGCTTGAGCGCCGCGAGTGGCCCCAAGTCTCGCACGTCGTTGTTCTTCACCGACAAGAAGGTCAAGCCACGAAGCTTCGCCAATGGAGAAAGATCGACCACGTCGTTGTCGGCGAGGTTGAGGTACTCGAGGCTCGCCAGCTTGGCGAGCGGCACCAACGAGGAAACTCGGTGACCGGGCAGCGACAGATTCACGAGGCGCCGGAGCCCGGCCAGCGGGGCCAGGTCGTTCACCCGGCCGTCGGTGATTCGCAGCGTGGTGAGCGACTTGAGGCCCGAGACCGCGGCCACCGAGTCGACGGGCACGCCTTCGAGCGTGAGGCTCGTCAATTTCGTCAGCCCCTTCACGAACGCCAGGTCGACCGGTTTCTTCACGTTACCGACCAGTTTGAGTCGAGTCAGTGCCTTGAGCTGCGAAATGGGCTCAAGCGACGTCTTCGGGGTGATGTCGACGGCGAACGTCGTCAAGGTGGTGAAGAAGCGGAGCCACGACAGGTCGGCCGTCGGCCATTCGCTTTCATAGCGCTGCCGTTGGTTGATGCGTTCTTCGACGGCGGCCCACGCGGCGAGGTCGTTTGGCGACCGCGGGCGGTACGGCGCTTTGATGCCGTCACGCATCGCCTTGTTCGAGCGAAGGGCTTTGAGAAACGGAGTGAGCACAGTCGGTTGGCCAGCCATGGGGGACGAACCTACGTCGCGACCCGTGCTGACGCGAGACTGGTCAAGCACGAGGTGGGCGAAGGCGTGGTTTTCACGAATGGTCGGTTTTCGCCTAGAAACGGGTCATGCCCAAGCCGCGGAGCCTGTTGTTGCTGTGTGTCGCGAACTCGGCGCGCAGCCAAATGGCCGAGGGTTGGGCGCGCCGGCTCTTCGGCGGCGACATGCACGTGCAGAGCGCGGGCAGCCGACCGAGCGTCGTGAACCCGTATGCGGTCGAAGTGATGCGCGAAGTGGGGGTCGACCTGAGCACCCACTCCAGCAAGTCGGTCGACGACGTGGCCCCTGGGGTCGACACCGTCATCACGCTGTGCGCTGAAGAAGTGTGCCCGGTGTACCTGGGGCAGGCGCGTCGGCTGCACTGGCCCATTGCCGACCCGGCGAGCCCCGACCCGTTGCCTCGGGAGGCCATGCTCGAGCGGTTTCGGGCCGCCCGTGACGAACTTCGGCGACGGCTCGAGGCGTGGCGCGACCGCGGGTTTTCGTTCGACCCGACCCTTGGCCCCTGAGTTTCAACCCCGCTTGAACCGGGTGCCCACCTCGCCCCGCGGCGCTGGGCGCAATTCGAGCGGCTTGGGTTGCACTTGGGGGCGAGGTCTCTCTATGAACGCGCCGACCCGATGAGCGGCGACACCACCACCTGTTCGCGCTGTCAGGCGCCCGTCGCGGCGGCTGCTCGGTTTTGCGAGCGGTGCGGTCATCAGCTGCGCGCGCTCATGAAGTTCGGAGACTACGAAGCGACCGAGGTCTTGGGCGAAGGCGGCATGGGCCGCGTGTACAAGGCGTTTCAGCCACGGCTCAACCGGGCGGTCTGCATCAAGACGCTGTTGCCGCAATTCGCGAACGACGCCCAGGTCGCGCGGCGGTTCGAAAAAGAAGCGTCGACCATGGCGGCGCTGTCGCACCCGAACATCGTCTCGGTGTTCGACGTGGGCCGCACCCCCGACGGCGCGTCGTTCATCGTGATGGAGCTCGTCGACGGTCGGCCCCTGCGGCTGGTGCTGCGCGACGAGTCTCCGGTGCCGGTCGAGCGCGCCATCAAGCTCGTCGACCAGATCTTGGCCGCGCTCGCCGAGGCGCACCTGCACGGCATCATTCACCGCGACTTGAAGCCGGGCAACGTGCTGGTGGTGGCCCTGCGCGACGGGTCTGAACTGTGCAAAGTGCTCGACTTCGGCATCGCCCGAACGCTCGAACACGAAGGCGACGACCCGCTCACCCGCACCGGCATGCTGCTGGGCACCCCGGGCTACCTGGCCCCAGAGCAGATCGCCGGCCTGCCGTACGACCACCGCATCGACCTCTACGCCGCCGGGGCGCTGCTCTACGAGCTCGTGACGGGCCGTCGCGTGTTTCGAGCGGCGAACGAAGCCGAGCTCAAGCGCAAGGCCCTGTTCGAATCGCCCGTGCCTCCGTCGACGGTGACGACGCAGCCCATCAGCAAAGCGCTCGACGACATTTGCCTCAAGGCCTTGGCGCGCGAACCCGAGCAGCGCTACCAGACCGCGAACGCGTTTCGCGAAGCGCTGGTGGCCGTGTCTCGCGCGGGCGTGTCGAGCGCGCCGTCGGTGTCGGTCTTTGAATACACGCCGCTGGCCGTCGCCGTCAGCTCGTCGGCGTCGGTCATTCAGTCGACGAGCGCGAGGTCGCTCGTCTCGTCGGTGTTGGCGGCGACGTCTGAATGGGAACGCACCCATTTGCTCGAGAACTATGAGCGCACGATGCTCGAGTTCTTCAGCACCGGCGACGTCGAATCGGTTCGGGCGGCGGTGAAGCTGCTGCAACTCGAGCAGCGCGAATTGGGCAAAGCCGAGGCGCTCAAGGCCCTGTTCGACTTGACGCGCCGGCTGCTCGTCGACTCGGTACCGACGCTCATTTTCTGGCTGGGCGACGAATTGAAGCGCAAGTCGGCCACGTGGTTGTTGCGCGTGCTGGGGCCGACCTTGTTGCCCCGCTACCTGAGCGAGCTGGGCGCGGTCGAGCCCGAAGCCCAGGGCCCGCTGCTGTCGGTCATTCGACTGCTCGACCCCAGTCTGTCGACGGTGATTGGGTTGTTGCGCGCCGCGCCTCCCAAGTCGGTGAAGGCGGTGTTGGTGGCCGCGCGCGACTGGCCTGATCAACCGTGCCTGACCGTGTTCAATTCGACCTTGCAGTCGGCCGACCCGGTCATGCGCCAGACGGCGCTCGAGTCACTCGACGAGCGCCTCGCGTTTCGGTTGATGCTCGGCATTCGCCAGCGGTTGCACGACCCGGCGGTGGCGGTGCGCGCCGAAGCGCTGCGCTGGGTGTTTCGCCTCGAAGACGAAGACGCCGTCAACGACTTGGCCCACTTGCTCGAACGCCCCGGCGTGGCGACCGCCGAGCGGCGCAGCGTGTGGCGCGTGCTCAGCCACTTGAAGACCGAAGAGGCCGTCACGTTGCTGATGTACGCGCTCAACGGCACCCAAGACGTGGAGACCGTCGCCGAGCTGTCGGTGCTTTTGGTGAGAACCCGTTCGCAACGGGCCATTGGTCACGTCGAGCGAATGGCGGCGAGCCCGCCCAACGCGAAGGTGCGCCGGGTGCTCGAAGAAGCCCTTCGCGAAGTGCGCCGCCCGGCCGCCTCGGTGCCGGTGCCCGTCATTTCGCGCCCGACCCCGACGCCGAAGCCGCCCGCGGCGTTCGAACTCGAGGTGCCTTCAGACCCGGCGAGCTGGGCGTCGAGCGACACGCCCACGACACCGACGCCGACGTGAGCGCCCGCTTCGAGGCTACGGCTTCACCGACACCCAGCTGCCAGTGCCTTGGTACCAGGCGGTCACCCAGTCGTTGAGCGTGTTGCTCGCGGGGGTCGACGTGGCGGGGCTGGTGATCGTGAACTGGCTGTAGAGCATCGTGTGCATGCTGCCGGCCAAATAGAAGTACTTGGTGTTGGCGTGGGGGTCGTACTTGCCGGTCAGCAACAGTTCGGTTTGCGTCTGGTAGTTCGCCGCGTCGTAGTTGAAGAACTGGCGCAGCACGTTGTCTTGGCTGTACGCCGTCAACGCGAAGCGCCGGTTGGGGAACGTGGTGGCCAGCCAGTCGACATAGTTGGGGAAATTGGTGAGGCAGTTCGTGCACGTGGCCGGCACTTCGATGTTCCACGCGCTGATCCAGTCGTTGAGCAAGCTGCCGCTGGGGTTCACCATTTGCCCGGAGTCGGCCAGCACGTGCACCTCAGCCGAGGGAAACGCGTCGACGAAGCGCTGGTAGTTGAGCTCGGCTCCGAACGCGCCGGCGCTCGACCCGGTCAAATACACCTTCGTCGCGTTGGGAAAAGTGAGCTTCAGGCGCCGCAAGAACGCCTCGACGTTTCGGGCCCCGCGAAAGTTCATGGTCTTCATGGCGCCGCCGCCGGAGTCGATGGCGGTGTCTTTGTTGCCGGAGTGCACGTCTCCGGTGCAGTAGGGCACGAAGACGAAGTTCGCGTTCTTGAACGGGTTCTCGGCGACGGTGCGCTTGAAACCGGGCAGCTGCGTCAGGTCGGTCTCCGCGGCGAACGACGCGGCGGTGTACCCGTTGTCGATGTTGACGGCCGATTTGAGCACGAAGCAGGTGAGCCCTTCCCAGCACGCTCCGCCGCCCTGCATGTACACCCACACGTCGGTGCTCTTGTTGGTGAGGTTGACGCCGATGCCGGTGGGCACCCCGTTCGCGCACGTCGACTCGGGAAAGTCGACCCACGTCCACGTTTCGTTGGGGGCGACGATGGGGGTCGGTGGGCCGGCGTCGACCGTCGTCGAGCCCGCGTCGGTGCCGCTCGAACCGGCGTCGCTCAACCCCGCGTCTGAGCCAGGCGTACCCGCGTCATTCTTCGCGCCGGCGTCGTTCGACCCGGCGTCGGCCGAGGTGCCAGAATCGACGGGGGTGCCGGTGGCGCCGCCTCCGCACCCGACGAAGACCAATGCCGCGACGACGCACCCAAACCCAGTCAAAGCTCGCATGAGGGCAGGTGCTTACTCCCGCGGTGGCGCGGCGTCGAATGCAACGTCGCCGCGGTTGGTGCAATGAGTCAAACCACGTCGTGCCAGACGGCCGCCGCGACCGCGACGGTGGCCACGAGGCGAATGGCCTCGAGCGGGCGGGCCCAGGCCTTCGACTCGAGCAACGGCGGCAGCGTCAACACCGCGAAGAAGAACGCCCCCAGGCACAACCAGAACGAGCGCCGAGACAGGGCGTGGCCCCACATGAGAAACGAAAACACGCCGATGATCAGCAAGGCGAATTGCAGGAGCGCGTACCACCACGTGCCGCGCGTCGTGGCGGGCGCGTATTTGGCCCGGGCCGGCGCTTCGGGCGCGGCGTCGGGCTGGGGGCCCAACCAGTCGGGCCGCCAGCCGGGTGGCCCGAACACCACCTTCAGCGCTTGGGCTCGGCGCCCGGCGTGCGAGGCCGCACCACCTCGACGTAGCCCGCGACCTGCGCCCACCACACGTTGTAGCTGCGCAGCGGCTGCGTCGTGCCGTACACGCACGGCTCGTCTTCGACTTGGTAGGTGCCGAACAGCCGGTCGAACACCATGAACGTCGCCGCGTGGTTTCGGTCGAGAAACCGGGGGTTGGTCGCGTGGTGCACCCGGTGCAACGAAGGAGAATTGAACCACCGGTCGAACCACCCCAACGGCGGCACCAGCTCGGTGTGAACCCAAAATTGGTAGAGCGTCGAGAGCGACAGCACGACCGCGTATTCGAACGTGGGCACGCCCAAGAAGGCCAACGGCACGTAGAACGGCAGCCCGGTCGCCCATGTCGTCATCGACTGCCGGAGCGCGACGGCCAAGTTGTAGTCTTCACTGTGGTGGTGAACGACGTGCGCGGCCCACAAAATGTTGACCTCGTGCGAGAGCCGGTGCCACCAGTAGTAGGCCAGCTCGACGCCGACCACGGCGGCCAGCCAGCTCGCGGCCGACTTTTCGGGCAAGGTGAAGAAGCGGTGTTCGTACGCCCACCCGTACACGCCGAGGGCAAACGCGCCCACCACGACGCCGGTGAGCTGCTGCGTGATGCCGCAGCCCATGTCGGCGAGCGCGGTGCCCAGCCGGTAGACCGACCGGTGCCGAGCGCGGGCGACCAACAGCTCGACGCCAATGGCCGCGAAGAACAGGGGTATCGCCAGGGCGATGAGGTTCGGCATGCGGGGCCTCCGTGCTTGCCACCGACGGTTTCTGCGTTAGCACTTTGGCACCCATGAGCTCACTCGTCGAACGCGACTTCATTTTGCGGCTGGTGAAACAACTGGTCGAACTGGTCGCGCGGGCGCTCAAGCTCGCTCGGGGCCAAAAGAAAGACGAAGCCGTCGAAGTGCTCGAAGCCGGGTGCGTCACGTTGCTGGGCATCGACTTTCGCGCGTTGACCTTGGTCGACACCGCGTCGGCGGTCGACCTGCTGGGCACCGTGCCGCGCATGGTGGCGTTCGCGAAGCTGCTCGTCGGGCTGTCAGACGTCTATGCCGCGTGCGGCGACGAACCACTCGCCACGGCACGCGCCCGACACGCCGCCGAAGTGGCCCTCGAGGTGCTCGAGCGGGTGCGCGACCAGCCCGACGCCCTCGAAGTGCTCAAGACGGTCGCTCCTCGAGTCGGCCCTCCGGCACCCGTTGGGCGGTGAGACGCGTCGCACCGCGTACGGCATTCGCCCACATGCCCTTCGGTTTCAGCCTCAGTGAACTGCAACCGTCGCGGCGCGGGCGACGCGACCGAGGCGCGTGCAAAAGAGGTTGATATCGCCGACGAAACCGCGATGGTGGCGCCTCGGTACTCGCTGTCGAGGGGGCTCGACCATGACTTCTTGGTTTCGCACGATTGCGTCGGCGGTGTCGTTGTGCGCGCTCGGCGCGTGGGCGCAAAACATGAAGCCGGCCGACCTGCGGCAGTCGATTTGGCAAAAGCTCGAATACGACCGCACCTATTTTCAGAAGGTGCTCGAGCTCAAGCGCTCGGGTCAGAGCCTGAGCGTCTCGAAAGACGAGTGGGCGAACGAAGTTCGGCGCGCCACCTTGAACGTGCCCGTGCTCGACAAGCTGTTCGCCGACAAAGAGCGGTACGACAAAGGCCAGCCGGTGGCGCTGCCGAAGAACGACGACACCTACCGCGTGTATTTCAACCTCGCGCTCATGTTGAACACGGTGCAGGGCAATGAGCAGGGCAACTACAAAGCGGCCGTCGACTACGGGTCGAAGCTCGTCATCAAAGACCGAAAGAACCTGGGCGTCGTGCGCAGCGACGACGGCAACTACTACCTGAACCTGTACCGCGAGTTCTTCTACCAAATGGCGACGGCGAATTTTCGCCTCGGCCGCGACCCCGAAGCCGTGAAGTGGCTCGCGCGAATCGAAGCCGACCAAGACGTGTTGAAGTTGAAGAAAGAAGTGTCAGAACAGCAGAAAGAAGACCCCAAGGTGGCGCGCTTGTCGGCGTTGCGCTCGAAGCCCTTGGCGGTGATGCCGCTGACGCCGCTGACCCCCAACGCCCCCGCCGACGCCGAGCTGTCGTGGCTGGGCTCGGGTCTGCCCGAAGTGCTCACCAACGACCTCGTGCAGCACACGCAGCTCGTCATCGTCGAACGCGCGAGCCTCGCGAAGGTGCTCAAAGAAGTGCAGCTCTCGCAGGCGGGCATCACCGATGACGCCTTGGCGAAGAACGTCGGCAACCTGTTGCACGCGGGCACGCTGTTGCTGGGCAGCTACCAGTCGCAAGCGGGCATGGTGCAGCTGAGCCTGCGGCTGGTCGACGCCGAAAACGCGCAAGTGTTGGCGACGACCCAAGCCGCGCTCGACCCGAACGACGTGTTCCCCGGGGCGCGGGTGGCGTTGCTCAACATGCTCAGCGCCATCAGTTGGGTCGACGAAGTCGAAAAGGGCGAGCTGCTCTCAGCCAGGGCTCCGAAACAAGACACCCTCAAGAACCTGCTGCAGGCGCGGCTGTTGCTGGCCACCAAGTCGAACGAAGCGAAAGCGATTTACGCGAAAGCCGCGAAAGACGACCCGGCCTACGCCAAGTTGTTCGACGACCTGAAGAATGAATTCGCCGGGTTGTCGGCCACCGTCGCGGTGATGCCCTTCGTGAACATTTCGGGCAGTTCGGCCGACATGGTGTTGGTGCACGGCACCGGGCAAGCGCTCAATTCAGACTTGCCGAAGCTGGGGTTCACCGTGGTCGAGCGTACCCAGTTGTTGCCGCTCATCGAAGAGCGCACCGTCGGCCAAGTGCTCGACAACGAGTTGGCGCGCCGCACCGCCGAAAAGGTGAGTGCCGACTTCATGATGCTGGGCAGCGTGCTGCACCAAGGCCAGCTCGTGCGCATCGACGGGCGGTTCGTCGACGTGAAGAGCGGCATCGTCACCCAGACGGTCAGTGCCGAAGGCGGGGCCGACGACTTCATGGCGGTGCTGGTGGCGCTCGACCAGGCCATCGCCAAGAAGTTCAACGAGAAGCTGTCGGAGGCCACGTTGGGCCAGCTCATGGGCAAGAAAATGAGCCGCGAAGACTTCGAAAAATACGTGCGCCAAGAGCTGACGAAAGAGTCGCTCGCGCGGTCGCTCAAGCCCACCGCGGCGGCCGAGCTGAGCGGCGTGCCGGTGAAAGCGCGCTGGCCGTTTTGGCTCGCCGTGGGCGGAGTCGCCGCGGGCGCGGCCGCCACCGCGGTGGGCTTTGGGCTCGCGAGCCAACGGCAGCAAGCCATTTCGTACACCGACGCCTACATTTCGGTCGCGACCCGCGCCGAAGACCAGGCGGCGTACGCGGCCCGGCGCAAGCAAGACGTGGCGGCCCTTCAAGGGTTCAACACGCTCGGCGGAGTCGGCGTGGGCGTACTCGCGGCGTCGGCCGGGTACCTGGTGTACGACACGTTCTTCTCGAGCCCAGCCCAGCCCACGGTGACGACGTTCGTCGGCGCGACGCCGACCTCGGCCATGCTCGGCGTACAGGGCCGGTTCTGATTCATCATTCTTTCGTGAAAGACCCCATGACTTCATTCGCGTCTCGTTGTGTCTCGTGGTGCTTGTTCGCGGCGGTGTTTTCAGCCCTGTCGGCTGCGGCGGCGGAGCCGACCGTGGTCGAAGCGACTGGTGAGGCCGCCATCGTCGAAAAGAACCGGCCGCTCGCGCGTGACCGGGCCATCGAAGACGCGCTGCGCCGCGCCGTCGAACAGGCGTGCGGCACCCTCGTGACCGCGTCGACCGAAGTGCGAAACAACCAGCTCGTGAACGACAAAATTCTCACCCAAGCCAAGGGGTACGTCACCGGCTACGACGTCGTGGCCGAGAAAGAAGACAAGGGCGTGGTGCGGGTGACGGTGAAGGCCAAGGTCGGCACCGACAAACTCGCGGGCGACCTCGAGGCCATGGGGCTCACCCTTTCGCGCAAGGGCATGCCGCGGTTGGCGGTGCTCATTGCCGAACAGCGCATCGACCAGGTGCAGCCCGCCGCGTGGTGGGGTCAGCAGACCAAAGACAAAGCGGCGGCGGCCGGCGCCACGAAGCTCGACCAACGCCTCGTCGAAAACTCCCTCATCGACCAGTGGACGCAAGCGGGCTTCAGCTTCGTCGACACCGAGGTGTTGGCGGGCCAGGTGAAAGTCGCCGGAGTCGTGTCGACCGACCTCAACGCCGAGCAGGTTCGCCAAATCGGCAACGCGAGCGACGCCGACGTCATCATCGTGGGTACGGCGGTGGCGGTGAAACAGAAAGACGTCGCCGAAGTCGTGGGCGACAAGTCGGGAGACGTGAAGCAGGTCAGCTGCAGCGGCACGATTTCGGTGCGCGCCTTCAACGCCGACTCGGGCGAAATTCTCGCGGCGAGCGACGCCAGCAAGAGCACCTTTCACCTCGACGCGTTGACGTGCGGGCGCGACGCGCTGCTCGGCGCCACCAAAGAACTGGCGCCCGCGCTGCAAAAGAAGTTGCTCGAAAAATGGTCGAAAGACCTCGGCGGCACCGCGCGGGTGCGCGTGACGGTGAAGGGCCTCGAGTCGCTCGGCATGTTGAACGACTTGAAAGCGGCCATGCTGTCGGCCGTTCGCGGCGTGAAAGCGATTGACCAGAAGCGCTTCTCGAAAGGCACGGCCGACCTCGACGTGCGCCTCGAGGGCCCAGCCGACGCGCTCGCGACCGCGCTCGAAGGCAAGAAGCTCAAGAAAGCCACCATTTCGGTGACGTCGGCCACCCCGAACACCATTGAACTCGACCTCGGTGCCTCGAAGGAGAAGACCAAGTGATGACCCCGTCGAACAGCGTCAGCCGCTCGTGGTGGTGGGCCGGGTTGGTGGTCGCCGCGTCGTGCACGGTGGGCCCGTTGCCGACGCCGCCCCAAGTCGAGTGCAATTACAACAGCGACTGCCCCACCGGCAAAGTGTGCGGCGCGGGCGGCTCGTGTCTGGCCGAGTGCAAGGTCGACCGCGACTGCAAAGACCCGCTCGTCTGCCGCGACGGCGCGTGCGTGTCGAAAGTCGGCCAGTGCGTCGACAGCCGCCAGTGCGCCGACGGGCAAGTGTGCACCGCGACCGGGGTGTGCGCCAAGGCGTGCACGACCGCCAGCGAATGCGGCGACGGGTTCGACTGTCAGTCGGGGGGCTGCGTGTCGAAGACGGTCAGTTGTGCCCGAGACAATGAATGTTCGGCCGACCAGGTGTGCTCGGGTCTCAAGGTGTGCTCGGCCGCGTGCACCACGAGCGCGGGTTGCGGCGGCGGCCTCACCTGCAGCGCCGGCGCGTGTGTCGCCCCGCCCAAGTGCACCACCGCGGCCGACTGCACCGCTCCCGACACGTGCACGGCGGGCGTGTGCACGCGCGCCTGCACCAAGGCGACCGACTGCGCGTCGGGGTACACCTGCGGCCCCTCGGGCACGTGCGTGCTCTTGCCCGCGAGCTGTACGTCGGCGACCGACTGCCCCACTGGCAAGACCTGCGCCAATTCGGTGTGCACGGGGGCCTGCGTGGCCGCGCGCGACTGCCGCGACGGCCAGGTGTGCAGCTTCGGCGTGTGCGTGGCGCCTGGCACCGGTTGCCTCGAAGACAGCAACTGCGCCGCTGGCAAGGCGTGTTCACCCAACGGTGAATGCGTGGCGAGCTGCACGACGGCCGCCGACTGCGCCAGCACCGAGACCTGCAGCAACGGCGCGTGCGTCGGCAACGGCCCGACGACGGCGACCATTTCAGGCTCGGTGAAGTTGACGGGGCTCACCAACCACGCGGGCATCACCGTGACCCTCGCGGGCCCCAGCAACAAACGCATCACGACCGTCGCATCGGGCGCCTATTCGTTCGCCGGGTTGACGCCCGGTCGCTACACGCTCACCTTCATCGCTCCGTCGACGGCGCAGCACCAGCTGGCCATTGACGTGGCGGCCACCGCCGGCACGGTCACCACCGCGCCCGACGTCGGTTTCACGCCGGTCGGCATTCTCAAGGGCAACGTGAAGCTGCAGGGCTCGCCACAAGCCGCCGGCATTCAGGTCGCGTTGGTCGGGCTCAACATGGCCACCAACACCAACAGCTCGGGCGACTTCACCTTGAACGACGTGCCCATTGGCGTGCATTCGTTGCTCGCGACCGCGCCGCTGTTCTTGGCCGCGAACCCCATGACGCCGGCCGTCGTCTACAACTCGACGGTGACCCAGCCCGACATTTCGTTGCAGCCGGCGCCCGTGACGACGGGGTCGGTGTTCAGCTTCGTGACGGCGCCGGCCAATGTGGCGAAGGTGGGGCAGTCGTACCTGTACACCGCGCTCGCGGGCGGCGGTGGCATTCAGGCGCCGAGCTACGCGGTCGTGCAGGGCCCGCCGAACTACAGCATCGACCCCATCACCGGCGTGGTGACGTTCGTACCGCTCGGCACCCAAGTGGGCGGCAATTATTGGGTCATTTTGTCGGCCACGGGCGGCAACGCCACCGTCTACCAAATCTACGAATTGATGATTCGCCAGCCGTTTCCTCTGGTGGCGACGTTCGGCAGTGGAGCGATGGACTCGTACAATGGCTCGACGTGGGTCGCCGAGTCGTCGGGCTTCACGTTGTCATTGTTGATCGACGGCGGCGTGGCACCCGACGGAGGCTCCACCACCCGCGTCACCGCCAGCGACGTCAGCTTGGCCGGCACGGCGAACGCCGTCACGTTGGTCAACGGCGGCACCATCACTTCGGTGCAGGCGCCCAGCGGCACCTTCACGGGCATCAGTGGGCCGCTCGGGGTGGCCTCGGCCACTTGGTTGGGTGGCAGTTTGACCGGCGTCACGGTTTCTGACGCGTTCACCGTCGCGAGCCGCAGCACGTTGCCGACCGCGACGTCGGCCAAGCTCATCGACGGTGAATTGATGTCGGCGGCGACGTACCCGTCGGGCCCGGCCAGCGTCAACGACGGGCGCGCGGTGCCCACCGCGGTCAGCGCCGACACGGGCTTGGTGACCAGCGTCACCGCGACGGTGTTGACCGACGCCACGGCGAACTTCGGCGCGGTCACCGGCCGGTGCGTGACCGACGTCGACGCGAACGCGTACTTCACCATTACTTCGAGCACCGCGACCACGCTCACCATCACGACCGGAGACTTGACGACGGTGTTCTCGAACGGGCGCCGGTACTTCGTCATCGACTGCTTCGCGTACACCATGAACTACACGCTGACCCAGGCGGGCGCCTCATTCGGAGCGCTCACCGGCCAGCGCGTCGACGCGTACGCGAACGCCACGCCGCTGGGGTACTTCACCATCACCAGCAACACGGCCACCACCATTACCTTCGCGGCGCCGTTCACCAGCTACGCCGACTTCGCGTCGATGCCGACGAACGGGTTCTACGCCGTGGGCGGGGTGTCGGGGGTGTCGGTGGTCATGACCGACGCCACGGCTTCGTTCGCCGGAGGCCTCTCGGGCACGAACCGCCTGGGCTTCGACGGCAATTCGAACACGTACGCCATTTCGTCGAACACGGCGACGGCCATTACCTTCACCGCGCCGTCGGGCTCGCTGACCCGCTTCACGTCGACGCCGCAGGTGTGGAGGCTCACCGACACGTCGTCGCGAACCGTCGTGACGGCCACGTTCGCGGGGGCTCCGTTCACCGCGGGCGCGTTCGTCGGCCGGTACCTGTGGGTCGACTCCGCGAGCACGTATTTTCAAATCACGGCCAACACGACCAACACCATTTCGTTCTACGTGGGCAGCAGCTATTTCCCCCTCGTGGGGTGGGCGGGCACGTACGCGGCGGCCCTCACGGCGTCGACGTTTCGGCTCACGTTCGAAGTCACCGATTCGTCGGCCAACTACGCGCCGAACGGCTTGGCGGGCTTCGAGTACATTCGCGCGCAGGCCACGTCGGCCGCGTGGCGCGGGTCGATCGTGTCGAACACCGCCACCACGATGACCGTGCAGGCGAACGCCACCACCATTCGCGACTTGCTGCCGCTCTTCGCTCCAGGGCGGTACGGCTTCGGCAATTCGACCAACACCATTCGGCTTCGGTACACGGTGGCCGAGAGCCCCGCCTGGCCGGTCGATTCGCTCGTCAGCCGCGGAGTCACCTTCGTCGACCAGCCGTCGCAAGTCGCGCCCGTCGGGTCGAACACGGCCAACTCGGTGACGCTCGAAGTGCCGTTGTCGTACTTCGGCTCGTTCGACGCGGTCGGGGTGGGCGCGTCGCTGTGGCTGGGCGCGAATGAGAATTCGGGGGCCGTGAAAGTCGTGTTGGCCGACTCGACCAAGTCGTTCGGCGTCAACGCGTACCAGGGGTACGGCGTGACGTTGGCCGACGGCTCGTTTCTGGGCACCGTGTTGTCGAACACGGCGACCCAACTGACGGTCTTGGCTGACCCGTCGGCGACCAGCGCGGCGCGGGCGGGCGTGATGTACGCGCTCGGCAACACCGCTTTTGCCTCGTGTGGCTCGTACGGCCGGGTCGACGCCACGGTGAGCCTCGCGGGCGCTTCGTTGACGCCAAATGCGTACCAGGCGTTGCTGTTGAATTACGCGTCGTTTCCCGTGGTCAGCAACTCGGCGGCTTCGCTCAACGTGGCGTTGTGTGGCAGCTCGTTCTCGTCGCTCGTCGCGTATTTGGGGCAAGTCGGGTTCGCCATGAACAATGGCCGGGTGTCGCTCACGTTTACCGACTCGGCGGGTACGTTGGGTTCGGTGGTCGGCTCGAAGTTGGGCGTCATCGACCCCAACGCGGGCTCGGCGTTGAGCCCGAGCATCGTGTCGAACACGGCGACGCAGGTCGTGGTGGGGTTCACCACCAACGAGCTGTCGAACTTCATCAACTACGCGCATTCGGGCGTTCGCTACGTGGTGGTCGACGCCGGCGGCGACACGAATGTGACCATGACGACGAACCTGACGCTCACGCCCGACGCGCTCAAAGGGCGGGTCGTCTCGTTTCACGGGCCGAATTCGTACGACGCCTACCGGTTCTTGGTGCAGTCGAACACGGCCAACTCGCTCGTCGTGCGGCTGCCGTACTGGGCGTTCACCGACTTCGCGCCGAGTTCGGGCGCGCCGCGCCTCGACCGGGTGACGACCTCGTTGGGCGTCGTGGTTCGGGTCGACGAGCCGGCGTCGACGTTCACGCCCCAGGCGTTGGTGGGTCGCTCCGTGCAAATCGGCAACCGGGTGCTGCAGGTGTTGTCGAACACCGACGCGTCGTTCACCGCCATGACGAGCGACACCTCGTCGTTGCTGTCGCTCCGCAACACGCTCTCGTACGCGGCGCCCTCGTATTCTCCCGTCGCGGTCGCGGCCCTGAGCAACGGCGACGCGGCGTTCGCGGCCAACGACGGCTACGGCGGCGGCGTGTGGCGGGTGACGCCGGGGGGTACGGTGAGCGTGCAGAATGCGTTCACGACCGGGCACGCGGTGACCCTCCAGCCGGCGGCGGCCCTGACCGGCACGGTGACGGGCACCCAGTTCTCGACCTTCAGCACCTTGCGAGACGGCAACGCCAACTTCACGCCCAACGCGCTGGTGGGGGCCATTGTGCGCACGCACCCGCCCACCTCGACCACCGTGTACACGTACCTCGTCGTGGCGAACACGGCGAAGTCGCTCACGGTGTACCGCTCGTCGGGCTCGTTCAACGTGGGCGACTCGTATTCGATTGAGCCGCTCACCTACCAAGTGACGGGGGCCCCCTTGACCGCGGGGGCGTTGGCCGGGCGCCGCCTGCGCGTGAATGGGTACGACTTCGCCATTCGGTCGAACACGGCGAACTCGGTGAGTCTGGTGTGGCCGGGTTCCAGTGCGTTCGACAGTGCTCCCGCGTTGTCTGGTGAGACGACCGCCGTCGTTCTCGACGGAGTCGATGCTTCGGCCCCCCGGCAGTTGACGCGCTGGGGCTCGGGTTACGTCGTCGCGACGTCGGCCGGGCTGTCGCTCTTCGACGGTTCGAGCTGGTCTCGCTTGGGCGAAGTCGAGTCGGCGACGCCGCTCGTGAACGGCACGGTGACGTCGTCAACCAACAACAGCTTGCTCGACCAGAGCGCCAACTTCACGCCCAACGCCTTGGCCGGCAAGCGCGTGCGGCTGGCGGCCGGGGTGTTCACCGTGTCGAGCAACACCGCCAACACGTTGTTCGTCTCGGGCCTCACGCCGTTCGCTCTGCCGTTGCCCACCGAAACGTACGCCGTCATCGACACCAACGGGTTGGGCGTGGTCAATGACGTCGGCGCCGCGGGCAGCTCGCTCTGGGTCGCCACCCCGTCGGGCGCGCGCCGCCTGCAGGGGTCGACCTGGTCGAGCTTCACCGTCGCCAGCACCGAGTCGGCGGCCGGCAAGGCCGACGGGCTGCTCAGCGACGCGGTGTGGCGGGTCGCCGCGGTGTCTGACACCGAGGCGTGGTTCGGGCACCAAGGCGAAGGCGCCTCGCACGTCGGTGGTGCCACGTGGGCGCAGTACACCCAGGCCAAGACCGAATCGGCGCCGGGCAAGAACGACGCGCTGCCGCCAGGCACCGTGTTCGACGTGCTCGTCACGCCGGCCGAGGGTGTTTGGTTCGCGACGACCTACGGCGTCGCCCAGTTGAAGACCGGCACGTGGAGCCAGCTCAACTCGGCGGGCGAGGCGTTGCCCGGGGTTGGTGGGCTCGCGCTCGGGGCGAACGGCGAAATCTGGGCGTCGTCGTACTACGGCCTGATGCGGCTGGGGCCGTAAGGCCAGTCTGGCGTGCCTGCCCGAGACTGAATGAATGCGCGGGTTTCGAAGTCGAATCGGTCTTCGCTCGGCTGAACGTGGCTCGAGGCGCCAGCCCCTCGGCCGCGCCGAGCCCAACGCGCTGTGGTTGGGCACCGACTGCTTTTTGATCAAAGCCGTCGGCTTTCCCGCTCGGGTCAACCAGCGGCCCGGGGTCACGGTGCTCGTCTCGCGGGGAGCGCCGTTGAACCTCGTCATGGTCGGCCGCGGGAGGCTGCGGGCCGACGCCGTGGTGTTCGCGCCCGAAGTCGAACGGCGGTTCGCGGTGCCACAGCCGCATTTCAGCTTGACGCTCGAGCCGGGCCACCGCCTCTACCGCAGCTATTTGCAGTGGGCGCGAGAGGGCGCGGCGTTCGAAGTGCTCGCCGCGAACACCCCGTCGCTCGAACGGGTTGAACGCACGAGCTCGCTCAACGCGTGGCTTGAGGCCGGGCTGCGACGCGCCCAGCGACCGGTGCTCGCCCCAGACCCTCGCCTGGCGGTGCTGCTGGGCATGGTCGCGGCGGCCGAGGGCGAGGCTCCGGCTCCAAGGGCTGAAGAGGTGTGGCGCGAATTTCGGGCCCGGTTTTCTGGCAGTCAGTCGCGCTGGTCGAGGTGGCTGCAGGCCGAAGCGGGGCTCTCGCTGCGAAAAGTGCTGCTCGGTCGAAAAATGCGCCGGGCCATGAACTTGGTGGGCTCACCCCACGACGCCACGACCATCGCCCACGAGGTCGGTTTCGCCGACTCGTCGCACCTCTCTCGCCTCGCTCTGCGCACCTTCGGTGTCGGGCCGCGCTTGGCGAGAAACCGCAAAATCCTTCAAGTGTGGTTCATGCGAGACGAGTCACGCTGAGCACCTCTTTTGAACGGGTCTCGCATGAACGACACATTCGCGCTCGTGAGCGTGCTCTTGTTGCTGGCCGTGGGGGCGCTGGGGGCCGTCGACGCCCTCTATTTTCACTTGTGGAAGTTCAGACTCTTCGCGCACCCGCAGTCGAGACGCGAGCACCTCACGCACACGTTGCGTGCGCTGCTCGCCGGGCCGACCGTCGCGCTCTTGTTCGCTTGGCCGGCGTCGGGGGCGCGGTTGTGGCTCGTGGGGGCGCTCATCGTCGCCGATTTCGCAATCATGCTG
>JBGAIY010000681.1:0-2686 GCA_044225205.1 Myxococcaceae bacterium | reverse complement strand
CCGCGAAAGAAGGCCAGGTCGCTCCGACGCCCGCTCGTCGCGGTACCGGCGCGGGCGACGCACACGCGCGACTCCGCTGGTGAAACCCGAGAATCTCCTTCGCCACCGGAGTCTCGAATGCGTTCAACGCGCGTCGACACCGATTCACCGAGCCCCGGCGCAGCTGGGTGTCAATCACTCGCGCCTTCAGTGCACGAAAACCACCTGTCACCACCGGCTTGGGCACGTGCGCCGTCAACCCCAGCAGCTGTGCCGTCTCGGCCTCGACTCGCAGAGCCGGGTATTCGCCCAACGCCCTTCGCGCGTGGTGTGAATGTCGACGCACCCATTCGTCAAGCGTGGCGCTCCTCGCCTCAAGCAGCACGCGCGAATTCAGCTGCACCACGCCACGGCGCAACGACGCCTCGGCTCCTTCGGGCAAGCGAACCTCGACCTCGCCCCGAGCCCCGACTCGCACCAACCCGCTTCGGTGCATGAAGAGCGCGTACTGCTTGGCTTCGACGGCCGTCGTGGTCTCGACGCCCAACTGTTCGCGAAGCCTCGCCGAAGGGCACAACACCGACCAACGCTCACCGGGTGCGACCCGCTCCAATTCGGTTTGAAGGGCGGCGGCCTCGCGTTCGCGGTTCACGGCGACGTCGACGTCACCCGGCGACTGCACCGGCCCGAACACGCCATTCCAAAACGGGCGGTACACGCCGCCGCACGACACCCAGGCCTCGACGCCGAGTTTCCCGGCCACCTCGGCGAGAACCTCGAGCGGCCCGGTGCGCCACCGCGCCCAATCGATACCGAGCGCGACTCGAATGTCGGCCGCGTTCACCTCAGAAGAACGCGTCATGTCGACCGAGAACACCGGCACACCATGCTCACGAAGCCACGCCCGGGCCGCGGTCGCGCGGGCCAGGTGAACCAACGCACGGTGCCGAGCGTGCGCGGCCGTGGGCATTCGGCCCTGTCGAGGCCCACGCGCAAGCTGCCGCGCGACTGACCACGCCACGCAATCACCCGGCAATGCCAAGTGCAGCACCACCAGCTGCCACTCCAACCGTCGAGCGGCCGACAACACGGTGTTCGCCTCGACCACCGTTCGGGGGAACTTCTCGACGATCACGACGCGCTCCGCACACGCCGCGAGTTCAGCGACAAACGCCTCGTCGACCGGGTGCGCCGAACGCCGCGCCAACTGGTGCAGGCGCCGTTCATCGGCGCTCACGCCGCGCGCTTCCGCAAAGCGGGCCAGCGACCGATGCTCGGCGCCCAAGGCGGCTTGCAGCCAACGCACCGTGGTCGACTTGCCCGCGCCCGGTATGCCGTCGAGAATGATGACGACCTTCGACGCTCGCTCGGGCGCGCCATACGTCGGGCTCGTCAACTCGCGTCGAAGCCGGTCCCAAGTATCGAACTCCGAGACCAACAACTCTTCGCCATACCGCTCGAGCAACTCACGCGCGCCGGCCATTCGCACTCCCTCACCACCAGGTGTGCCGACGTACGATATTGAACGACCTCCTCGCGAGCCAGCCCCCCACCCAACACCTCAAAACAACGCCGACTGGAACTTCAACGAATCTCGGCCGGTCTCGGAGCCATTGTCGCCAAGCCCTTCGGAGTGATGGCCCGAGGCACGTGGGTGCCCATCAATTCGAAGGGCCGGCTGCGCCCCTTGGTGTCGCTCGAGGTACCGGTGCTTTTCGCAACGGGAGCGCCCGCGGTCGGCCTCGGGGCCGCGCTGGGAGTTGAATTTCGAATCATGCGCCACTTGGCCGTGGGGGCGGAGGTACCGGTGTCGTACTACTTCGTGGCGCCGGCCAATTCGCAGCGCTTCTGGCTGCTTGGAGAGTTGACCCTCACAGGCCGCCTCTGATCGGCTGGCACACCCGAAGCACGTCACCGGGCATGGCCAACATCACTCGCCCGGTGCGCATTCAACGCATTCACACCCCGCATGGCGTCTCGACGGGCGAAGCCACCGCGATCTGCCCGGTCTCGAACCAGCGGGTCGCTCTCGCCGAGTGCAAAGATTGCCCGAGGCTGCAAAAAAGCGTGCAGGGGCCCGCCACGGCGGCGGCGTGCTTGGTCTGCGCGGTACCCGACGAGGCCCCCAAGCCCGTCAAAGGCCCCACCGAGCACGCCCACGAAGAATTCGAAGCCCTGCTGCGCCTGACGCCGGTGGCCGAGGTCATGACCCAAGACGTCAGCTGCGTCACCGCCGACGTCTCGCTCGAGGCCCTCGCGAAGCTCTTCGATGCCCGCCAAATCAGCTGCGCGCCGGTGGTCGACGAGGTCGGCAACCTGATCGGCCTCGTCACCAAAACCGACGTCATTTGCGAATTTTACGACCTCGACCAGGAGCCGCCCGTCGACGTGGCCGACGTCATGACGACCCGCCCGACCACCGTTCAAGAACTCGCCACCCTGGCCGAAGTCGTTCACCTGCTGCCGACGACGCACCACCTGCCCGTCACCTCGGCGTCGGGCAAAGTCGTCGGCATCTTGTCGACCCACGACGTGATTCGCTGGCTGGCCCGCCCGCGGTAGCCGACTGGGGCCACCGCGGGTGGTGCTCGAGCTACAGCCAAGTTCAGTTGATTCGAGACGGTTCGGGTTACGACGCCGCGAGCGAGAGCGGGCTGCGCACCATTTGAGTTCTCGGCTCGCTCACCGCCGACAGCGTTTGCGCAAT
>JBGAIY010000095.1:0-21874 GCA_044225205.1 Myxococcaceae bacterium | reverse complement strand
ACAGCAGACCGACAGCGAATAGTCGATTGGGACAGATGTCTTTGGCTTGTTTGGTGAACGGTGACGAGCGTCGCGCAGAGCGCGAGTCGGGAACGGTGTGCCATTGACGAACCACCCACTTCATAGTCGCGTTGAGCTGCACCGTGCTTGAAGGCCCACGTGCACTGCACCGGTTACGGCTGCACGCTCATCTCCACGCGAACGAACTGTGCGAAGAGGCCGTTTCAACTCAGGTTTTGCGCCTTTTCTGCTTGCGAAGCTCGGCCTTCGCTTGCTTCACCAGCGCGACGAGCGCCTGGTCTTTCGGGGCCAGGGCCAGCGCGGCTTCGAGGTGAAGGAGCGCCTCGTCGGCGGCATCGGCACGTTCGAGAAACAGGGCTCCCAACTTGGTCAGCGCTTCGATGTTGTCAGGCACGAGCCGAATGATTTCGCGGTACGTCACTTCGAGCGATTCGAGCGCGGCGTCGAGCGCTTGCATCGCGTCGTCGTCGTCGGGGTCGGCTTCTTCGAGTTCGAGGCGCTCGTCGTCGTACCGCGCGGCGGCCTGAAACAAACGTTTCACTTCTTTCTGCAAAGCCTTGTCAGTCGTGGGCACGGCGTCAGTTCAACACGAGAGTGACCTCGGCCACCAGACACGGGCCGCACGTGCCGTCGCCGGTCGAGGTGTAGGTGGGCCTCACCGAGGTCGAAACCGTTTCGCCCGATTCGGCGGTCGCGGTGAGGGTGAGTTCACCCGTCACGCTGGTGGCGTTCACCCCGTCGGAGGTGCAACGGGTTTCGGCGCCGCCGTCGAGGGCCGAGGCGCAATCATACGTTTCGCTGAACCCCGTCTGGTCGGCCACCACGAGCGAGCGCGGCGCCAAAGGGGCTCCGGCTTTCGAGGTGAAGTGAATGCGGGTGAGCGGCACACACGCCTTGCACCGCACGTCGCAGCCCGAGGCGGTCAGCAGAACCGCCGCCACCGCCAGGCCAGCCCACCACCACTCCCGCCGCACCGAAGAGCCCATGGCGCCACCCTACGCCAGAGAGCGCGGGGTTTGAATGGCCGGGCTTCGTTCGCGCCGAAGCGGGCCCTCGAATATTCGTACGCGACCGTCGTCTGCGGCCTGGCGAGCATGTCGCTCGACCCAACAACGAACGAGTGTCACGTGAAACGAATCGCCGTGCTGTCGTGGTGTCTGTGGAGTCTCGCCTGTGGAGTGGCGGCGCCTTCAACCGAAGGCGGTACCGGTGGAGGCACCAACTCGACGCAGACGTGCCTTGAAAAGCATGGCTGTGTGAATGGGGCGTGCACGTGTACCGAGGGCCCGAAGAAAGACTCGAGCTGTTGCGACCCGAACGACAGCTCGTGCACCACCAACCCCTGTGACACCTACTGCAAGTACTGCATGTGAGCGTCGTCAGAACTGAATGGTGCGTTCGGCCAGACTCGCTTGGCGAAAGGCGCCCTTGTCTGAATAGAACGTTCGCCACAGGTGCAGGTACCCCGCCTCGAGCTCGTCGGGGGTCATGCGAGCGGGCTCGAACACCACATTGGCGTCGTTGTAGCGGTGCCAGTGCCGGCTCCGAATTCGCCCGGCTTGATTCAGGCGCGCCCAGGCGGGGGTACCCGGGTACGGCGTGAAAATCGCGAACTCGGCTTTGGTGATGCCCGACGCCTTGGCGAAGGTCAGCATTCGGTCGGCGGTCGAGGTGTCGTCGTCGTCGTTGCCGAGCAAGAAGCTCGTGTACGGCTCAATGTCGGCGGCGAGGGCGCGAGCAACAGCCCGGTGCGCGCGCTCGAGGGCCTTGTCGTCTCGGCCGGTGAAGGCGCGGGTCGTCACCGGGTCGAAGCCGCCCACCAGGTAGAACATGGTCACCCCGGCGTCGCGGGCGGCTTTCAGCAGCTCGTCGCTCGCGACCAACAGCTGCGGCATCGAAATGCCGATGTAGCTGATGGTGGCCTCGAGACCTTCGTCGACCATGGCGCGAAACAATTCGAGCAAGTGCGCGCTCGTACGCCCCGGAAACCAGCTGGTGTCTTCGGTGAGGCACGCCCGCTTGCCCCGAGCCGTGAGCTGCCGCAGCTGGCCGAGGGTCTGGGCCAGTGAAAACTCGCGAATCGACCGGCCCATTGACACTGGCAGAATGCAGGCGGCGCACTGCAGCGGGCAGCCGCGGGTGAGTTGAACGGGGTAGTCGTCGGGCTCGAACCCGGGCCGCTCGGCGCCGAAATACATCGACACCTTGGGCAGGGGCAGGGTGCCGAGCTCGTGCACCGGCGTCGAATAGGTGGGCCGGAGCGCCCCCGCTTCGAAGTCTTTGAGCAACTGGGGCCAGACGCGTTCGCCTTCGCCCACCACGACGGAGTCGAAGTGCTTGGCGCATTCTTGCGGCATCGCCGTGGGGAAGATGCCGCCCGCGACGACCGTCTTGCCTTGGGCGCGAAATGCCGCCGCCAACTCGAAGGCCCGCGTGGCCGCCGGAGTGAAAAACGACAGCGCCACCAGGTCGGCGTCGGTCGGGCCGCTCGCTGAAGCGATGCGGTCGTCGCGGTATTCGACGACGACCTCTGGTGGCGTCACCGCCGCCATCATCGACAAGCCGAGCGACGGCGAGCCGAAGTATTCATTCATGGGCACCCATTGCTTCAACTCGGGGTGTACTTGGGCGTGGCGTTCAAAGCCGGGGTAGACGAACAGCACCTTCATGGCGTGGCCTCGAGCAGAGCGTCAATGTCATCGGTTGCGGTGTGGGCGCGCGCCGCGGCGCGACACGCGAGGCGAGCTTCTCGTTCGAGCAGGCGCATGGCCGCGCCGCCGACGCCCCGGCGGTCGCTGGCGATGAGCGCGTCACGCCAAACGACCGCGGTGCCGAGTTCGTGGAGCAGCTGGGGGTGCACGAAAGCCCGCACGCCCAGTGTTCGTCGCAGCCGGTCGACGTGTCGACGAACCAGTCTGGCGAGTGCCCTCGCCACCGGCCCCGACTCGGCGACGGGTGACGGGGTTTGCAGTTCGAGCGTGCCCGCCAGCGTCAGGAGCACGTCGTTGGCGCCCTCGAAAATGCGGGTGACGCGCACGTCGCGCAGAAACAGCGGCAGCCCGGTGTCTTCGAGCACGCCTCCGGCGCCGTGCAGTTGCACCGCGAGGTCGACGATTTCGCAGGCGCGCTCGCTGCAAAAGACCTTCGCGCTCAAAGACCAGCGGTGCAACGCGTCGTCTTCGGGCGCCGTCGCGGTGACGTCGACCAGCGCGTTCATCGCCTCGACGAGGGCCGTGGCGCGGGCCAGCTGCAGCCGCACGACGGGTTGCTGGTCGAGCGAGCGCCCGAACTGCCGCCTCAATGCCGTGTGGAGGCGCGCCCGGCCCAACGCGGCCCGCGCCGTGCCGGTGCAGCCGGCCGACAGCAAGGTGCGACCCCACGACAGGGTGTGCTCGAGCTGCGCCGCGCCGCTCGGTGGGCCGGTCAGCACGTCGTTCGCTTCGAGCACGACTTCGTCGAAATGCAGGCCTCGGGTTGACGAGCCCTTGAGCCCCAACTTGCGCTCTTCGGGGCCGCGCGAAAACCCCGGGGCCGAGCTGCGCACCACCGCCAAGGTCAACCCAGGCGAGAGCCGTTCGCCGCCGTCGCTCCGCGCGGTCACGGTGACGAGCCCCGCCCAGCCGCCGTTGGTGACGTAGGCCTTCTCTCCCGTCAAACCGAAGCCGCCGCCCGGGCGGGTGGTCAGCCGGGTGCCCAGCTTCGACAGGTCGCTGCCGGCTTGTGGTTCGGTGGTGGCGAACGCCGCCAGGGTTTCGCCCCTGGCGAGCGCCGGCAGTTCACGTTGCTTGAGCGCGGCTGACCCGTACCGCACGAGGGCGCGGGTGCCGAGGCCCAAGTGCAACCCGACGGTGGTCGCGACCGAGCGATCGTATTCGGCCAGCACCTGAATGACTTGGGTGGCGGTGTGCAAGCTCTCGCCGAGCCCTCCGTATTCGGTCGGCAGGGTGACGCCGAACAAGCCGAGGCCCGCGAGCCGCTCGAGGAGCTGCGGCGAAAGGCAGCCCTCCCGGTCAATTCGGCGGGCGTCGAGCTCTTTGCTCGCGAACAGGCGGGTGGCGAGGGCCAGCTCGCCCACCTCGTCGCTCAGCACGACCGCGGCGGTCACGCCCGCCTCTCGAAGTGTCGCTGGGCCAAGTCGAAGGCCGCTTGCACGGTGGAGACGTGGGTCGCCTCTTCGACGGTGACCTGCAGCCCGAACTCTTCGGCCAACATCGACACCAGCTCGAGCGACGACACCGAGTCCATGCCCAGGTCTTCTCGCAGCCGGTGCTCGGGCTTGATCTGCTCGGCTTTGATGACCGAGAGCTGCGCAATCATCTTCATCATTTGCGGTTGCCAGGCGGGGGGAGCGGCGGTCATGAGTGAACTCCAATGGTGTGGGTGGGGTGGGGTGAAGGCACGGGGCCGCCCATGCGCCGCGCCCAGGCTTCGAACGCGGTCAAGGTGTCTTCGAGCGGGCGGTAGCGAAAGCCCAGCAACGCCGGTGCTCGCGCCGCGTCGACGTGTGGGCCATGAATGAGCAGGTCGACCAGCTCTCGCGACAGCCGCGGCCGGTGGGTTCGTTCGACGGCGGCCCGCGCCTCTTCGGCGTCGGCCAGAGCGAGCGCCGCTTCGTTCGTCAGAGCCGGCGGTACGGGGCTAACGCCGTAGCGACGGGCCAGCCCGTGCAACAAGTCGTGCACGTCGAGGGTGGCGGCCGACACCAGCAGCCGACGAGGCGGCTCACGAATTTCGGTCAACCCGACCAACACCTGCGCGACGTCGCGAACGTCGACCCAGCTCAACGCGCCATTCGGGTGGGGCGGTACCTGCCCGCGCAGCAACTGCCACCATCGCCGAGGTGCCGACCTTCCAGTCGGGGGCCCAGGCAGGCGCTCGGGTACACCGTCACCGTCTCGAAGCGCGCCTCGCTTTCGACCAGCGCCTCGAGGTGCCACTTCACGTCGTGGTACACCGAAACCAGGGGCCGCGGCGAAGACGTCGGCTTCGGTGCTCGGTGCCCTTGTCGGCCCGGTTGCCACCGTCGCTGCGTTTCTCGAGGCGTAGACCACCCGCTGCACGCCACTGTTCGTTGCGGCGTCGAGCACCGCTTCTTCTGCGTCTGACGGAGCGCCAACGCCAGGTGCCCGCGCGGTCATTTGAGAGGCGAGGGTAGTGGCCAGCCATGAATGACCGTGTCGTGGCCTTCAAAGGCCCCCGCCAGCGACGCCGGCTGGTCGAGGTCGGCTTCGACCAACGAGGCGCCGCGTTCACGCAACCCCAAGACATTGCTGCGTTTTCGGCGGCCGCAGGTGGGCGTACTCGGGCCATGAAGGCGTCGACGGCGTTGAGGCCTGCTAGCCGCCCGCTCCGAGAATCAGCGTCGTTGGCGCTCAAGAGTTCGGCGCACGCGTGACGCCGAAGCTTGCCGCTCGCAGGGTGGGGCAAGGTGCCGGCGGGCACCCATTCGACTCGGTCGACCCGAACGCCAAAGTGCTCGGCGATGAGCGAACGAACCGAAGTCGAGTCGGTGGCGAAAGACGCTCTCCGCTGCTCGATGGCGACGACCAAGTGTTGCTCGTCGTCGTTGAAGGCGACGACGCCGTTGGGCGGCGCGTCGACGGTCTTCGCCACCAGTTCTTCGAATTGGGCGGGGTGAAACTTCGACCCGTTTTTGATGATCAGGTCTTTTTCACGGCCGACGATGAACAGGTGCCCTCGGTCAATGACGCCGAGATCACCGGTGTGAAGCCAGCCGTCTTTGAGCGCCCCGGCGGTGCCGTCGTCGTCTTCGAAGTACCCCGTGAACAGCGACGGTGAGCGCACACAAATTTCGCCGCTGCGTTCGACGCGCACCTCGACGCCCGGCAGGGGTTGGCCCACGCTCGGCAACCGGCGGCCGTGCGGGTCGACGAAGGTGCGCGCGAGTGCCGGCCCCGCGCTCACCCCGAGCGTGTTCTCGGCGAGGCCGTAGGCTCCAACGAAGGCTTCTGGGCGAAAACCGTCGCGCCCGAACCGGCCAGTGAACGCGTCGAGCGTCGAGCGCTGAATCGGCTCGGAGCCCGTCAACGCGCAGCGAAGCGTCTCGAGCGAAAAGCTGCGGGCCCCGCAGCGACGGGCCGCGAAGGCGTACCCGAAGTCGGGCGCCACCGTCAGCGTCGCCCGCACTTGTGTCACCAATTCGAGCCAGTGCCATGGGTGCAGCAAGAAGGCGCTCGGCCGCAGCACGTGCACCTCGAAGCCGCCCACCAGCGAGCTGAGCAACACGCCGATGAGCCCCATGTCGTGAAAGAACGGCACCCACGAAACGGCGACGTCGTCGGGCGTCAGGCCGAGCCCGGCCACCAGGGCGGTGGCGTTGCTCAGCGCTGCGGCGTGCGAAATGACGGCCCCGCGAGGCAGCCCCGTCGAACCCGAAGTGAACTGAATGAAGGCGGGCTGCTCTGGGCCGAGTGTCGGCTGGTGCGGCGCCGTGCGATGCATGGCCCGAAGCGGCCATGACCGTGCGGGGTCATTGGGCTGGCCAGCGTCGACGGGGGCAGAAATGCAGCGCACGTGGGCCCGGTCGAGAATGGGCCGCAGGCGTTCGAGGGTCGCGCCGACGTTCGAGTCGATGACCGGCCAGGCCAGGGGCACCGGGGTCGCTCCTGCGAGCAGCGCGCCGAAGAACGCCGCGACGAAGTCGGGCGCGTTGGGCTGCCAAATGCCGACGCATTGCCCGGGCGCCACGCCAGCGTCGATGAAGGCGGTGGCCCACTGTTGCCCACGTTCGAGCGCGTCGCCGGCTGAGACGTGTTGCACGCTCGGCCCCTGGTGAAAGACGAGCCAGGGGCGTTGCCCGTTCGCGCGCCGTTCGAGCGCGTCGAGCAGCGTCGCGTCGCGCACAGCAGGCGGTCGTCGCGCGGCAGAGAGACTCGTCACCATGGGCAGCGGTGTTGACACTGCGGCGCCCTGCGGCCCTTGATCTGAATCAAGCGGCATTGGCTTTTCTTCTGGCAAGAATCAGGCAAACACGTCAGCCGATTCGCCTTTGACGGTCGTGGTGTTCATGGTGCGCGTCATGCTTCGTCGCTCGGTGCATTCGTGTGGAGACTGCCCGCTGATGATTCAGGGGCGGTGCGCGTTCGCCCCCAAGACGTGCAAAGCCGACACGGTGCTGTTGGCACAGGGGCAAGAGCCCGACCACGTGGGTTTTCTTCGCGAGGGGCTGGTGGCGACCACCGCGGTCGACGCGAATGGCGACGTGACGTGGGCCTCGCTCCGTGGGCCCCGTTCGTTGGTGGGCTTCGAGGCCTTCGTTCACACGCCCACCACCGCTGAAACGCGCGCGTTGTCAGACGTCGAATGGTGTTCGGCGCCGAAAGCCACCGTCGCCGCGCTGTTGGCCGAGCCCGCTTCGGCCATGGTGTTCTTCAGGCTCGCGCTGACCGAGGTGCTCGACCAACGCAAAGACGTCGCACTGCACACGGGCAGCGTGGCGCACCGGGTCGCCCGCGTCATTCAAGAATGCGAGCGCCTGCTCGGCCCTCGAAGGGGTGGGCACCGCCTGGCGAAGGCGCAGGTCGCGGCGCTCGTGGGCGTGCGGCCGGAGACCCTGTCGCGCGCGCTGCGTGAACTCCATGATCGGCGCATCGTCGCGAACGGCATCGAAGTGCTCGACGCCGAAGCGCTGTCGGCGCTCGCAAACGGGTAACCGGCTTCAGTCGGGGGTCTGTCGCAGTCGCGACGCCTGCGGCCGCGTCGTCGCACCGAGATGACTGGGCGGCTGCAGCCGCGCGCGCACGACCAGTTGCGCCGAGGCGGCCACGGGGCGCGCTGCGTGAACTCGATGATCGGCGCATCGTCGCGACGGCCGACGGCATCGAAGTGCTCGACGCCGAAGCGCTGTCGGCGCTCGCAAACGGTAACCGGCTTCAGTCGGGGGGTCTGTCGCAGTCGCGACCTCGGCGGCCCACGCGCCTCCGGGGCGCGCTGCGTGAACTCGATGATCGTCGCATCGTCGCATCGTCGCGAACGGCATCGAAGTGCTCGACGCCGAAGCGCCGAAGCGCTGTCGGCGCTCGCAAACGGGTAACCGGCTTCAGTCGGTGGCTGTCGCAGTCGCGACGTCGGCGGCTCACGGGCCACGGGCTTGCGGTGCCTGCCATGATGGAGTGCGAGATTCGGTCGAGATGAGCGTGCGGTCGCGCTTGGGCGCGCCACTCCCCTCCGGTTCCGGCAACGACGGAGTGCGAGGTTCTGTCGCGCGGACATGGCCGGCCGTTCGCGCTCTGAAGTGCAATGGGCGCGGCCACGCGCGTGCGGTTCCGGCAACGACGGAGTGCGAGGTTCTGTCGCGCGGACATGGCCGCCCGTTCGCGCTCTGAAGTGCAATGGGCGCGGCCACGCGCGTGCGGTTCCTGCAACGACGGCGTGCGAGGCTCGGTCGCGGGGACATGGGCGGCCGTTCGCGCTCTGAAGTGCAATGGGCGAGCGCCACGCGCGTGCGGTTCCTGCAACGACGGAGTGCGAGGCTCGGTCGCGCGGACATGGGCGGCGGTTCGCGCTCTGAAGTGCAATGGGCGCGCGCCACGCGGCTGCGGTTCCTACAACGACGGAGTGCGAGCTTCTGTCGCGCGGAGGTGGTTGCGCAGCCGCCATTCTCAAATGGAGGCGCGACCACCCCATGTGCGCGTTCAGTTTTTCGCTTCGACCGAACGTCGCTCCCGACGGCGCCTACCGGTACCCTTGCGCCTGCATCGTGAACAACTTCGCGTACCGCCCATTTTCATTCAGCAATTCCTCATGCGTGCCCAGCTCGGTCAGCCGGCCGCCTTCGAGCACGGCGATGCGGTCGGCCATGCGAACCGTCGAGAACCGGTGCGAAATGATCAACGCCGAGCGGTCTTTCGCGAGCGCCCGAAACCGCCCGAACAGCGCGACTTCGCTTTCGGCGTCAATGGCGGCGGTCGGCTCGTCGAGCACGAGCACGTCGGCTTGGCGCATGAAGGCGCGCGCCACCGCCAGTTTCTGCCACTGGCCTCCAGACAAGTCGTGGGCCTTTTCGAACCAAGCGCCCAACACCGTGTCGTACTTCGCCGGCAGCGACTCAATGAGCTCGGCGGCGCCGCCTGCCTCGGCGGCGGCTTGCACGGCGGGCAGCGACTCGAGCTTCTCGGGTTCGCCGAGGCCAATGTTCTCCTTGGCGCTGAACTGGTACCGCACGAAGTCTTGAAAGACGGCCCCGAAGCGGGTGCGCAGGTCGGTCACGTCGAGGTCGCGCACGTCGACCCCGCCGTACAGAATGTCACCCTCGGTGGGCTCGTAGAGCCGCAACAGCAGCTTGATCAACGTCGACTTGCCGGCCCCGTTTTCACCCACGAGCGCCAATTTTTCACCCGGGGCGATGCGCAAGTTCACGTGCTGCAGGGCCCACCCGTCACGGCCAGGGTAGCGAAACGACACGTCGCGAAATTCAATGGCGTGCTGGCCCCGAGGCAGTTGCCGGGCGGGCGTCACCCGTGACTTTTCACCGCTCGTGGGCAGCTCGAGAAACAGAAACAAGTTCGACATGAACAGCGCGTCTTCGTACATGCCGGCGATTGAGCTGAGCACGGCCTCGAAAGCGCTCTGGCCTTGGCGAAAGACGGCCAACGACAGCGTCAAGTCACCCACGCTGATTTCGGCCCGCGACGCCCGGCCGGCCACGAGCCAGTAGCACGCGTAAAAAGCCCCAAGCGACAGCACGCCCAACCCGGTACCGAGCAGCAGGCGTTTCTTGGCCAGCGCCCGGTCTTCGCCCAGAAACGTGCGGTACAAGTCACGGTAGCGCTGCAAAATGAGCGGCCCCAGGTTGAACAGCTTCACTTCTTTGACGTGGGCGTCGCGCGTCAAGATCCACTCGAGGTAGTTGAGCTTTCGGCCCTCGGGGGCGCGCCACGAGTACAGCTTGTACGCCATGGCCGAGAGCTTGGTCTCGGCGAAGAACGACGGCACCGCGGCGACCACCAGCACGAACACCGCCCACCACGCCACGTTCCACAGCAGGGCGCCGAAGGTCGCCAAGGTGACGAAGTTCTTCACCACCGTCACCCCGGCCATGGCGAGCGAGAGGGGGCGGCTCGCCGACTCGCGCCGCGCGTTCTGCATGATGTCGTACGTCTTGGAGTCTTCGAAGTGCCTCAGCTCGAGCGTCAGCGACTTTTCTAAAATGCGCTCGGTGATGAGGTTGCCGAGCGAGACCCGCAGCACTTCGCGCACGAACCCCTGGGCCCGACCCAGGGCCAGCGCGCCCACCGCGAGGGCCAGTTCCCACGTCACGTATTTCATGACGTCGTGTTGGGCGGCTTCGCTCGGGGCTTTCGACGCCAGCACCACCGAGTCGATGATGAGCTTGCCCACCAACGCGAGCGCGGCTGGCAATACGGCTTGCACCAGCGTCAGCACCGTCAACACCACCGCGCTCAGGCGGTCGGCGTCCCACAACAGGCGCAGGGTTCGCGGCAATTGGCGCAACAGCTCACGCGTCGAAACGCGCTCGGGCCGTTCGGCGTCGGGTTTTCGGGGCGGCCCGCGGGCAGTCACGAAGGCGCCTATAACGTCAGCGGCCCCCAAATACCCCGCTCATCTGGGTGACTTGGGGCCGGGGCCCTGCCTGTTCTCGGGAGGTCACACCCACACGTCATGCTCTGTCACGGTGATGTTGTACGGCGCGGTGATTTGAGCTTAGAGCCCTGGCTCTTTTCACGGGGGAGCGCGATTTGACTCTGTGGGTTCTGACCTCGTGTCTGTTGGCGGCCGCGGGGCCTGGTTCGAATGCGGTACCCATGCCGGGCGAGCTCGAGTCGCTCCGGTTCAAGGCGTATTTCGAAAAAGGCGAGGGCCTGTACCAACAGGGCGACTACGGCGCGGCCATTTACAACTTCAAAAAAGCCGACGGGCAGCGCGTCACGCCCGAAGTGGCCTACGACTTGGCGAAGTCGTACGAGAAGCTGGGCGACGCGCCCTTCACGCTCTACTACTACCGGCTGTACATGAGCCGCGCCCCGAGCGCGACCGACACCCTCGACGTGGCCGAAAAGGTGGGCAACGCGCTGGCCAAGGCCGAACGCGAAGCGCTGGGTTACCTCGAGCTCAACGCGCCCCGGGCCAGCTGGGTGAGCGTCAAAGGCCGCCGCTACGCCGAGCCGCCGGTGGCCATGTTCTTGACCGCCGGCGAATACGAAGTCGAAGCCGAATTTCCCTCCGGAGTGAAGAAGATGATGGTGACGGTTCGCACCGGCCGCACCACCGCGTTGACCTTCGAGCCCGTGCAACCCCCGCTGTTGCCCGTCGAAAATGCGCTCTCGCTCGAATTGGTGGCCGCGGGCGTCGACCACGACACGGGCCCGGGGGTGTCAGGGGGTCGCATCGCCGCCTACGTGTTGGGTGGAGTGGGGGTGGCGGCGCTGGTGACGGGCTTGGTGTTGGGCCTGAGCGCCAATGGCGACGCAGCGCGTTCACAAGACAAGACCCAGACGGTGGCCGACGCGCAAGCGGCCGCAACCAGTGCGAATACCAAGGGCGTGGCCGCCAACATCTTGTTCGGGGCTGGCGGAGCCGCGGTCGTCGGTGGCACGCTTTGTTTCATCTTCTCCATGCCCGAGCCCGGCATGAAGAGCTCCGGAGGCCCCCGATGATCGCAACCCGTTCACTCGTCTTGTCGACGGTGGTGCTCGTGTGCGCCGGCTGCCCCATGAACGTGCAGGTCGACCCTTCGGGGTACCGCTGCAACCCGGGCAACGTGTGCCCCACCGGCTATTCGTGCGTACAGAACGCCTGCCAGCGAGACAACGGCGACAAGTGCGCCGGCGTGACGTGCACCAAAGCGTCGACGTGTTCGGGCGCGAAGGTCACCACGTACGCGGGCCACTGCGACGGCGCCACCGGCGCGTGCGTCTTCGACTCGACCGACACGGCGTGTGCCAATGGCTGCGCGAACGGCGCCTGTGTCGACGCGTGCAAGGGCGTGACGTGCGACACGGCGCCCTCACCGGTGTGCGTCGACAAGGTACGCCGAAGCTTCAACGCCCCCGGCACTTGCAACGCCACCACCGGCTCGTGCCAATTCACGTCGAATGACGTGGCCTGCGTCAACGGCTGCGCCAACGGCGTCTGCGTCAACCAAGACCCGTGTCAGGGCGTGGTGTGCAACACGCCTCCGGCGGCGGTGTGCATGGGCAACGTGGCGCGCACGTTCGCGGCCACCGGCACCTGCGCCGCGGGCACCTGCAGCTATCAAGCGACCGACGTGACGTGCCCCGGCGGCTGCGCGAACGGCTTGTGCGTGTCACCTTCGGCGGTGTTCAAGCAAACTGGCCCGCGGGTGAAGTTCGCGATTTCGGCGCTCGACATCGCTCCCAATTCGAACGGCGACCTGGTCGTTGCGGTGGGTGACGGCGGCAAGCTCGCCCGGTGGAACGGGTCTGAATGGGCCGTCATCGCCACGCCCACCACTGAAAACTTGAGCGCGGTGCACTTCGTCAACGGCGCCGTCGCCTGGGTCGTGGGCAGCAAGCGCACCGTGTGGACATACCGGAACAACACGGTCGCCGCCGTGGCCAACGTGCCGGGCTCTGGCAGCACGAATTTCGTGTCGGTGTACGGCCGCAGCGAGAGCAACATTCTCGTCGCCGACGACACCGGCACCTGGCTCAAGTGGAACGGCAGCGCCTGGGTGAGCGGGTCGTTGCCCGGGTCGCAAGGCAACCTGGTGATGACGTCGGCCTACATCGACGAGACCAACCGCGAGCGCATCGGCGGCTGGAGCGAAAACGGCTCGGGCCAGACCGTCATGGCGTACCGCAACCCCACGGTGAGCATGGCCTGGGTGCTCGACAACGACAACGACGACGAGGGCTGCGACGTCATCGGCCCCTGGGTCGACGTGTCGCTCACGCCCGACGTGCTGTGCGGCAAGCCCAGCAACACTTTGAGCCGCCACAGCCCCACCGGCACCTTCACCACCAACGAAATACCGTCGCTCGCCATTGGCAACGGGGTCGTCGGCATCGCCGGCGGCGCGGGCCACGCGAGCTATGTGCTCACGTCGTCGAACGGGCTGTCGCAAGTGGGCGCGTTGTACCGGCTGGCGCGCTCGGGCCTGTCGGTGCCCGCCGAAACGTTGCTCACCACCCAGCACGGCGAAGAGCACCTCTCGCTCAACGACGCGGCCGGCGTGGTCGTGGCCGACGTTCGCCGCAGCCCCGGGGTCAACGACATTTTTCACCGGGGGCCGTCGACCAACGAGGCGTACGACCTGGGCGAAGACTGGGCCGCGCTCAGTGCCACCAGCGCGGGCGACTTGGTGCTCGTCAGCACCACGGGCGACTTGGCGCTGCGGCGAACCACCTCGCCGTTGTTCGGCTTCGTGCGCGGGCCCGCCGACGTCGTGGCGGTCGCGGCCGAAGCCAAGGCCGGCACCGGGGTGTTGGTCGTCGGCACCAATGCGTCGACCGCGGCGGGCGTCATCGAGCGGTATGCCGCCGGGGTCGGCTTCACCCAAATCACCACCAGCGCCCCCGGTACGACCTTCAACAGCGTGTGCCGCATTTCAGACACCGAGGCGTACGTCGTAGGCACCGGAGGTTCGATTTACCTCGTGAATTCGACGACGCTGGTCGCCTCGAAAATGACCTCGGGCACCTCCGAAGAGCTGCTCTCGGTCGACTGTGGCGCGGCGGGTGTCGCGGTCGCCTGCGGCACCAACGGCACGGTGCTCAAGCTCGCCAACGGCAGCTGGTCGCCCGCCACGCCCGCGTACCCCACGCCCACCGCCCGCCTGGCCGTTTGCCGCCTGGCCTCCGGCACCGTGTGGGCCGCCGGAGACAACGTGTTCTCGCGCCTCGACGCCGGGGCCGCCAGCTGGTCGACGCTCACCGCCCGGGCCGGCCTCAAGGGCCTGTTCGTGCGCGCGCCCACCGACATGTACGGCTTCACCGGAGGCTTGGGTTCGTCTGATGTCGTGCGCTTCGACGGCTCGACGTGGAAGAGCTCGTTTTCGCTCACCGGCACCTTGCGCAGCGGGGTGCTCAGCGGCCCCAAAGTGATGCTCGGCGGCACCGAAGGCCTGCTCGTCGAAGGCCAATAAAACCGCTGATCGGCTCTCGCTGATTTCGTCAAGAGGCGGGCGATCTCTCCAATTTTATTGGGAGAAGCCGCTGGCCTGGGGGGGTGTGCTTACCAGCTCAAAGGTGGTACTCGGTGAGACATTGGTTTGGGCGAGGGTCGGTGAACACGTCGTCGCAATACGAAGGAAACGGAACCACGCATGAGACTGCAGACGCCGGCGCCTGCGCCGTTTGGCCTCCCCCTGGTGAATGGTAACAGTCAAAACGGAGCGAAGTACGCGAAGGGAGTCGCGACCTTGAATGAGCTCGACCCTCGCATCAAACTTCGCTCGTCGCTGCGGTGCGACGGCATCGGCCGACTCGACTGCGCCGAAGACCTGGAGTCGGGCCAGCGATTGGCCGTGCGGTGGCTGCCGCTCGAGGCGAATGGTGAAGCCGCGGTGAAAGCGTGCGAGCGCCTGCCGCACCACCCCATGCTCCCGCGCATTCGCCAGACCGGCAAAATGGGGTCAATGGCGTTTCTCGCCCTCGACTTTCCCGAAGGGTCGTTGTTGTCGACCATTCTGGGTGACCGCCTCGACACCGGCGTCGTGCTGCAAATGGCGTCGCAGCTCGCCGACGCGCTGGCCACGGTGCACGGCCAAGGCGTGGTGCACGGCGAATTCGGCAGCGACTCGGTGTTGATGGTCGGCGACAAGTCTTATTTGTGGGACTTGCCGCTCGTCATTGCCAACCGGCTGACCGACCGCCGCGGTGAAAACCGGTTGATGCAGAACCTGGTTCGCATTGTGCCGTACTTGGCGCCCGAACGCGCCCGCGGAGCCGGAGCGAGCCGCGAAGCCGACGTCTACTCGCTCGGCGCGCTGCTCTGCATTTGCGCCGGAGCGCCCATGCCGGTCGATTCGACCACCCTGGGCACCGTGTATTCGATTGCGCAGGGGCAGTGGGTGCCGCGCGTGCCCGCGACCATACCGCAGCCCTATTACCGAATGATCGAGCGCATGATTTCGGCCGACGCGGCCGAGCGCCCCGAAGCGCAAGAAGTCGCCGCGCTCTTCGCGAAGCCCATGCACTCGGGTTCGTTGCCCACCGTGCCCGACATGCCGATGATTCGGCTGCCTCCCGAACTGCAAGAGCGCGCGAACGCGCTGCTCAAGTCGCCTCCGCAGGCCCCCGTTGAACACGACGTGGTCGAGGCCGTGCAAACGCCCGTTGGCGTCGCCGCGGTCGAAGCCGTGACCGCCACCACGCCGGTAGAAATGGTCGAAGTCGCGCCGGCACCGGTGCCCGCGGTTGACGCGGTCGAAGTGGCGGCAGTCGCGGTCGAGTCGGCCGTGGTCGACAGCCCGTCGGTGGCCCAGGTGACCGCCGCGGTCGTCGACGTGGTCACCGTGACGGAGGCCCCCGCGCCCGTTGAAGCCGCGCCCGAACTGTTGGCCGCGCCGCCCGCCGTCGCTGAAGGCGACGTCGCTGTCGCTGCTGCGCTGGCGCCGACCGTCGAAACGGCGAAGGTCGAAACGGCGAAGGTCGAAACCGTGGTGGCTCCTCCCGCCCCGCCCGAAGAGGTGCCCGAAGCGGCCGCGGCCGACGTGCTCAAGCTGCCGACCATCGAAGTGCCGAAGGTGTTGGTGGTCGAGTCGACCCCGGTCATGCCCCCGCCCTCGGCGCCCAGCACGTCGGTGCGCTTGTCGCACAACGTCGCGGTGGCGCCCGACTTGATGCCCAGTGGTGGCGTGTTCGGCCTCTACAACGAGCCGCCCAAGGCCTCGATGAAGATGTGGTACCTCGCCGGCGGCTTGGTCGTGCTCGTGGTGTCGCTGTTGGTGCTCGGCATCAACCTTTTGAGCGGCTCGAGCGAGTCGCACGAAGCGAAGGCTCCGGCGGCGGTGCCCGCGAAAGAAGCCGAGAAGTCAGCGGCTCCAGTGGCGGCGCCTGAAGCGAAGACCGATGCGCCTGCGGCGCCGGCTCCGGTCGACGAGAAAGCCGCGGCTCCGGCGGTGCCCGCGGTTCCTGCACCGGCTGCTGCGGCGCCCGCGGTGAGCCCGGTCGAACCGGCCCACCCTGAGAGCAGCACCAAGCTTGCTCCCGCGAAGCCCAGCAAAGACGAAATGGTCGACATGGGTGGCACCGACGACGACCTCTCGCCGCTCGCTCACTCGAAAGCGGCGGTTCGCGCTCCGCAGGCTCCGGCGCCGGTGTCTGCGGCGGCGGCGGCTGCGGCGGCGAAGGTGCGCCGCACCAAAGCGGGTCGGGTGGTGCCGGTCATCCCCTCCATCATGACGCCCGCTCCGACCCTCTCGCTGCCGTCGACCACAGCGGCTCCGTTGGCGCCCTCGGCCGCGACGGTTTCGCCCAGCATCGCGGCCCCGGTCGCGATTGAAGCGCCGGTCGCGAAGGTGGCGGCCCCCGCTCCCGCCGTGCCGGTGTCGGTGTCGAAATACGAGCAAATCTTCGACGAGCCGAATTCTCCCGAACCGGCTCCCGCGACTCCGGCCCCGACCCGAGCCGACAAGAAGAGCCCGACGCCGTAAGCGTCACCGCTGCGTGGTTGAAGAATTCGGCCGGCCGCTCTTGGGGAGTGGTCGGCCGAAGTCTTTTTCACTGAAAGGCAGTGATTGACCGGCCACAGACACCACGCGTCATGTAGCCCTCATAGAAGTTCGAGGTGGCATTTGCGTGAACGACCACGAGGTGACCGCCGAATTCACGTTTTCCGGTGCAGGTCAGCGTGCTTCGACATCGGAGGGCGCTGATCAACGAGGTGGAGGCTCTTCAGCAGAAGTCGGTGACCCGGTTGAATTGGCGCTTCACGTCGCAGCGGTCGACGACGAGCTCGCGCAGTGCCCGGCCGAGCGTGGGGTCATGGCGTCGCAGCTCGTCACCCAGTCGTCGCCAGACCTCGGGGTCGGCGAAGTTGAGCGCACGGGTGGCCCACCCCGAGCAGTTGCGGTCGAAGAAGGTGTCGAAATTATCGGGCGTGACGAAGCCGTCGCCTCCTGACTTGCCGAACACCACCACGTTGCGCCCGCAGCTCATGGCTTCGTACAGAGAGCGCCCATACGCGAGCACGAGGTCGAACTGCGGCAACAGCTTTTCAGGGCTCGTGACCGGGTACCCAAAGTTGAGCGCCGCGACCGGCACCGCGCTCAGACCGAGCGCCTTGGCGACCTCGGTCACCGGCCCGAGGTATTCTTGCGCTGAACGGCGGTCGTTCAGCAGCACGTTCTGCGCGCGCGGCCTCGACGGCGCGAAGGCGAAGCGTTCGGTGTCGATGAAGTTGGGCACGAAGCTCGAGCTCAAACCCGGGTACTTCGCCTGGTAGTGGCGCAGCATGAAGGGGCTCATGCAAAAGAGGTGGCTCAGCTGCGAGACGTCGTCGGGGTGAACCTCCAACTCGGGCTCTCCGAGGCCGTGGGCGAAGAAGTACCGGCGCGGCGCGGCGAGGCCGTAGTGCCGAAAGGCGACCCGGTCAGAGAGCAACGCGTGCGTGAATTCACCTTCGGGCCTCGCGGGGCCGAGCGAGAGCCGGGCCACGGCCCCCACCGCCCGCTCGAGGAGCGGCAGCTGGGTTTGTCTCTGGGCGATGGCGACCGTCACCGCGTGCCCCCGCGCCGCCAACTCGGTGGCCAGCGTCAGGGCGAATGTCGAAACTCCGGTGAGCCGGTTGTGACCCAGGCCCAGCAGCACGCGCATCGCCGTCACCCGGGGCATCATGAACGGGTTTGGCCTGCCACGCACCCTTTCGGGTGACCACCGCAGTGGGCAACCACGCCGTGAGACTGCGGGCTCCCCCGATGCGTCTTTCTTCGAACAGGAGAACGCATGACGCACCCAACTTCGAGTCGAGGCCCGTGGCGCCTGGTGGTTCTGCCCTCGGTGTGGCTGGCCGGGGCCATGGGGTGTGGTCTGCCCGCGGGAGAAGAAGAAGTGCCCGTGCCCGATGAAGTCGTCGAAGTCGCGGGCGCGAAACTGCCCCTCTTTCACCGAGATACCGGCCGTGCGGTCGAATACGCGCCCTGGTCAGGCGAAGTCGTTCGACTCCACCACCGCAACCCCGACGGTACCGGCTTTGAAGGCGTCGAATTGCGACCTTCGACGAACGTCACTCAGCCGGGAGAAGCCGAAGGCAAGGCCCACACCAACCTGCGCGTCTTCGTGCCGAGCCGCGGTTTTGACCTGACGCCACCCCGTGACGAGCAACGCCGTCAAGCGACCGACGCACCCCGAGTGAACCCCTCGGCCAGCTCGCCCGCGGCGACGTACGACACCCCGGCGTCATTGGCGTGTTTCTACGGCCTCGTGCCGCCCCCCGCGGGGGGCTTGGGGTGCAACGCGCAAGTGGCCTCGGTCAACCCCACGGGGGGCTATGGCCCCATCGCCATTGTCACCGCGTTTCACCACCCGACGGTCGTGAACGACGCGACGTATTTTTCGAATTTTTACGGGCTGCCCGCACCGAAGCTCAGCGTGGTGTACGCCACCACCAACGGCGTACAACCACCACCGAGCCCCGCCGGGTGGGACCTCGAGACCGCCCTCGACGTTCAATGGGCCCACGCCATGGCCCCCGACGCTCCCATTTTGCTTGTGGAGACGGCCTCCGACATCGTCGATGACATGATTTACAACGGCGTCGAAGTGGCGAAGTTCGCCGTGGGCCAACTGACGTACCCGAAAATTTCGATGAGCTGGGGTGCGAAGGAGTACTCGACCGAATCGAAATTCGAGAGCGTGTTTTCGTCGAAGCCGACCGTCTATGCCCACTGCAACGGGTATTCTCCGTGCTTTCCGTACCGGGCGATGTTCATCGCCGCCAGCGGCGACGACGGGAGCACGCCCACCTACCCCGCCACCAGCAAATACGTGATGGCGGTGGGGGGCACGACCGTGTCGAACCCGTACAACCCACCGGGCACGACCAGCCCCTTGCCGATGCAAGAGTTCGCGTGGAACCGCAGTGGCGGGGGCGTTTCGACCTACATCACCAAGCCTTCGTACCAGGCGGCCTTGAATGCCTCGATGCGCGCCACCCCCGATGTGTCGTTGGTGGCCACCGTCAGTGGCAACGGCGGCGTGCCCGTTTACGTCTCAGGCCAAGGCGGGTGGAACATCGCCGGCGGCACCAGTCTGTCGGCACCGCTGATGGCCGGTCTGCTGAGTCGAACGCAGACCTCCTACACCTGGCCTTCGACCTATTATGCCTTGCAGACGCTCTACACCGCTGGCGTGGGCAGCAACCCGAGTTACTTTCGCGACATCACCGCGGGGTCGTGTGGCGTCACGGCGAGCGGCAGCGCTGCGAACCCCTACTCGGCGGCTCCTGGCTTCGACCTGTGCACCGGGTGGGGCAGTAAAGTCGGCCCAGGCGGTCTCTAAGCCCAGCGAAGTTGTACGACCCCGCCTTGGCGCTGGCCGGCCGAGTGTGAAACGCTCGGGGCATGGCTCGACTCGGGTTGGTGTGTGCCTGCTTCGCGCTCGCGGCCTGCCCCAAGGCACCGGTCGGCCGAGGGCTCGACCTCACGGTCGAGCTTTCTGAACAGGTGCAGTCGAAGTGCGTGACCGTCTCGGTCAGCGGCGGCGGGTCAGCACTCGTGGCGAAGGCCGTGCTGCCCGACCCCGCCCAGCGCGTTTTCAAGGTGGCGGTGCTGCAAGGCACGTTGCCCGACGAAGTCACGGTACAGGCTGCCGGTTTTGCCGACGCGTCGTGCACGACCGCCACCTCACCAGCCGAAACGTCTGAGGTGCTGACCATCACGTTTCCTCCCAGTGGCATCAGGCCGGTCTCGCTCACGCTTCGGCGGCAGAGCGACATTGACGCCGATGGCGACTTGTCTCCCCAGGGGGTCGACTGCGATGACCACGACCCGCTGCGCACGCCCGGCAAAGACGAAGTCTGCAGCGACCACCTCGACAACGACTGCAATTCGCTCGTCGACTGCGCCGATTCGGCCTGTGGGTCGAAAGCGTGTGCGTCAAAAGCGACCGCGCAACAAGCGGCGTGCGTCGGTGCCCGCTGCGCCGAGCTTGGCTGCGCCAACTCGGCCGACGACGACGTCGACGGCACGGTCGACTGCGCCGACGCCGACTGCGAGGGCCAGGCCTGCCCCAACGGTGGAACGTGTGCCCTGGGGGCCTGCACCAATGCGCAGTCTGAAGTGGGGTTGTGTGGCGACCGCCAAGACAACGACCACGACGGTCAAACCGACTGTTTCGACCCCGACTGCCTCGGCCTGCGCTGCGACGACCACCTCGCGTGCCAACAAGAGGAGACCTGCCAAGCCGACCATTCGTGCGCCGCTGGCTCGTCGGTGACCTGCGCGGCCCCCTCGGCTTGTTTCTCCAATGGCACCTGCGTCGAAGTCGACGGGGGCACCGGCGGGTGTGTTTTCACCGTGTCGGTGGGGCAGGGCTGCAGTGACTCGAAGGCGTGCACGACGGCAGACCGCTGTGAGAGCGACGGTGGTTGTACCGGCACGCCGGTGACGTGCGACCTGCCCCCGGGCGAGTGCTTCGCGGCCACCGGTACCTGCAGCGAGGCGCTCGACGGTGGCTGTGTGTACCCCGTGTTGACGGGGTTGTGCGACGACGGCCTGGCCTGCACGACGTCAGACAGTTGCCAGGCCGACGGTGGCTGCCGCGGCACCGACGTCGTTTGCACGCCGAATGAATGCGAACAAGGAGGCACCTGCGCTGAAGCGACCGGCAGTTGCGTCTTCACGCCGAAGACCGGCCAACCGTGCTCGGTGGGCGTGTGCAACGACCAAGGAGACTGTGTACCCAGCGGTGACGGCGGCGTGGCCGACGCCGGCACGACCCTCGACGCCGGGTTCGCGCCGTCGAATTTCACCGTGGCCCAAGTGCCGGCGACGTCGGTGAACGCAGTCTTCACCTGCAACGCCACGCTGACGGTCAACGACACGTCGGTGACGTTGTCGGGCGACAAGAACGGCTGCGCGGTGCCCAACATCCCCTCGGTGTCGCTGACGCAGCCCACGCCACCGAACTTCGCGCTGCTGGCCATGAATTCGCTCGTCGTGAATTCGGGAGTCACCCTGCGGGTGGTGGGCACCCGACCCGTCATCTTCGCCGTGCTGGGCGACGCCACCATCAACGGAATCGTCGACGGCAGCGCGGTCGACTCGTCACGCTCGGGCCCCGGTGGCAATTACGACGGGTTCTGCGCGACCGGCCGAGGCACGGCGGGCGGCAGCTCGAATTCGCCCGGCGGCGGCGGGGGCGGCGGCGCTTTCGGCTCGGTCGGCGGGGCCGGAGGCGCGGGCAACGGCCCCAACGGCCCGGCCGGTCTGGCGGGTGCCCCCAGCGGCAATGACTCGCTCGTGCCTTTGCGGGGCGGCTGTGCCGGAGCCAATGGTGGCGGCTTCAGCGCCGGGGCGCTCGGGCGAGCGGGTGGGGCCTTGCAGTTCACCGCGTTTCACCGCCTCACCATCAACGGTCGGGTTGCGGCGGGCGGCAGCGCGGGTCGAGGCGCTTTCGGCTTCAACGCGGGCGGTGGCGGTGGCGGTTCGGGAGGCGGCTTGCTCCTCGAAGCGCCCACGGTGCAGCTCGGGTCGATGAGCCGGTTGACCGCCAACGGCGGCGGCGGTGGCGCCGGCGCGACGTGGGTGGGCGGCCAAAGCGGCAGCCAGGGCGGTACGTCGGGCAGCCCCGCGAACGGAGGGCTCGGCCAAGGCTGCGGCGGCTCGGGGGGCCAAGGCGCGGCTCTGTTGGGCCCCGCAGGGGCCGGCAGCCCGGGCGGTACCGACACATCGGCGAATTGTGGCAGCACG
>JBGAIY010000094.1:6137-21300 GCA_044225205.1 Myxococcaceae bacterium | reverse complement strand
CCCGACCCCAAAGAAGTGGCCGGCGCCCTGTTGGCCCGTGGAGAGGTCGCTCGCCGCCTGGGCGCCCCCCACTTGGCGCTGCTCGACTTCGGGCGTGCGGTGCGCGTGGGCCAACAACCTTCGGCCAAAGCCATGTTCGTGCTCGCCGCGGCCGACTGGGGCGATGCCGAAGCGGGCCCCTTCGCGGTCGAAGCGCAGCAGCTGGCCGGCTTCGTCGAACTCGACAGCCGCCTGAGCACCGTCTTGCCCGAATGGGAGCGAGCCGCCCGCGAAGAATGGCGGGCGCTGCTGCCCAGGCTCGAAGCGCTCGAAGCCTGAAGCCGCCTCGGCGGTCAGAGGTGCGGGTGCGCGGAACCAGTCGGCCGGAGTCGGTCAGCCTCGCGGTTCGCAAAACTCGGTTCTGCCCCGGGCAGAGTCGTGCTAGGCGACAGGGCGCAATGGCCCAGCCGAAGCGCAAAGACAAGGTTGACGACAAAGAAGCGACGGCCGCCCCGGCTGACCAGAACCCGGCGCAGCCCGTCGGGCCAGACGACTGGGCTCGGCCCGCGAAGCTCTCGAGGCTGTCGCTGGGGGTTTTGCTCGCCGTCATTGCGTTGTTCAACCTGCCGATCTTGCACTACTTTTTGTTCCGCGGAGCGGCGCCGACGTCGGCCACCGTGCCCTATTCGACCGACTTCGCCGACCCCGCGGTCGTCGACCGCGACTTCTTTTCGACCGGTGGGCAATGGCGCTCGGTGAACGGTGAGCTGTTGTCTCCCGGAGTGAAAAACAACCCGCTCTGGCTCAAGGCGAAGCTGCCTCAAAACGTCGCGGTCGAATTCGACGTGCGGTCGATGTCGCCCGAAGGCGACATCAAGTGCGAAATCTTCGGAGACGGCACCGACCACGCCTCGGGCTACGTTTTGATTCACGGCGGGTGGAACAACAGCTTGTCGATCATCGCCCGGCTCGACGAACACGGCCAGCCCTGGGGGGCCGTCACCTCCGAAGCCGCCCGCCTCGCCCGCGAAAAAGGCATGACCGACGCCGACGTCGTCAAGACCGGTGCTTTTCGGGCCGACACCCGAACCCGGGTTGAGCTCACCGGCGCCCGCCCCGTGCAAATCGGCCGCATGTACCACTGGCGCATCGAGCGCCGAAACGACACCATCGTCTGGTACCTCGACGGCCAAGAATACGGCCGCTTTCAAGACCCCCTGCCGCTCGTCGGCGAGGGCCACGACCGTTTCGGTTTCTCGTCATGGGAAGCCCAGCTCTTCTTCGACAATTTGAAGATCGAACCGCTCTGACCCGGGCAACCAAGCCAACCACCGCAGTTTTTTCTCTCGTGTGAGGAGTTCGCCATGAATCGTTCATTGAAAGTCGTCACCGCCGCCGCAGTCTTGAGCCTGTTGTCGGCTTGCGGCGCCGGCAGCGTCAGCGGGTCGGTGTCAGGCATTTCGCTCGGTGTTCAAGACATGATCTTCTTCGTGCTCAAAGACACCGGCGGCAAGACCCAGTCGGTCGTGTTGCTGGCGGCCGACAAGCCGAACCTCTGCGACACCCTCAAAGCCAACCGCCAACCCAAGTCGGCCACCTCGCTCGTTCTCGCCCTTCAAAACATCAAGGTCGACGGCACGACCGTCACCACCCTCGCGCCCGACATCGGCCAGTACACGGTGCTCGAAGGCGGCAGCCAGGTGACCAACAGCGGCCTCTACGCCAGCGGCGCGTTCAACAAGACCGACGCGAACTGCACCAGCTCGCTCACCAGCGCCGCCAGCGTCGCCAAGAGCGGCTTCGTCAAGGTGACGACGCTCAAGGCCGACTCGTCGGGCAGCCTGCAAGGCACCTTCGACGTCAGCATCGGCACCCAGGCCGACAAACTCACTGGCAGCATCAACGCGCGCTTCTGCGACATCACCGCGTTGCAGAACAACCCGAGCTGCGAATAACGCGGGCCGCTGCGAGGCCGTATGAAACTCAGCGGGCTGCCGTTCGACGTGGTCGATTGGGCCCAGGTGTCGCCGGTCGAACACCCCGGCGATGCCGGCAAGGCCATTTGGCGCACCCACACCGTGGGTGATGTTCGGGTGCGAATGGTCGACTACACGCCCGGCTACGTCGCCGACCACTGGTGCCTCAAAGGGCACATTGTGCTGTGCGTTGAAGGTGAATTGCACAGCGACTTGGCCGACGGCACCACCCACGTGCTCAAGCCAGGCATGGGCTACCACGCCGCCGACAACAGCGTCGCGCACCGCTCTCGAGCACCCAACGGCGCGCGCCTGTTCATCGTCGATTGAGCACGGCTCGCTTCGGTTGGCTGGCGTTGGGGTTGCTCGCGGCGTGCGGCAACTCCCGACTCACGTCGACCCACCCGAAAATCGCCGTCGACCCCACCGTCGTCGACTTCGGGGTGCTCGAGCATGGCTCGAAGAGCCAGCGCACCGTCGTCGTCACCAACGTCGGTTCAGCAGAGCTGCGAATGGGTGAGGCGGTCATCGCCCAAGCGAGCGACCGGTTTGCGCTGGAGCCCGTGACCGCCCTCGCGGTTTCGGTCGGAGAAACCCTGACCCTCACCGTGACCGCCGAGGCCTCCGCTGACGGCGTGGCCACTGGCCGGCTGCACCTGCCCAGCAACGCCGAAAACAGCCCCGACGTCGAAATACCGCTCGTGGTCGAAGTTCGGTCGGCCCCGGAGCCTGACGCGGGCGCTCCAGACGCGGGCCCTCCGAGCGGTGACGCCGGCGCGCTCGTCGACGCCGGGGTCGCGCCCGGCCCGAGCGGCGGAGAAACCTGCACCCAAGCCTCGAAACTCGGCGCCGTGAGCGCCAAGCTGCAGTCGACCCTCGTCGGCAAACACAACGACCTGACCAGCACCGGCGAGGGCCCCGACGCCGTCTACCAATTGACGATACCGGTGGGTGCGAAGTCGGTGTGGGTGTGCGTGAAAACGGCGGCCTTCACCCCGGTCTTGAGCGTGTCGTCACCCTGCGGCAGCAACGAAACCATCATCGCCGACTCGGCCGACGCGCCGTGCGACGGCGCCACCTGCTCCCGCTGGGACGGCCCGACCCCCGGCACGTACTGGTACGTCGTCGACTCGACCTGCACCGACCGGTGCGCCTGCCCCAATGGCCAACTCGCCGGCGACTACACGCTCGAAGTCACCGTGAAATAGCGCGGCCCGCGGCGCGGTCAGCACCACCCGAAAACTGTTCGTCATGAAACCGCTCGACTGGAAGGCGTTCGAAGTCGTCACGTTGAAGGGGCATCACGCGGCGGTGCCCGCGCTTTGCTGCTTCTTCTACCTCGACGCCGATCTTCATTCGGCCGCCGAAACGTTGGCCCGCGGCCTGGAGCGATACATCGATCTGGTGGGGGTCGACATGCTCCAGACCTTCGCGGCCAAAAGCGGGCTGTGGAAGCCAATGACCACCCGTCAGCTTCGCAAAGACCTCCGGCACCTGCGCGACCTCCCCAAGGAGCATCGAGCGAATCACATTTTCTACGACGCGGGAGAAGGCGGTCAGCCCGGCGGCTTCGGTGCCCAACTGTCGGCAAACGTCGACGACGAACTGTTTCCAAACAAGGCCGGTCTCATGCGCTTCGACCTCCCACCCCAGTGGCTCGAGCAACAGGAGGTCGAGCCGTTGATCGAGTGGGTGGCCGAAATCTGTCAGCTGGCGGCAGTTCAGTCTGCTCAGGTGGGCCTGACCCTCAAGACCACGCCGGGCTCACACAGCGACGCCAAGCCGGAGATTCTTCGATGGCTCCCTCGTTTTTATGGGCTCAGCCCCTGCGACTTCAGCCTGCGAAACGAAATGCGTGGGCACACGTTGACGGCACACTGGCTGAACTACGTGAATGACGACCTCGCGGCCCGTGCTGGCGGCAGGGAGTCGATCACCCGAGCGCTGCCTGCGTGTGACGTGCGCCCACTGACGAGCGGCGTGCTGATTCGGGGAGCGAGGTGGCCGCCCACCGGTGACCTCCATCGCCAGGCACCCGACTTGGGCTGGTTGCCTGAAGTCGCACGGGCCCTCAAACCGACCCGCGTCGATGTCAGCGCAACACATCTGGGCAAAGAGGGCGGCTTCGACGCCGCGAGCTGGGTCGCTCGGTTCGACGACCTCGACAACCGCCCTTGGGACAACACCAGCGCTTTCTGACTGGGCGTCGGTCGCACCTTGGCCCATCAGGTGAAGCACGGGGCGGCACCGCTCGGCGCCCGACCCCGGCGGCTACGGCATTTCGGTGTGGCCTTGGCGCCGCAAGAACGTCGGTATGTCGTACTGGTCTTCGTCGAGCGCGAGCGACGCTTCACGCGGGCTCGAGTTGCGCGGAGCCGGAATCTTGTGCTCGGCCGACATCGTTCGCCCGCCCGCTTTCGAAGGCACCAGCGTCGCCACTTCTTCGCGCGGCAACGACATGGGCGGCTGGTTCGAGGCCTGCGCCGAGACCGTGACCGGGGCGTTCACCGGCGACATGAGCGGAGCCGTCACGCGCGGCAACAGCGACGCCTGCGTCTGCGGCCGGTAGTCTTGCGACACGCCGGCCGGCATGCGCGTCTTCTGCGTCATTTCGCGAGACACGAAGCCCGTGGCGATGACGGTGATTTTCACTTCGTTCTGCACGTTCTCGTCGACCAGCGAACCGAAAATGATGTTCGCTTCGGGGTCGGCCGCTTCTTGCGCAATCGAAATGGCTTCGTGAATCTCTTGCAGGGTGATGTCGCGCCCCGCGGTGATGTTGATGAGCAGGCCCCGCGCGCCGTCGATCGACACGTCTTCGAGCAACGGAGACGAAATCGCCTGCTCCATGGCCCGCAGCGCCCGCTTCTCGCCCGACGAGCGGCCCGTGCCCATCAGCGCCAGGCCCTGCTCGCCCATGATCGTCTTCACGTCGGCGAAGTCGACGTTGATGTAGCCGTGGTACTGAATCAGGTCTGAAATGCCCTGCACGGCGTTGAGCAGCACCTCGTCGGCCTTCTTGAACGCCTCGAGCAACGGCAACGGCTCGGTCGACAGCGTCAACAGCCGTTGATTCGGTATTTGAATCAACGTGTCGACCGCCGCCTTCAATTCGGCCAGGCCCTGCTCGGCCGCCTTGCGGCGCCGGTTGCCTTCGAAGGTGAACGGCTTGGTCACCACGCCCACCGTCAGCGCACCCATTTCACGAGCGATGTCGGCGATCACCGGAGCGGCGCCGGTGCCCGTGCCGCCCCCCATGCCCGCCGTCACGAAGACCATGTCGGCGCCCGCCAACATCGCGGCGATCTCGTCGCGTGACTCGGTCGCTGCTTGGCGGCCCATTTCGGGGTTCGCGCCCGCGCCCAACCCGCGCGTCAGCTCTTTGCCAATTTGCAGTCGCTGCGGCGCCCGGTTCGCCGCCAGCGCTTGAATGTCGGTGTTGAGCGCAATGAAGTCGACCCGCTCAAGACCGCTCGAGATCATGGTGTTCACCGCGTTGCAGCCCGCGCCTCCCACCCCCACCACGCGAATTTTGGCTGCTTGCTTGCTCTGGTCGAACTCGTTCATGTTGCGCCCTCGTCAAAAGACCAAAAAATCGAAGAAAATCAGTGCTCCACCATCGCCCGATCACTGCGCTCCGCAAGTTTTCAGCCACGTGGCTGTAGCAACCTGGGTGTCAGAAAAGCCCACCGGGGGTGGGCCGCCCAACACCGCGATTTCAGAACACTTCTTGCAGCCACTCGCCCATGCGGCGCTTGACCTTCTTGAAGACGTTCTCTTCGCGAATGCGAAACATGCGGCGGTCTTGGTGCCGAGCGCCGTAGACGACCAAGCCGACGCCGGTCGCGTACACCGGGCTCTTCACCACGTCGACCAGACCGCCGATGCCCCGGGGCACGCCGCGCCGCACCGGCACCCCCATGATTTCTTCGGCCAGCTCGGGCATGCCCGGCAGCAGCGTCGACCCACCGGTGATGACGACGCCCGACGTCAGCAGTTCTGAAAACCCGTTGCGCTCGACTTCGTGGTGCACGAGCTGAAAAATTTCTTCGACGCGGGGCTCGAGAATTTCACACAGAATTTGGCGGCCCATGACGCGCGGTTCGCGGCCACCCACCGACGGCACTTCGATCATCTCCTGCTTGTCGACGAGCGACGTCAGCCCGCAGCCGAACTTCTGCTTGATGCGCTCGGCGTGGTCCATCGGGGTGCGCAGGCCCACGGCGATGTCGTTGGTCAGGTTGTTGCCGCCGAGCGCAATGACCGCCGTGTGCACAATGGCGCCGTTCTGAAAAATGGCGATGTCGGTCGTACCGCCGCCAATGTCGACCAGGCACACGCCCAGCTCTTTTTCTTCTTCGGTCAACACCGCTTCGCTCGACGCGAGCGGCTGCAGCACGATGTCGGCGACGTTCAACCCCGCGCGGTTCGCGCACTTGATGATGTTCTGCGCGCTCGCGACCGCCCCCGTGACGATGTGCACCTTGGCCTCGAGCCGAGCGCCCGTCATGCCCAGCGGTTCTTTGATGCCGCTCTGGTCGTCGACGATGAACTCTTGCGGCAAGACGTGAATGACTTCGCGGTCGACCGGTATGTTCACCGTCTTGGCCTGTTCGATGACGCGGGCCACGTCGGCGTCTTTGACTTCGCGGTCTTTGAGCGCCACCACGCCCCGCCCGCCGAAGCTCTTGATGTGCCCACCGGCGATGCCCGTGTACACGTGGGTGATTTCGGTGCCGGCCATGGCTTCGGCCTCGTCAATGGCGCGCTGAATCGACTGCACGGTCGTCTCGATGTTGACGACCACGCCTTTGCGCAGCCCTTTCGAAGGGTGCGACCCAATGCCGATGATGTCGATGCCGTCTTCGGTCAGCTCGCCGACGATCGCACAGATCTTCGTCGTGCCAATGTCGAGGCCAACGAGAATCTCTCCACCTCTGGTCTTCGCCATGTTTGTCATCCCCTCCCGCTTTCGCGGCGAGTGTTACTTCGCAGGGCGCTTGCTCTTTTCAGAACCAGCGCTCGGTGTTTGTTGAAGTTTGGGTTGAACCGTCACCCAGTTCGGGCGTGCCCGGTTGTCGAGCCGAATCAGTTCGGCCGTCATTTGTCGCGACGCCATTTCGCGTCGCACGCGTTCCAGTCGCACGAGCTTCTCGTCGACCCCGCCCTCGCCCAACCGAATTTCTTCGCCGCTGTCGGTGACCAGCGTGACCCCGCCCTCGCCGACGTGCACTTCTGACAGCGGGTGCCCTTTCGACGCCGCCGACTGCGCGTAGGCGTTGACCACGTCAATGGTCTGCCGCACCGCCGCCAAGCTCTCCTCACGGTGCGCCACGAAATCGTCTCGCTCGATGCCGGTCAGCAACGGCAGGTCGAGCGCTTCGGCCGCCTGCACCCGCTTGAACGGCTCGCCTTCGGCATTCACCAAGTACAGGTCGCCCAACGACATCATCGCCACCGGCGTGTGCTCGGTGACTTCGACCGACAGCGTCGACGGCAACCGCCGCCGCACCCTGACGTCTTTGACCCACGGGTGCGCGACCAGCGCCCGCTCAATCGCGTTGGTGTCGAGCACGAACAGGTTCGTACCCAGGGTGATGCCGCCCAACTTCACCAAGGCCGCGTCGGTCGCCCGGCTCGTGCCGCTGACGTGAACCGTACGCAGCTCGAAGGTCGGCGACGCCGTGGCCCACCGGTACGCCAACACCGCGCCGTAGGCGAGCGCCGCCGTCACCACCGCCGACACGAGCAACTTCGCGAACGTCGGCGCGTGGTGCTTCGCGGCGGCCTTGAGCTCACCGGTTTTCTTCGCCATGTCGACACGGCGGCGGTTTTTTTGGCGGAAGAACATCACGAAGCCCCTCGTTGGCGAGGGACCTGCATCGTCGGGCCGGTTGCGGGCCCCCGCAAATTTCTGGCGACAGCGATGTGGCTGTAGCAGTCGGAGTTCATCTGAACGCTCCGATGCGCTTGACTTCAGGCGTGAGCATGACCCCGGTTTTTTCGTGCACGAGGCGCTGGGCTTCGGCCATCAACCTGGTCACGTCGAAGGCGGTGGCGCCGCCGAGGTTCACGATCCAATTGGCGTGGAGCGTTGAAATTTGCGCGAGGCCGATTTGCCGGCCTTTGAGCCCCACCTGCTCGATCAGCACGCCCGCGAATTGCCCCCCCGGCGGGTTCGTGAAAACGCTCCCGAAATTGGGCTGACTCAACGGCTGCGTTCGCTTGCGGTACGCCAGGTCGACTTCCATCTTCTTGGCCGATTCGGCCATGTCGCCCGAAGTGAGCCGAAAACGCACCCGCGTCACCACCGCCCCCACAGGCAGCTCGGTGTGCCGGTAGCGAAACCTGACGTCTTTCGCGTCGACCCAGCCCAGGCCGTCGGGCGTCGCCAGCTCCAAAGCGTCGACCACGGTCAGGCATTCGCCGTTTTTCGTGCCGGCGTTCATGGCCACCGCGCCGCCAATGGTGCCCGGTATGCCCGCCAGAAATTCGGCGCCGACCAACGAATTCGACTTCATCAGCGTGACGATGCGGGCAATGGCCGAGCCCCCGTTCACCGTGATGCGGGTGACGTCGCCGTCACGCACCACTTCTTCGGCGAAGTAGTCGCTCGCGAGCTTCAAGGTGATGCCGGGCACGCCGCCGTCACCCACGAGCGTGTTGGCCCCCCCGCCCAGAATCGTCACCGGCACGCCGTGCTTCGCCGCCAGGGCCAAAACGGCCACCAACGACTTCGCCGAAGCTGGCTTCACCAACGCTTCGGCCGGGCCTCCGACGCGTACACTGCACCAAGGAGCGAGCGGTTCTTGCCGCTTCACTTCGCCCGGCGCCAACGCGTCGAGAAAGGCCAGGTCGGTCATGCGGTCGCTCCCAGCGCCGACAGCAGTTCGGGCCCCGTGTTGGTGATGTCGCCCGCCCCCAAGGTGATGACAATGTCACCCGCCCTGAGCCTGGGCAGCATCGCCGCCGACAAGTCGGCCCGCCGCTCGACGAGCGTCACGTCGGGGTGACCGTACGAGCGCACCGCTTCGACCAACTTCGCCGACGACACCCCGTCGATGGGCTCTTCACCCGCCGCGTAAATGTTGGTGAGAAACACGACGTCGGCGTCGTTGAACGCGCTGCAAAAGTCTTCGAACAGGTCGTGGGTGCGGCTGTAGCGGTGCGGTTGAAACGCCACGACGATGCGGCGCCCGAAGGCCTGCCGGGCCCCGGCGAGCGTCGCTTTCACTTCGGCCGGGTGGTGCCCGTAGTCGTCGACGACCGTCACGCCCTTGGCCTCGCCGCGAATCGTGAAGCGACGCTGCACGCCGCCGAATTCGCGCAGGGCCGAACGCACCGTGTCGAGTGAAATGTCGAGCTCTTCGGCCACGGCGATGACCGACAGCGCGTTGAGCGCGTTGTGCGAGCCGACCATGCGCACGGTGAATTCACCCAAGTCGGCTTCGCGCCGAAACGCCCGAAAGGTCGTCGAATAGCCGTCGAGCCGAATGCCCTCGAGCCGGTAGTCGGCCGCGTGCGACGTGCCGTAGGTGACGAAGCGCTTCTCGAGGTGCGGCAGCAGCGCCTGCACGTTCGGGTGGTCGAGACAGAGCACGTTGAGGCCGTAGAACGGCACCCGGTTGCAGAATTCGACGAACGCGTGTTTGAGCGCGTCGAGCGAATGGTAGTGGTCCATGTGCTCGGGGTCGATGTTGGTGACCACGGCGATCGACGGGTGCAAGCGCAAGAAGCTCCCGTCGCTCTCGTCGGCTTCGACCACCATCAAGTCGCTTTTGCCGAGCTTCGCATTCGAGCCCAAGACGTTCACTTTGCCGCCGACCACCGCGGTGGGGTCGAGCCCGGCCGCGTTGAGCACCGTCGCCACCATCGACGTGGTCGACGTCTTGCCGTGCGAACCGGCGATGGCGACCGAGTACTTGAGCCGCATCAGCTCGGCGAGCATTTCGGCGCGCGGTATGACCGGCGTCTTTCGTCGGCGGGCGGCCACGACTTCGGGGTTGTCTTTCTTCACCGCGCTCGAAATGACCACCGTGTCGATGCCGTCGGTGATGTTCTCTTCGCGGTGCCCGTACGCGATGCGCGCGCCCATGCTGACGAGCCGCTTGGTCACGTCTGACTCTTTGAGGTCAGACCCCGAAATCACATAGCCCAGGTTGAGCAGCACCTCGGCGATGCCCGACATGCCAATGCCGCCGATGCCCACGAAGTGCACGCGCGCGGTGTGCCGGGTCTTGAACCGGCTGGTAATGGGTGCCGAAATCATGCGGTTTTTTCTCCGTGCCGCAAGGGGGGGCCCGCGCGGGTCTGCCCGGTCAGCGCGCCCCACTTGTCGAGGCACAGCTGCTGGAGCACGTCGGCAATTTCGCGCGCCGCTTCGGGTCGGCCCAGCGCGCCGGCCGCTTTTTCCATCTTCGCGAGGCGCTTCGGGTCGTTCTTGAGCTGGGTGATGACGTCGGCCAACTTTTCACCGGTCAGCTCGCTTTCGCGAAACATGACGGCCGCCCCCGCGTCGACCAACGCCTGGGCGTTCACCGCCTGGTGGTCGTCGGTCGCGAGTGGAAACGGCACCAACACCGCCGGCTTCTTGCACACCGTCAGCTCGGCCAACGTCGTCGCCCCGGCGCGGCAAACCACCAAGTCACAGCCCAAATACGCGGCCGACATGTCGTCGATGAACTCGCGCGCGTCGACGTCGAAGCCCCGGCCGGCGTACGCCTGCGTCACGTGGGCGAAGTCGGCCGTGCCGGTTTGGTGAACCAGCTTGAGCTCGCCCTTGAGCCCCTCGAGGTACGGCAACGCGTCGATGACGCGCGCGTTCAGCCCGCGGGCGCCCAACGAGCCGCCAAAAATCAAGACGGTGAACTTGTCGTGGGCCACCTTCGAGCGCAAAAAGTTCTCGAGCAGCGCTTTGCGAATGGGGTTGCCCAACACGTGCGAGCGCGAGTCGCGAAAGAACCGGCGGCTCTCGTCGAACGACAGAAACGCCGCCTTCACGAACCGGCCCAGAATGCGGTTCGTGAGCCCCGGCAGCGCGTTCTGTTCTTGAATCGCCGTCGGTATGCGCAAAAGCCACGCCGCCAGCACGACCGGCCCCGACGAATAGCCCCCCACGCCCACCACCACGTCAGGCCGGTACTTGCGCAAGTACCCGACGGCTTTGAAGAAACTGAGCGGCAGCACCAACAGGGCGAGCACGAGCTTCACGACGCCCATGCCCTTGAGCCCACGCGACGGTATCGACTCGAAGACAAAGCCGTTCTGCGGCACGACGCGGGCTTCGAGGCCTCGCGAGGTGCCGACGAACACGGCGTCGTTCTTCGGGTGGCGGGTCGTCACCTCTTCAGCGAGCGCAATGCCCGGAAACAGGTGGCCACCGGTGCCTCCGCCGGCGATCAGAACCCTCACGCGGGCACTCCGGCGCCACCCAGCGTGTTGCCCGACTTGGCCTTCGCGCCGACGGCTTTCATGGGTTTGGAGGCCCGAACCCGTTTGCCCCCGCCGCCTGAATCTGACGCCGCGCTCAACGACAAGAGCAGCCCCGCCGCCCCCATGAGCACGATGAGCGAACTGCCGCCGTATGAAACGAACGGCAGCGTGAGCCCCTTCGTCGGCACGAGCCCCATGGCGACCGACATGTTCACCACGGCCTGAAAGGCGATGAGCGAGGTGATGCCCAACCCCAGGTAGGTGCCAAAGGGCTCCGGGGCCGCGAGCGCCGCCTTCAACCCCCGCCACACGATGACGGCGTAGAGCAAGGTCAGAAACGCCACCCCGGCCAGCCCCAGCTCTTCGCCGATGATGCTGAAAATGAAGTCGGTGTGCGCTTCGGGCAAGAAGAAGAGCTTTTGCCGGCCGTCGCCCAAGCCCAGCCCCGTCAAGCCGCCCGAACCAATCGACATGAGCGACTCGGCCACTTGGTAGCCCGAGCCTTGCCGGTTGGCCCACGGGTCGAGAAACGCCTTGATGCGCTGCATGCGGTACGGCGACGAAGCAATCGCGGTGTACGCGAACGGTATGGCAAGCAGCACCGACCCGATGAGGTACGACAACTTCGCCCCCGCCGCGAAGAGCATCACGAACATCAGCACCAACAGCGCGACCGAGCTGCCGAAGTCGGGTTCCAACATGCACAGGCCCACCAACAACCCGGCGATGCCCAAGTGCGGCAGAAAACCAATTGAAAAGCTTTGAACTTTCTCGCGTTTCTTCGCCAGCGAATACGAGAGGTAGACGACCCACGCCACCTTCGCCACCTCGGCCGGCTGCAGCGAAATGCCGGGAAAGCGAATCCACCGCTTGGCGCCTCCGACCGTGGTGCCAATGCCCGGCACCAACACCAGCGCCAACAGCACCACGCTCAACACCAACAGCGGGTAGGCGAGCCGGGCCATGCGCCGGTAGCCGAGCTTGAGCGCCACGACCATGGCGAACAGCCCGAGCCCCGCGGCGATCGCCTGGCGCTTCAAAAAGTGAAAGCTGTCGCCCATTTTGTCTTGGGCCGTAATCGCGCTGGCCGAATAGACCATGACCAGGCCGAAGCCCACGAGCAGCAAGACCGCGCCCAACAAAATGGGGTCGTACGAGAGTCGGCGAGTATCGGTCGTCACAAGGCCCTCACGAGTTGTTTGAACGTGTCGCCACGGTGTTCGAAGTTGTTGAACTGGTCGTACGACGCGCAGGCAGGAGACAAGAGCACGGTGTCGCCTCGCTTCGAAACCGACCTCGCGTGGGCGACCGCTCGCTCGAGCGTCTCACACGAAACGACCGGCACCTGAGCGTTGAACGCCTCGCGAATCGTCGCCGCGTCGGCGCCAATGGTCAGCACCCCGCGCAGCTTGCCGCGAGAGGCCTCGACCAGCGGCGCGTACGGAGCCCCCTTGCCCTTGCCCCCGGCGATCAACCACACCCCGTCGGTGAACGCGTTCATCGCCACCAGCGACGAGTCGACGTTGGTCGCCTTCGAGTCGTTCACCCATTCGACCCCGTCGAGCTCACGCACGAACTCGAGCCGGTGCGGCAACCCGCCGAACGAGTCGAGCCCGCGCTGAATCGCCTGGGCTGAAATGCCGGCTTTCGCCGCCAGCAGGGTCGCCGCCATGGCGTTGGCCAGGTTGTGCGCCCCCCGCAGCGCCCGGTTGCGCACCTCGAACGGCGTCGAAGCCCCAAAGCTCAACGAAAACCGGCCGTGCGCCGCGTCACCCAGCGCGAACCCCGCCAGCGACGGAGGCGGCGCGCGGCCGGCGTCGAGCGAAAAGCCGTACACCGGCACCTTCGCCGCCTTGCCCAGCGTCATCACGTCGCGGTCGTCGAGGTTCACCACCGCGAACCCGTTGGCCGGCTGCGCGCGAAAGATGCGGGCCTTCGCTTGGCCGTACGCTTCGTGGCTCGGGTAGCGGTCGAGGTGGTCGGGCGTCAGGTTCAAAATCGCCGCACCCGCGAACGCCGCCGCCTCGCAGCCCTCGAGCTGAAAAGACGACAGCTCGACCACGTGAAAGTCGTACGGCGCGCGGTTCGGGTCGGCGTAGGCGCTCGAAAACGCCGTGCCCAAGTTACCGCCCACGAACGTGTTCGGGTGCTGCTGCTTCACCAGCTCACCCAACAGCGCCGTCGTGGTGCTCTTGCCGTTCGTACCGGTGATGCCCAGAATCGGCCCGGCGCCGGCGGGCCTGAAGCGCCACGCCAATTCAATTTCTCCGAAGACTGGCACCCCGGCCTCTTTCGCGGCCCGCACTTCGGGCTTCGAGAGGGGCACACCGGGGCTCACCACCACCGCTTCGGCCCCGCGCCAATATTCGGGCCCAAACCCGACACTGACTTTGACGCCGTCGAACGGCACCGTCGCCTTCGGGTTCTCGTCGATCGCGACGACCGTCGCTCTCCGGCGGTGCAGCAATTCAATGGCGCCCAGGCCGCTTTTGCCCAAGCCCACCACCACGTACGTCTTGCCGGTCAAAGGCCCCGTCATCGCAGTTTCAGCGACGCGAGCGCGACGCCCCCCAACAAGACCGAGACGATCCAAAAGCGAATGACGATTTTGGTTTCAGACATGCCCGCTTTTTCAAAGTGGTGGTGCAGCGGTGCCATTTTGAAAATGCGCTTGCCGGTCAACTTGAAGCTGGCGACCTGCATCATCACCGAGACGATTTCGGCCAAGAACACGCCGTGAATCACCGCGCTGACGATTTCGTTCTTGCTGAGCACCGCGACCGTGCCCAGCGCGCCCCCCAAGGCGAGCGACCCCACGTCGCCCATGAACACGCTCGCCGGGTAGGCGTTGAACCACAAGAAACTGATGCCCGCGCCCATGATCGACGCGCAGAACACCGCCAACTCGGCCCCGCCTTCGACCTTGGCGATGCCCAGGTACTGGTGCACCGGCACGCCCACCAACTGGCGCACCCCGTTCACCGTCACCACGTCGGCGATTTCGACCGACGTGCCGGCGACGTAACAGAGCACCGCGAACACCAACGCCGAAATCATGGTCGGCGCAATGGCCAACCCGTCGAGCCCGTCGGTCATGTTCACCGCGTTCGACGTGCCCACCACCACGAACCACGCGAAGAACACGTAGAGCCACCCCAAGTCGGGGTTTGCCCACCTCGTCGGTATGAACGGTATCGTCAACTTGGTGTCGATGAGCAAATGAGGGCCGTGGCTGTCCCACGTGCAGAGCAGGCCGAACACGCTCACCAAGAAAAACGTGGTCTGCAGCACCAGCTTGTACCGGCCCGGCAGCCCTTTCGAATTGCGCTTCGACAGCTTGAGCCAGTCGTCGAGAAACCCGGTGAAGCCGTAGCCCAACGTCATCAGCAACGCGACCCACACGACCCGCGAACTCAAGTCGGCGAAGAGCAGCGTGCCCATGAAAATGCCCAGCAAAATCAATGAGCCACCCAAGGTGGGCGTGCCCTTCTTCTTCTGGTGCGATTCGGGCGTGTCTTCGCGCACGTTGCTCTGGCCGTGTTGCGCCCGGCGCAACCGCTCGATCAGCCTCGGCCCCGACACCATGCCGATGACCAACGACGCGACCCCGCCCGCGATGATGCGAAAGGTCGGGTAACGCAAGAAGTTGAGCCACTTGCCCAACTCGCCGTCTTTGAGCCACTCGTAGAGCAGGTAGAGCATGTCAGTGCGCTCCCCCACTCGACGACGGTTGACCGGTGAGCGCCTCGACCGCGCGCTCGAGCTTCATGCCGCGA